>CP063848.1:623830-935746 GCA_015277795.1 Massilia sp. UMI-21 | reverse complement strand
CGCTCGATCTTGCTGCCATGCGTAAAGTGATAGGCGATGTCGCCTTTGCCGTTCTTGCTGCGCGGCTGGCGATTCTGCTCCACCAGCTGGGCGATCTGCGCCTTGACCGCCTGCTGGGCGGCGGCGGCGTCGCGCTGCGCATTCAGTTCGCGTGCCCGCTCGGCATTCTTGCGTTGCAATTCCAGCGCAGCCTCGCGCGACTCGTTCACCGTTTCGGCGCCGGTGCGGCGCTCGATTTTTTTCTGCTTGCTCTTGTCCTGGTTGACCTTCTGAACCTTCTTCTTGTCCACCAGGCCGGCTTTCAGCAACTGTTCCTGCAGCGAGACCATCGTTGTGCTCCTTACTTACATGGGTGGCCGGCGGCACGGCGCCGACAGCGAAGCCGCTAGCATAGCAAACCGGGCAAGCAAGGGAAGATCATCTTTCCGCCTTTCCTGCCTGCGCGCGACCGACGAGGTCCGAGGCAGGCGGGCTGCGGCCGCCACCCGCGACGGCCAGGCTGGCGCATCGGCGCCGGCCGTAAACACGAGCGCCCCGTCGCTGTCGAATACTTTTACATATTTATAATCTTTTCTAATAGCAAATAGGCTATTTATAAGCAAAATCAATGGTTTATCTTTCTGGCATGATCCGTGCTTTTATGCATTTGATGAGAGGCGGATGGTAGTTGGCATTACCCAGGATGCATACTCTTTCAATTCAACGCACGGAGGCGAAACATGATCAAGAAGTGGATGCTTGCCCTGACTTTGGTGTCCTCGATGGGCTGGGCACAGGCAGCGGTCCTGCTGGCGGAAGATTTCGACGACGTCAGCGCCCTGCCGGGCCAGGGCTGGATTTTCGATAACCAAAGCCAACCGCCGGGCGTGGCGCCAGGCTGGGTGCAGGGCAACCCGGCGGTGTTCGAGGCCCATGAGGGCGCTCCGGACGCCTATATCGCCTCGAGCTTCGAAAGCGCGGCGCCGGGCGGAGAGCTCGACGACCGCCTGTTCACGCCCGTGTTCTCGCTCGATAACGGCGCTGTCGCCAGCTTCTGGCTGCGCGGCGCCGCCGACGCGGGCTTCAGCGATATCGTGGTCTACGGCTATACCAACGGCGCGCCGGACACGGGCGCCTTCATCAAGTCGATGACGGTCACCGCCCCGCAGGACGGCTGGACCGAGTTCACCCTGACCATCGATCCGATGGCAGGCATGTTCGCGCGCCTCGGTTTCGTCCATGCCGGCGAAGAAGCACGCGCCAACTACGTGGGCCTCGATACCCTGCGCATCGATACCCTGCGCGCACCGCCGTCGGGCGTGCCGGAACCGGCCACCCTGCTGATCTTCGGCCTCGGCATGGCGGGCCTGGCCGCGGCGCGCCGCCGCTGATCCGGCGGCCGCCTCGCGCGGCCTACGGCAAGGGTACGCGCGCCAGTGCGTCCTTCAGGGCCGTGAAGCAGGCCGGGTCGAGCGCGCTGCCGACGGTCTTTTCCATCATGCCGAGCGCCTGTTCCACCGGAATCGCGCCGCGGTAGGGGCGCTCGGCCGTGATCGCATCGAAAATGTCCGCGGTGGTGATGATGCGGGTCTCGATGCCGATCGCCTCCCCGCTCAGCCCCCGCGGGTAGCCGCTGCCGTCGAGGCGCTCGTGGTGGGCGCCGGCAATCAGCGCCAGTTCCGCAAACGCATCGATCCGTCCCAGGATGGTCTCGGTATAGGCGGCATGCAGCCGCACCGCTTCCCATTCATCACGATCGAGCGCACCTGCCTTGTCCAGCACGCTGTTGCTGACCCCGAGCTTGCCCACATCGTGCAGCAGCGCGCCGCGCCTGAGCCAGCGCCGGCGCTGCGCCGGCAGCCCGAGCGTTTCGGCGATCATGTCGGTGTACAGCGCCACCCGCGCGCTATGCCCGCTGGTGTACGGGCTCTTGGCGTCCACCACCTGGCCGAAGGCCATGGCGATGTCGTCCAGGTAATCGTCATCCAGCGTCACCGCGTGTGCGCCCGGTTCCAGCGCGGCCACGGCGGCATCGACGCCGGGCGAGGCCAGCACCTGCCAGAAACCGGGATCGGCCGCCACTTCCTCGAAGGCGCGCACCAGGCGCGGGTCGAACCAGCTGCCGGCGCGACCGCGCGCTTCGCGCAGCGCGCTGTCGCGTCCCGAGGCCGTGTGGAACACGTCGATCACCTGGGCCAGCAGCGCGATGCGCGCGTACACGGGAATCGCCTCGCCGACCAGCCGGTCCGGCTTGCCCCTGCCGTCGACATGCTCGTCGAGCGAAAAGATGCCGGCGGCGACGCCGACCGGAAAACGCAGCAGGCGCGCGATCTCGGCGCCGCGCTGGCAGCGGGTCGCGATCAGGTCCTGGGCGATCGCCGGGCCGTCGCGCAGGATCGTCATCACGCTGCGGAAGCGCTCGGCCAGGCCGGCTTTCAGGCCGGTGTGGGTGAGCACGAAGGACAGCACCTGCGGCAGGCTGTCGCCCACCGTCTTGAAGTCGCGCTTGAAGTGCAGGTCGTCGGTCAGGTACAGCGCGCAGATGCGCGCGGCATTGCTGCTGCAGCCGAGGTCCTTGAGCAGCAGCGTGTAGTACAGCTCCCACAACTGCTGCTCCGGCAGCCCGGCCGCACGGCCGATATGCATGCCGATCCAGCAGCAGCGCACGCAATGTCCGGCCGGCTGGCCTTCGGTGATGTCGAGCGCATAGCTCAGCGCGCCGATGAGTTCAGACAGCTTCATGGCGCTGGGGGCGCGCACTTCGGGCGGGATGGCAAGGTCCATACGGTTCCTAGAGGCAATACTCTGCAGCAATCTTTCTTGATTCTACGCCACGCGAACATGTTTGCCACCAGATATTGACGGTTCTGTCGACCAATGCGATATCGGCGCCACAGCAAGCCGGCGCCATCGTGCTCCGGCCTTTTGCAGGCCACAGTAGACTGTCCAGGCTTCGATGGACACGCGCCGCCCTGTCCCTTCCTTCTTGCGGCGCCCTTGCACAGAAAGGATGCGACATGACTGCTTCCACCAACGGCGCCTCGGTCTCGGTCTGGATGGACACCGCCGAGCTCCCCTCCCGTCCACCCCTGCCCGGCGACCTCGATACCGAGGTGTGCGTGATCGGCGCCGGCATTGCCGGCCTTACCACCGCCTACCTGCTCGCAAAGGAAGGTCTCGAGGTCACGGTGATCGACGCGCTCGGCATCGGCGCCGGCGAAACCGGCCGCACCACGGCGCACCTGTTTCCGCCGGACGAGTGGTACACCTACATCGAGGACAAGTTCGGCGCCGACCGGGCGCGCCTGGTGGCCGACAGCTATGCCAGTGCGATCGGCCTGGTCGAATCGATCGCGGGCGAGATCAAGTCCACCGAACACATCGACTGCGAATTCGAGCGCCTCGACGGCTACCTGTATGCCCTGCCCGGCAACGCCTCGCGCGACCTGCGCAAGGAATACCACAGCGCCACGCGCGCCGGGGTGGCGGTGGAACTGCTGCCGCGCGTGCCCGGCCTGCCCTTCGACAGCGGCCCTGCCGTGCGCTATGCGAACCAGGCCCAGTTCCATCCGCTCAAGTACCTGGCCGGACTGGCGCAGGCGATCGAACGCCTCGGCGGCCGCGTCCACGGCGCTACCCATGCCCACCGTCTGCGCGGCGACAATACGCAGCAGACGATCAGTACCGACCACGGAGAGATCCGCGCCCGCCATGTGGTGCTGGCCACGCACACGCCCTTCAACGACCGGGTGGTGATGCACACCAAGCAGGCCGGCTACCGCACCTATGTGATCGGCATGCGCGTGCCGCGCGGGTCGGTGCCGCGCATCCTGCTATGGGACACGGGCGACCCCTACTACTACGTGCGCCTGGAAACCCCCGATCCCGGCGCGGACCACGACATCCTGGTCGTGGGCGGCGCCGACCACAAGACCGGCCAGGACGATCACCCGGAACACCGCTACGACGAGATCGAACGCTGGAGCCGCGCGCACTTCCCCATGGCCGGGGCGGTGGCCTACCGCTGGTCGGGCGAGGTGATGGAACCATCCGACGGCCTGGCCTACCTCGGCCGCAATCCGATGGACGACGACAACGTCTACCTGATCACGGGAGACTCCGGCAACGGCATGACCCACTGCACCATCGGCGCCATGCTGGTGAGCGACCTGATCGCCGGACGCGGCAACCCATGGACAGCGCTGTACGACCCGTCGCGCAAGCCGGTGCACGGGTTCACCGACTTCGCGCACGAACAGGCCAACACCATGGCGCGCTACGGTGAATGGCTGACCGGCGGCGACGTCGATTCGGTACAGGAAATCGCCGCCGGCGAAGGCGCGGTGGTGCGCGACGGCCTGCGCAAGATCGCGGTCTACCGCGATGCCCAGGGCGGCCTGCACGCCGTATCGGCCAAATGCACCCACCTTGGCTGCGCGGTGCACTGGAACTCGGCCGAGCGCTCCTGGGACTGCCCCTGCCACGCCTCGCGCTTCGACATCGAGGGCAATGTACTGCACGGGCCGGCGCCGGACCCGCTCGAGAAGGTGGAACTGGCAGACGACACGCCGCCGCCGCGCGCGTCGCGCCCCGGCATGCGGGGCCGCAGCGTGCGCTGATGCGCATCCGGGCTCGGCCACGCCCCTGAGCGACGCCCCTGAGCGACGACACCAGCCCGCAGGCTGGTGTCGCATGCGACCGCGCTGGCCGCATCAGGGCACGACCGCGGCGCGGCGCGAATCAGTAGCCGCGGCCGGTGGTGCCGGTGGTGCCGGTGGTGCTGGTGGTACCGGTGGTGCCGGTGGTACCGGTGGTGCCGGTGCTGCCGGTGCTGCCGGTGGTGCCGGTGGTGCCGGCACGATCAGTGGCGTCCATGGTGCCGGTGCCGGTACCCATCGACTCGCTGGTGCCGGTGCCGCTGGTGCCCATCGAACCGCTGGTGCCCGACGCATCGTTCCACTCCGACGAGCCGCTGGTCGAGCGACGGGTCTCCGGCTCGCTCGAATGACCGGTGCTGGTGCGGCCCGCCTCGACACCCGAACTGCCGGTGTCCATCGAACCGCTCTGGCCGCTCATGCTGCTGGAACCGCTCGTATCCGTCGAACCGCTCTGGTTGCCCATGTTGCCCATGCTGCTGGAGCCACTCGTCCCCATCGCACCGCTGTGGCCCGATCCCATCGTGCCACTGCTGCTCGATCCGCTCGCGTCCATCTTGCCGCGCTTCTTGTCCCACTTGTCTTTCTTGCCTTGCTTGTCTTGCTTGTACTGCTGGTCCGGGCTGCCGGTTGCGCTGGCCGACGAACTGCCGCTGCTTTGATCGTTCATGCTGCCGCTCTGCCGGGTGTCGGCACTGCCGGTACCGGCGCCGCGGGTGTTCTGGGTGCCGTCCGAGGATTGGGCATGCACCGTGGTGGCGCCGAACATGGCAGCGGCGACGGAAGCGCCGAGCAGGCCTTTCAGTAGCTTGTTCATTTTCATGTCGATCTCCTCATTTATTGTCGGGGGCCTAAAAACTCAACAATATCAATAAGATATTGAATTAGGACTCCGAGTGTAGAGAAGCCGATGTGAGGCAGGCGCACGGTAGCCGCCCGGCAAAAACAAAAAGTCACATCATCGCGTCGGCGGCGCAGCGGCCACGGTGGCGGCATCGGTCGCCCGCACGCCCGCCGCCTGTGCCGACAGGGTGCCGAGCTGGGTATACAGCGCCAGCACGTTGCTCTTGTCGTCCGGATAGACGCGGTTCGACAGGAAAACGTAGAAGCTGCGCGACTGCGGATCGACCCACAGGATGCAGCCGGTGAAGCCGGTATGTCCATAGGAGCCGACCGGGAACACGCTGCCGCGCGGGCGCTGCGCATAGGGCGAGTCGATGTCCATGCCCATGCCGCGCAAGGCCAGCCCGGCCGGCGACTGGACGGTGGTGAGCAGGCGCACGCTGTCCTCGCTCAGGACCCGTACGCCGTCCAGCTCGCCCTTGTTGACGAGCATGCGGCCGAAGCGCGCCACGTCGCGCGCGGTGGAAAACACGCCGGCCGAACCGCCCACGCCGCCCATGCGGCGCACGGTCGGGTCGTGCACGACGCCGGCCAGCAGTTGGCCGGACGCCAGGTCGCCGTGCAGGGCCTGGTCGGCTGCGCCGGTGGCCGCGGCCCCGCGCTGGGTTGGCGCGATGCGCGCGGCCGTCATGCGCGCCAGGGGCAGGTAGCCGGTGTCCCGCATGCCGAGCGGGCCAAAAATGCGCTGCTGCGCGAAGCGCTCCAGCGGCATGCCGGACACGCGCTCGACCAGCTGGCCGAGCAGGATGTAGTTGATGTCCGAGTAGCGGAACAAGCTCCCCGGCGGGTGCGTCACGGTCTGGGAACAGGCCAGCACGTGCGCCGCCTCCTTGCCTTCCCAGGCCGGCCTGGCGGGCAGGCCCGCCGGCAGTCCGGACGAATGGGTCAGCAGCTGGCGCACCGTGATCGCTTCCTTGCCGCCGCCCGCGCACTCCGGGAAGTAGCGCACCAGCGGCGCCTCCAGGTCGAGCTTGCCGTCCTCGGCCAGCAGCAGCACCGAGGGCGCGGTGGACAGCACCTTGGACAGCGAGGCGGCATCGAACACGGTGTCCGGCGTTACCGCCGTCGCCCCCTCGTCATAGGTAAAGCGTCCATACGCCTTCTCGTAGACCGCGCCCGCGCGCTCGAGGTGGAACACGGCGCCGGGCAGCTTGCGCGCCGCGACATTGTCCAGGATGGCGCGGTCGATGTCGGCCAGCCGCGTGGCGTCGAAACGGGCGAACTGCGGTGCTTCAGCACGCATGGCGCCGCCCGGCCCCGGCAACTGCGCGCAGCCGGTCGCCAACAGGGCGGTGCACAGCGTGGCGAGAAGGGGAAGGCGGCATGGCGAGGTCGGGATGCTGGTCATGGACAGGAAGGATGGATGGCTGAATGGTCGGTCCGATCATAAGGACGGGGCCGCCACGGGTCAATCTTTACGCATGCGTATCGTGAGGACAATTCAAGGCCGCCGCGCACGCGAAAAAACGCATCGGCGTATCATGAATGGATGATTCCATTCTCCATACTCGACCTCGCGCCCATCACCGAAGGCAGCGATGCTGCAACTTCTTTCCAACGCTCACTCGACCTCGCCCAGCACGGCGAGCGCTGGGGCTACCGGCGCTTCTGGCTGGCCGAACACCACGGCATGCCCGGCATCGCCAGTGCGGCAACCGCGGTCCTGATCGGCCATGTGGCGGCCGGCACCAGCACGATCCGGGTCGGCGCCGGCGGCATCATGCTGCCGAACCATTCGCCGCTGGTCATCGCCGAGCAGTTCGGCACGCTCGCCTCGCTGTTTCCGGGACGCATCGACCTCGGCCTGGGCCGCGCGCCCGGTTCCGACCACACCACCGCGCGCGCGCTGCGCCGCAACCTGGCCTCGGATGCCGACGCATTCCCGCAGGACGTCGTCGAGCTGATGGATTATTTCGCCGGTTCGCCGCGCCGGACCGTCACCGCGGTGCCGGGTGCGGGCCTGGAGGTGCCGCTGTGGATCCTCGGATCGAGCCTGTTCGGCGCCCAGCTGGCGGCGGTGCTGGGCCTGCCCTACGCGTTTGCCTCGCACTTCGCGCCGCAGATGATGATGCAGGCGATCGAGCTCTACCGCTCAAGCTTCCGCCCGTCGAAGCAGCTCGACCAGCCTTACGTGATGCTGGGCTTTAACGTGTTCGCGGCCGACACCGACGCCGAGGCCCAGGTGCTGGCGACCTCGATGCAGCAAGCCTTCGTGAACCTGCGCAGCGGCCGCCCGAGCAAGCTGCAGCCGCCCGTGCCGGGCTACCTGGAGAGCCTGGGGACGGCCGAACGCATGATGCTCGACAGCGTCCTGTCCTGCACCGCGATCGGTTCGCCGGCCACGGTGGAAAGCCAGCTGCGCAGCTTCATCGCGCGCACCAGGCCGGACGAACTGATGATCACCTCGCAGGTCTTCGACCACGCGGCGCGCCTGCGCGCCTACGAGATCACGGCCGAGATCAACCGGCAAGGCTGATGCCCGTAGGGTGGGCGGCTGTATCGGGCAAGCGGATCCGCCCGCCTACTTGGGAGCCGCCCACGCGTTCAGGCAGCGCATGAATAGCCGCTCTGCCTGCCCGACCTGCGCTTGAACGCGTGGGCGGCGCACGTGGCGCAGGCTGCTCCCGCATATCGGCGGAGCCGCCCACCCTACGAAGGCGGCGGTTCAGGCGTCGCCGGTACCCGCCTGCAGCAAATCGATCAGCGCCCGGGTCGAGCGCACCCGGCCCATGCGCGGAAAGATGTTCTTGCAGGCAAAATGGTGCGCCTCGGCGTCCATGCTGGTCATCGCATCCTCGGCGAACAGCAGGCCATAGTTGCGGTCGAAGGCGGCGCGCGCCGTCGATTCGACGCCGAAGTTGGTCGCAATGCCTCCCAGCACCAGCGTGTCGATGTGGCGCCGGCGCAGCAACTGGTCGAGCTCGGTGCCGTAGAAGGCGCCCCACTGGCGCTTGGTGACCACGACATCGGCGGCGTCGACGCCAGCCATGTCCGCCAGCTCCGAGGCGTCGTAGGGCGGCGCGCCGGACGGGCGCATCGGCGCATCGGCCAGCGGCGCCGGCAGTTCGCCCACCAGCACCCGCACGTACACGACCATTGCCCCGCGATTGCGCATTTCCTGCGCCAGCAGCACGCAATTGCCGACCGCCTGCTCGGCGGTATAGGGCGCCAGCGCGCGCTGTACGTTGCTGTTCTGCAGGTCGATCAGCACCAGCGCCGTGCGCGCCAGGTTCAGGGTGTGTTCGGTCATGGCATTCTCCCGCTGCGGTATGCCTGCAGTATTCACGATTCGCGTCGGCTTTGGCGCACACGGCTACAATGGGCTGAACGATTCTTTCTGGAGCAAGCATGCAACGTCGCCAGTTCATCCGTCTTTCCGCGCTCGCCGCGACCGCCCCCCTGCTGCCCGGCTGCGCCGCCATCGCCAGGCTGAGCACGGGTCCACTCATCGAGCGGCACCTGCCCAAGGACTATAGCGGGGTCGCGGCCGTGCGCAAGGACCTGCGCTCGCCGCTGGTGGTCCATGCCAGCGGCCTGGCGCTGCGCGAGGAAAAGCAGCCCGTCACCAGGGACACGCGCTTCCTGGTCGGCTCGATCACCAAGTGGATCACCGCCGTGACGGTGCTGCGCCTGGCCGACATGGGCACGCTCGAGCTGGACGCGCCGATTGCACGCTACCTGCCGGAGCTGCCGGCGGCGAACGGCGCGGTCACGCTGCGCCAGCTGATGTCGAACCGCAGCGGCATCCCGAACGGCCTGGCCGAGGCCATGAAAAAGGACCGGGAGGCGGTCCAGAAGCTCGAGATCGGCCCGGTGGAAGCGGCCCTGCGCTTCGGTGCGGGTACGCCGAGCGCCGCCCCGGGCGAGCAATGGGATTACTCGTACACGAACTGGATCCTGGTGGCGGCGGTCGTCGAGCGCGCCAGGAAAGAACCCTTTACCGAAACGGTGGAAGAGCTGGTGTTGGCGCCGAGCGGCGTGCGCGACACCAGTTTCGCCGCCACCGGCTACGAAGACGAAGTCGGCATGGCGGTCGCGTACAACGCGCAAGGCCTGCGCCTGACTTCGCCGGTCCCGCCGATGATCGCCGCCAGCGGCACGCTGTACAGCACGGCCGGCGACCTGGTGAAGATCGCCGATACCGTCTACTTCGGCAAACTGCTGTCGGACCAGGCCCGCAAGACCCTGTCCACCGTGGTGGTGCCGTCGGAAGACTACGCGCTGGGCGGGAAAATGAAAAGCGTCGCCACGAAACAAGGCGCCCGCTCCCTGGCATGGGAAACGGGCGCCATCGGGGCCTACAAGACCCTGCTCGCCTACGACCCGGCGGATGGCCAGGTCGTGGTCCTGCTGAACAACACCGACATGCCGCAGTCGGAGCAGGCGAAGATTGCAAGCGCGCTCTTCAAGGATATGTAGGGTGGTCGGCTCTGCCGACCGCGCGTTCACGTCACATTTGCATGGAAGCTGCGGCGTGTCATCGGCTGCCTGAACGCGCGGGCGGCAACGCCGTCCACCCTGCAAGAGCGCTTCCCGTCAGCTTGCGGGCTGGCCGGCTGGACGCCCGCGATGTCGCGGTACTCGCGCACCGGCTCCTGCAACGCCTTGTCGTGCCGATGCCGGCATCCCAGCAGCTTTTCTTATTACAGATCCGCGTGAATCCGGCAGCTCACTGCGGCACGATCCGCAGCAGGCGGCCCCGCTTTTCGTCGGTAATCGCATACAGGTGGCCATCCGGCCCCTGGCGCACGTCGCGCACCCGCTTGCCGATGTCGAGCCGCTCCTGCGCCGCCACCCTGCCCTGGGCATCGAAGGCCACGCGGCGGATGTCCTCGGTCGCCAGCCCGCCCGAGAACAGGCTGCCGCGCCAGGCCGGGAATGCAGAACCGGTGTACCAGGTCAGGCCCGATGCGCCGGTCGACGGCGTCCACGCGAGCACCGGCTGCACCATGCCCGGCACCACCCGCCTGCCGACCGGCTCGCGGGTCTTGTAGTCCAGGCCGTAGCTTTGCAGCGGCCAGCCATAGTTGTTGCCGCCTTCGATCAGGTTGATCTCGTCGCCGCCGCGCGGACCGTGTTCGCTGGCCCAGACGCGCCCCTGCGGATCGACGGCCATGCCCTGGATGTTGCGGTGGCCGATGCTCCACAGCTCCGGCAAGGCCCCCTGCTGCCCCGCCAGCGGGTTGCCCGGCGCCGGCTTGCCCTCGGCGGTGAGATGCAGGATCGACCCATTGTGGCTCTTGAGGTTCTGGGCCTGCTCGCGCGCCAGCATGTGGCCCACGCGTGCCGGCGGATTGCCGCCGTCGCCGATGCTCATCAGGAGCGTGCCGTCCTTCAGGAACACGATGCGCGAGCCGAAGTGCTGGCCGCCGCTCTTCGAGGGCGAGGCCGTGAACAGGGTCTTGATGCCATGCACGCGCTTGCCGTCGAAGACGCCCCGCACCAGCACCGTGCGATTCGCATCCTCGGTGCCGCCGGCCATGGTCATGTAGATGCGCGGGTTCGGGCCCTTGTCCGCAGGATGGACGGCGATGTCCAGCAGGCCGCCCTGCCCGCCCGTAAACAGCGCAGGCAGTCCTTCCAGCGCAATGTCCTGGACGCGCTTGCCGTCTACCAGATGCAGCGTGCCCTTCTTGCCGGTAACCAGCATGCGGCCGTCGGCCAGCCAGGCCATGGCCCAGGGCTGCGGCAAGCCGTCGACCACGGTCTCGCGTTTCCAGCCCTTGGCGGCGGGCGGCTCGCCGGTCGGCTCCAGTGCCTGCGCGGATGCAGGCATGCTGGAGAACGTGAGCAAGGTGGCAACGAACGCGGCAATACCTTGATAAGTCATGAAAATATCTCCCGGGATTGATCAAATGATTAACAATAAGCGCTTTTTAGCGTATTTTCCTGCATTTTCTCTGCACATTTAACACAGGAGGCGTAGAATTGACCCTTCAGCGAACCCGCCAAAAGGATCCCATCCGATGATGCCACGCCGAGCATTCCTGAAGTCTTCCCTCCTCCTTGCAGCTCCCTCCCTCAGCATCCCAGCCCTTGCCAAAACAGCACAAGCCGCACCCGGCGAGCGCACCCTGCGCCTGTACAACACGCACACGGGCGAAAAGGTGAACACCACCTTCTGGGCCGAGGGCGAGTTCATCCAGGACGGCCTGAAGGACATCAACAAGGTGCTGCGCGACCACCGCAACAACAAGGTGGCAGAGATGGACCCCGAACTGCTGCTTCTGCTCACCCAGCTCAACCACAAGCTGGACAACAAGCACGAACTGCACATCATTTCCGGCTACCGTTCGCCCGAGTCGAACGCCAAGCTGCGCGCCGCCAGCGGCGGCGTCGCCAGGCATAGCCTGCACATGGACGCGAAGGCGATCGACATCCGCCTGCCGGGCAAGGACCTGAAGATGCTGCACAAGGCGGCCATGTCCCTCAAGGGCGGCGGCGTCGGCTACTACCACAGCTCGCAGTTCGTCCATATGGACACCGGGCGCGTCCGTTACTGGTAAGACCATGGCGCGGCTTCCCGTCCGCGTCATCCTCAGCCTGGCGATCGTGTCATCGCTGGCCGGGCACCGGGCCGCCCACGCGCAAAGCGCCGGCCAGCCCGCGACCGTCAAGGTGCAATCCACGCGCGACCCGGTCGACAAATCCTACCGAAAAATGATCAAGGGGATGGAACGCTTCGCGCGTGCGCATGCCCTGGCGCCGGAGGCGGCGCTGCGCTTTCGGCTGCTTCCGCGAATGCCGGCCGTGGATATGAGCGGGATCACGCTGCGCATCGCGGGCGACAGCCTCAGCATCCCGGTGCCGGTGGCGCCGGACAACAGTTTCGTCCTGCCGCGCATCGACGCCGCATTACGCGAGGACGCCGCCGTGGTCGCCAACCGCAAGACCAGCAGCATGACCTGGCGCGCGCAGATCGTCACCCCCGGCCTGCCGCCCGGTACCCGCCGCCTGGGCGACCTGCGCCTGGAGTGCCTGGTCGGCGTCGAGGCCGGGCTGGTGTCCAACAGTTCACCCCTGTTCGGCTGGATCGCGGATGCCTTGACCACGCCCGAGCAGGTGTGCAACAGCCCGAACGGCAATTACCTGTTCTTCGCCGAGCGCCCGATCTTCGCGGTGCGCCTGCGTGCCGGCAGCGGGCCAGATGCGCGGGTCGACACGCTTCCCTTCAGCATGCTGTACGCCGGCGGCGAACAGACCAGGGCCGACCTGCAGTACTGCGACTGCCAGGTCATGCTCGACCGCACCTTCTATGCGCCGATCTGGGACAGCTCCTGGCCGGACGATACGCTGGTGGAGTTCGAGACCATGGAAGATGCGCCATGAGGCCGGCCCTGTTCAGCGCCTGGTTCGCCACCCTGCTGCTGGCCGGCTGCGCCACCACGGCCGCACCGCCGGGGACGCAGGTGCCGGCCGAGCGCCTGCAGCAGACCGTGGTGCCGGGCACGACCACCAGGGCGCAGTTGCTGGCCGCCTTCGGCCCGACGAAAGGCGTCGTGTTCGACAGCGGCTACGAAGCCTGGGTGTATCAGTCGCCGGCCGGCGCGGGGCGCTTCGCCGAGTTCGTCGTGCTCATCAATCCGTCGGGCGTCGTCACCAAGACGCGCACCCGCGCACCCGACCGGCCCTGAACGCCCTTGCCCTGGCGCCGGCGCGGCTCGCCGCCGAGACGGACGCTAGTTGGCGGTCTTCTTCCGTCCTACCGCTGCGCCGACCGCGACCAGCGCGCAGCCAGTCCCCGCAAAGGCAGGCTGGCGCATCATTGCGGCAGTGACGAAAAATGCGCAGCCGGATGCAATCAGCAGGCGAGCTGCGAGCTTGTTGTTCTTCCTGATTCTCACGTTTTCTCCCGGGTTGACGCGGCGATTCGGCCAAGCCATCCGGCACGCCGCGAGGCGCCGGCGGACACTCGATACGGCCCAGTGTACGGCGCAGCTTGTTCCGTTAGCAAGCGCAGGATTTGTTCCATACTTTTTGACGTAGTAAAGTTGCGCATCTTCATTGCTCAGGATTCGACATGCCACGCAAGCTCGCCCTCTCGCTCGTACTGACAAGCCTGCTCGCCACGGCCGTGCAAGCCCAGGGACTGTCCCCGCTGGAACAGCGCATTGCCGACGAGGTCAAGGCCTGGCAACCCGACGCCATCGAGCTGCTCGAGCGCAGCGCGCGCATCAATAGCGGCACCCTCAACCTGGCGGGCGTGCGCGCCGTGGGCGACGTGTTCCGCAAGGAGCTGGAGGCGCTCGGCTTCAAGACCGTCTGGATCGACATGCCGCGCGAGATGGGCCGCGCCGGCCACCTGGTGGCCAACCGCATGGGCCCGCAGGGCAAGGGCCGGCGCCTGCTCCTGCTCGGCCACCTCGACACGGTGTTCGAGCAGGACGACCCGGCGCCGCTGTGGGAACGCGACAGCGAAACCACGGCGCGCGGCCAGGGAGTGGCCGACATGAAAGGCGGGAACGTGGTCGCGATCGCCGCCCTGCGCGCACTGCACCGCGCGGGCGCGCTCGACGACGCCACCATCACCGTCGTGTTCACGGGCGACGAAGAAGAAGCCGGCCACCCGCGCGACATCTCGCGCCGCGACATGATCGCGCTGGCCAAACGCAGCGACGTGGCGCTCAGTTTCGAAGGCTCGGTCACCGGGCCGGACGGCCAGGCCATGGCCACGGTCGGACGCCGCGCCACCGCCTTCTTCGACCTCGACGTCACCGGACGGCAGGGCCACTCGTCGCGGGTGTTCGGACCGGGCGGCTACGGCGCCGTGTACGAGGCCGCGCGCATCCTCGACGGCTTCCGCCAGCAGGTGGTCGAGCCGGGCCTGACCTTCAATCCGGGGGTGATCCTGGGCGGCACCGAGGTCGCCTTCGACGACGCCAGCGCGCAGGGCTCGGTTACCGGCAAGACCAACATCATCGCCAACACGGTCACCGTGCGCGGCGACCTGCGCTACCTCGACTATGCCCAGCGCGACCGCGCCCACGCGCGCATGCGCGAGATCGTCGCGCAAAGCCTGCCGGGCGCCGGCGCCAGCATCCGCTTCCGCGATTCCTATCCGCCGATGGCGGTCACGCCCGGCAACCTGAAGCTGCTCGACCTGTATTCGCAGGCCAGCCTTGACGCCGGCATGGGGCCGGTGGGTACGGTGCCGCCGACGGCGCGCGGGGCCGGCGACATCCAGTTCGTGGCGCCCATCATCGACAGCCTCGACGGCCTGGGCGCCAGCGGCGGCGCGGCCCATTCGCCGAACGAGCACGTGGACCTCACTTCGCTGGAACGTTCCGCGATCCGGGCCGCCCTGCTGATGTACCGCCTGACACGCCAGGCGCCATGAACCGGCGAACGGCGTCCGGCCTGGTGCGCCGGGCCCCGCACGCTTGACCGGAATGCGATGGCAAAGCCCGCAATTGCTGGCAAAATGGCCAGGCCGATGTGTTGGCCAATACAGGAAATCCCGGAGGCTGTCATGCGTGCGTGGACCCGATTGCAGTGCCTGTTGCCGGTCTTTGTCGCCCTGTTCCTGGCGGCCTGCGGCGGTGGCGGAGGCAGCCCCGGCACCCAGGGCCCGACGCCGCCTGCCGCCACCACCGGCACGCTGGACGTCGTCGCCGGCGGCCTGCCGGCAGGCGTCGACGCCGCGCTGCGGGTGAGCGGTCCTGGCAATTACCTACAAGACCTGACCGGGCCACGAACGCTGTCCGGCCTGGCGCCGGGCAGCTACAGCGTCGTGGCGGCGCCGGTCACCGCCGCCGGCGTCACCTACATACCGTCCCCCGGCACGCAACAGGCCGTCGTCAGTGCGGGCGCGACCACCACCGCCACCGTGGCCTATGGCGGCGCGGCTGTCGGCATCGCGCTGCGCGAGGTCGTCGCCAATCTCGACAACCCGACCTATCTCACCGCCCCGCCCGGCGATCCGCGCCTATTCGTGCTCGAACGGGCGGGACGCATCCGCATCGTCCAGAACGGCGCTACCCTGGCGATCCCCTTCCTCGACATCGGCGGTCGCGTCTTCACCGGCGGCGAAGGCGGCCTGCTGTCGATGGCCTTCGATCCCCAGTTCACGCGCAACGGCTACTTCTACCTCTATTACACCGACCTGCAGCAGAACATCGTCATCGAGCGCTTCACCGCCGGCGCCAATCCCGACCTGGCCGACCCGACCTCGAGCCTGGTCATCCTGCGCATCCCGCATCCCGGCTTCAGCAACCACTTCGGCGGCCAGCTTGCCTTCGGCCCGGACGGCAAGCTCTATCTCGGCACCGGCGACGGCGGCGGCGCGGGCGACCCGAACAGGAATGCCCGGAACCTGGACTCCCTGCTGGGCAAGCTGCTGCGTATCGACGTGGGCAACGCCAGCGCCACGCAAGCCTACGCCATCCCGGTCGGCAATCCCTATGCCGGCCAGGCCGGCCGACGCGCCGAGATCTGGGCGGCGGGCCTGCGCAACCCATGGCGCTTCGCCTTCGACGGCAGCCAGCTCTACCTGAGCGACGTCGGCCAGGACCTGCGCGAAGAGATCAATATCGTCGCCGCCGGCGCGGCAGGACTCGACTATGGCTGGAACACGATGGAAGGCACGCTGTGCTACGACGCCGCCGCCTGCGACCGGACCGGGCTGACCCTGCCCGCCTTCGAATACGAGCATGGCGGCAACGACGCCAATGGCTGCTCGATCACGGGCGGCTACGTCTACCGCGGCAGCGCGATCCCGGAGCTTGCCGGACGCTACTTCTATTCGGATTACTGCCGCGGCTTCCTGAAAAGCTTCCTCGCCGTCCCCGGCGGCGTCGCGGAGCAGCGCGACTGGAACACCGGCGACATCGGCAACGTGGTCTCCTTCGGACAGGATGGCCAGGGCGAGTTGTATCTCATGACCGCGCGCGGCATCGTCTATAAAATTGGAAGATCGACTCCCTGAGTTTAGAATAGAGAAATGGCACGCTTACAACTTAACTTCCCCGAAGACCAGTTCTATTATTCCACCCCGATGTCGGTACGCGTCACCGACATCAATGCCGCCAACCACCTCGGCAACGATTCGATGATCTCGATGATCTCCGAGGCGCGGGCGCGCTTCCTGTTCGAGTTCGGCGTGGCCGAAACCGAGCGCGACGGCACCGGCATCATCGTCACCGACCTGGCGACCACCTACCGGGCCGAGGCGCATGCGCGCGACCAGTTGCTGTTCGAGGTGGGGGTCATGGACTTCAACAAGTACGGCGGCGACATCATCTTCCGCATCAGCCGCCCGCGCGACCGCACGCTGATCGCCATGGCCAAATCGGGCTTCGTCTTCTTCAACTACAAGACCAGCCAGGTCGTCATGATGCCGGAAGAATTCCGCGGCAAGTTCGACCGCGTCAACTGGATCGACTGAGCCGGGCACGCAACACGCAACGCCGGATGCAACCCGTCCGGCGACGCCTGCCACGTCCACCGCCCCTGCCCGCCGCGCACGCCGGCGTAGCCGCCCGTGCGCGCACTCCCCGCCTGTTGTGCTTCACCCCGCACTGCCGTCCCCACCACCCCGCACACCGTCTCGAACGGCGACCCTCCGCAATTTTCGAAAAATAGCTGGAACTTTTCACTTCCGTCATCGGAATAGAGGTAAAGATGACGACCATGACCGCCCCCGCCGATACCGCCGACCACGAACTGCTGCGCCAGAGCCATGCCGGGCGGGCCGAGGCCTTCACGGCGCTGTACCGGCGCCACCAGGGCCCACTCTACCGCTACGTCCTGATGCGCTGCGGTGCGCCGGAGATGGCGGCGGACGTGGTGCAGGAAACCTTCATGGGCCTGCTGACGCAGCGCTTCGGCTTCGATCCGCTGCGCGGCCAGCTGCAGCACTTCCTGTTCGGGGTGGCGCGCAAGCTGATCCTGAAGCTGGAACAGGCACGCCAGCGCCAGGTGGCGCTGCCGGAGCCGGACGAGGATGGGGCGCTGGAGCTCGACGTGGCCGCCGACGGCGCCGAGCCGCTCGCCCGCCTGCTCGGCCACGAGGCGGCCGAGGAAGTGCGGCGCGCGCTGGCACTGCTGCCGGCCCACTATCGCGACGCGGTCATCCTGTTTGAACTGCACGAGCTGTCGTACCAGGAGATCGCGGCGATCTGCCAGGTCGACATCGGTACCGTCCGCTCGCGCCTGTCGCGCGGCAGGGCGGCCCTGGCCAGGCGCCTGCAGGCGCATTCGCCGGCGTGCCACACGCATTGATGGAGTACGACATGGACATGAAACCCGGGGACACGCATTTCAGGGATACGAACGACCAGGCCGATGACGGGCTCGATGCTGCCTTCGCGGCGCTGCGCGGCGAACTGGCCGGCATCGATGCGCCGCGCTGCGTCGAGAAGGAACTGCTGCAGGCATTCCAGCGGCACTGCGCACCCAGGCGCCGCTGGTACCACGCCCTGAGCCTGCCGCAATGGGGCACCGCCGGCGCCCTGTGCTCGCTGACGGCGGTGGTGCTGCTGCTGGCGCAGGCGCCGCACGAAACCGTCAGCGTGCGCAGCCAGCCGCTGGTCGCCATCGACAGGGGCGGCGCCTTCGTCGCCCTCGATTCGCTCGAGCGCATCGAAGCCGAACCCGATGCGCGGCTGGTCGAGGCCGAGGTGCCGCGCACCACGCTGGCGCCGCTCGGCGTACCGGTCAGCCCGGACAACGCCGCCGACACCGTGCGCGCCGAAATGCTCGTCGCCGCCGACGGCCAGCCGCTCGCCGTGCGGCTCAGTTCCATCAATTAGCACATGCCATCCACCCACAAGAGGAAGCCACGATGAACAAGAAGATCCTGATTGCAGCAACGCTGGCCTGCGCCATCGCGCCGGCCCTGGCCGAGGAAATCGGTTTCGAGGACGAGCCGCGCGTCGAGCGCCGCATCGTTACCCGCAGCGGCGGCGAGCCGCATGCCGACCAGCATCCCGGTATGCAGTTCGCCGACGCCATGGGCGGCGGGGGCGCGATGCTGCACATGGCCGGCGCCAGGCTGGTCAAGAATGCGCCCTACAGCGCCGAGATGGTCTCGGAACGCACCCAGACCCTCGGCGACGGTAACCAGATCGTGCGCAAGACCACGTCGATGAGCTACCGCGACAGCGCCGGGCGCACCCGCACCGACATGCGCAACGAAGACGGCGACGTGATCACCGTGACGATCCACGACCCCGTGGAAGGCGTGCGTTACATCCTGCGCCCGCGCAACAAGACCGCGATCAAGGTCGCGGCGCCCGCGGCCGCGGCCAGGATCGCGCGCGCGCAGGCCCGCATCGCCGCCGTCGAGGCGCGCGTCGCCGGCACCCAGGCCCGCATCGCGGCAGACCAGGCGCGCATCCGCATCGAAGCGCTGCGCCGCGAAGGCAAGCTGCCCGAAGGCGAGCGCGCCATCCTCAAGCAGGTCGAGCGCTCGGGCGACCGGATCTGGGTCGCCCAGGTGGCGGGGGCGCAGGCCGCGGCGCGCGTGGCGCCACTGATCGCCGGCGCGCTCGGCGACCGCAAATGGGCCGCGAAGGCGGAAACCAGGGAGCTCGGCACCCGCGAATTCAGCGGCGTGAAGGCGAACGGCGTCCAGCGCAGCTACGAAATCCCGGCCGGCGAAATCGGCAACCGCAGCCCGATCGTGGTCAGCACCGAGACCTGGACTGCGCCGGAGCTGCAGGCCGTGGTGTACCAGAAGCGCAGCGACCCGCGCAGCGGCGAGTTCGTGTTCCGGGTGGATAGCCTGAAGCGCGACGAACCGGCCGCCGCCCTGTTCACCGTGCCCGCTGACTACACCGTGAAGGATACGGCAGCGCTGGCGAAAACCGCGGCCGAGAAGGCGGCGAACGCGCGCGCCAGGGCCAACGTAGACGGCTGACAAGAATGCTTTGGAAAATAACCGGCGCTGCAGGCGCCGGTGTGCATGCGCGCCCCGGGGACGTTCAGGACGGCTTGTGCAGGATGGTCTTGTTGAACCACGCCTCGATCATGCGCTTTTCATAGCGCAGGGTGTCGTTGTCGGTCAGGCGGTTGATCTGGTTCAGGTAGTTCATGTCGCTCAGCCTGGCCTTGCCGCTGTCGAGGACCTGGCCGTTGGCGCTCAGGGTGTAGCGCAGCTCGATGATCGGCCAGTCGGCGCCGCCCTGCAGCACACGCAGGTCGCGCGTGCCGTGGCTGGTCGGATACTCACGGCCCGCGAGATCGATGTCGGTGACGTCCACCGTCAGGTCCTGCCCGGCCGGCAGCGACTTGCCCAGCTCGGCGAAATACCGCGCCAGCTCATCCAGCACTTCCTTGCGTTCCCACGGTACGAACGGCAGGTCGGCAAACTTGTCCGACTCCACGTAGTTGACGGTCACGCCCGCCGAGGCGGCGCCGGCGGCACCCAGCGCGAGCACGGCCGTGAAGGCCGCTTTGCCGATCAAGGCTTTCATCGCTTTCCCTTTCCATGTTCCATATGCACTCATGCATCGAATATACGCCCTTTCCACCGGCTTTCCAGTCCCCCCTTGTCGCAGTTTTGTATCCAAATGTTAGACCGCGCACAGCGCCGATGCCGGCAGCGCAGGTCAACAAAAACGGCGCCTAGGCGCCGTTTTCAGGTGTCAGCGGCGGGCCGCTTATTTTTTCAGGATGGTCTTCTTGAACCAGTCCTGGATCATCCGCTTCTCGTAGCGCAGGCTGTCGTTTTCCATCGACAGCTTGGTGGGACGGAGCAGGTAGCTCTGGTCCCTGAGCTGGGCCACCCCGTTGTCGATGACCTGGCCGTTGGCGCTCAGGGTGTAATGAATCTCCACGTAGGGCCAGTCCGACTTGCCCTCGCGCACCCGCATGTCGCCGGTTGCGCGCTGGCCCGGGTATTCACGGCCGGCCAGGTCGATGTCGGTGATGTTCACGGTCAAGTCCTGTCCCGCCGGCAGATCCTGGGCCAGCTTGTCGAAAAACTTGACCAGATCGCGCAGCACGTTTTCCCGCTCCCAGTCGCTGGTCGGAAGATCCGAGAACTTCTCGGGGTTCACGTAATTGACGCTCATTCCCGCCGAGGCGGCGCCGGCACCCAGCACGCATATGGCCGCGAGGACGGCTTTGCACATCGATGATTTCATGGCACTCCCTTGGTTGTTCAATATTGCCCGATCATCGAATATACGCTTTTTGTGCCGACGGTCAACTCCTCTTTGTGTCGAAGTATTACAAGCGCCCGATGCGCTTTTTCCTGCTATGTGAGGACGCGCACGGGGCGAGTTCCGGGCTCGGCCGACAATGAGGGCAAGGAGGCCGCCATGCCGGAAGGACCGTCGCTGTATATCTTGAAGGAGCTGGTCGGGGATTTCAGCGGCCAGGAGATCGTCCGTGCCGACGGCAACGTCCGCGCCATCGATCCGGCCCGCCTGGTCGGCCAGCGCATCGACGCGATCCACACCTGGGGCAAGCACCTGCTCATCGAGACCCCCGCCATGGTGGTGCGCGTCCACTTCCTGTTGTTCGGCACCTACCGGATCGACGAGGGACGCGAGGGCAAGACGCCGCGCCTGTCGCTCGAGACCGCCAGCGGCCATGTGCTCAACCTCTACGCCTGCCAGGTCCGCGAGATCGACCGCGCCACGTATGCGGCCTATGACTTCAGCGCCGACGTCATGGCGGATGCCTGGGACCCGAAGAAAGCGCGCAAGAAGCTGCGCGCCAACCCGGACATGCTGGCCTGCGACGCCCTGCTCGACCAGGACATCTTCTCGGGCGTCGGCAACATCATCAAGAACGAAGTGCTGTTCCGCATCCGCGTGCATCCGCTGTCGACCGTCGGCGCCCTGCCCGCTGCCAAGCTGCGGCTACTCGTCGACGAAGCCCGCCAATACGCCTTCGACTTCCTGGAATGGAAGCGCCGGTACGTCCTCAAGCAGCATTGGCTGGCCCATGCGAAGCGCATCTGCCCGCGCTGCGACATCCCCTTCCACAAAGCCAACCTGGGACACAGCAAGCGCCGCAGCTTCTATTGCGAACGCTGCCAGAAACGCTACGTGTAGCCGGGTTCCAACGGTTTTTACGCATCCAGCGCGCTTGGCTTGCCGCATGTGACATCGTTAACCAACACTTTTAATGTTGCCTGTTGTTAAGGACTGATGGTCGTGCTACAATCGATTTGACTTGCGGCTAAGTCTCTTTTTGCTTTTGCCGCTCGATTTTGCGAACGATCAACTCAAGACAACGGTAAGCCTATGTCCTTCCTCTCCAACGCGGCGCCAAAGTTGGCTCCATGGAAAGTCCTGCTGGTCGACGACGAGCCGGATATCCATGACATTACCAAGCTGACCCTGTCGCGCTTCCGCCTCGACGGCCGTGCCTTGCAGTTCCTGCACGCCTACAGCGGGGACGAAGCCAAGCAGGTATTGGCACGCGAGAAGGACATCGCGCTGGTCTTCCTCGACGTCGTGATGGAGAGCGAGGACAGCGGCCTGGAAGTGGCGCGCTGGATGCGCCAGGACCTGGACAACCAGTTCACCCGCATCGTGCTGCGCACCGGCCAGCCGGGCCAGGCCCCGGAAGAGCGCGTGATCGTCGACTACGACATCAACGACTACAAGGAAAAGACCGAGCTCGATCGCACCAAGCTGTTCACCACTACCTTCGCCGCCCTGCGGGCCTACCGCGACATCATGAAGGTGGAAGAGGCGCGCCGCACCCAGCAGACCTATCGCGAAGGCCTGGAGCGCGTGATCGCCGCCTCCACCCACATCTTCCAGCAGCGCAGCCTGAAGGATTTCGCCAACGGCCTGCTGCAGCAGGTGGTGGCGCTGCTGCGCCTGGAGCAGAGCATGCTGCTGCGCCTGAAGGGCGCGAGCGTGATCGCGGGCGAGAGCCAGTACGAGGTGCTGGCCCGGATCGGCGACATCGAAGGCGACGAGATCGGCCCGGAACTGGTGGCCCAGCTCGACGACGCGCGCCACAACCGCATCTCGCGCCTGCATGGCGACACTTATGTCGGCTACTTCCCGAACCGCACCGGCAAGGCCTCGCTGCTGGTGCTCAAGGGCGTGGAAGAGATCGCGGAAATCGACTCCCAGCTGCTCGAGGTGTTCTGCTCGGGCGTGGCGGTCGCTTTCGATAACATCCTGCTGAACCAGGAAATCACCGACACCCAGGCCGAGCTGATCCTGCGTCTGGGCGACGTGGTGGAGTCACGCTCCAACGAAGCCGGCAACCACGTGCGCCGCATGGCCCAGGTCTGCCACCTGCTGGCGCAGGTCTCCGGCATGCCGGAAGACGAGACCGCGACCCTGATGCACGCCGCGCCGATGCACGACGTGGGAAAGATCGCCACCCCGGACGCGGTGCTGCTCAAGCCGGGCCGCCTGACCGAGGACGAGTGGGAGATCATGAAGCAGCACCCGACCGTCGGACTGCAGATCCTGGACGGCTCGCAGCGCCCGATCCTGAAGGCCGCGGCCGTGATCGCGCACCAGCACCACGAGAAGTTCGACGGCAGCGGCTATCCGCAGGGGTTGAAGGGCCATGACATCCACCCGTATGCGCGCATCGTGGCGGTGGCCGACGTGTTCGACGCCCTGAGCCACAAGCGCTGCTACAAGGACGCCTGGCCGGCCGCGAAGGTGACCGAGCACCTGCGCGAGGTGGCGGGGCACCACCTGGATCCGTACTACGTGGACCTGCTCATCAAGAACATGGACCAGGCGCTGCAGATCAATGCGCAGTGGCCTGACTAAGCAGCCGTCCGGCAAACACGCCACCGCGCATCACTTCTTGAGCGAGCGCGGGAAGCGCAACTGATACTGCAGCCCCTTCCCCGGCGCGCTGTCCGCCTTCACCGTCCCCCCCAGCACCCCGGTCACCAGGTTGTGCAGGATGTGCGCCCCCAGCCCGCTGCCACCAGTGCCGCGCTTGGTGGTGAAGAAGGGGTCGAACAGCTTGCCCAGGGTTTCCTGGTCCATCCCGGCGCCGTCGTCCCCATACTCGAACACGATCTGCTCGCCTTCGAGCGATGCGCGGATGGCGATATTGCCCGGCTGGTCGCGCTCGAAACCGTGCAGCAGCGAATTCATGAGCATGTTGGTGACGATCTGCGACACCGCCCCCGGCGAGCTGTCCAGTATCAGGTCCGGCGGGCAGTCGATCGCCACCTTCAGCGGCCGGCCCTTGAGCTTGGGCTGCAGCGACAGCAGCACTTCGTCCAGGTAGGCGCGCAGCTTGAAGTGACGGATGTCGCCCGAAGAGCGGTCCACCGCCACCTGCTTGAAGCTGCGCACCAGGCTCGCGGCGCGCTGGGTGTTGGTGGTCATGATGCGCAGCGACTGGTCGACGATGTCCAGGAAGGAATTCAGGCTGTCCTCGGTCATCTCGCCCGCCGCCAGCTCTTCGCGGGTGAGCTTGAGTTCCTGCACCAGGTGGCTGGTCGCGGTCACGCAGATGCCCAGCGGCGTATTGATCTCGTGGGCCACGCCGGCCACCAGGCCGCCCAGCGAAGCCAGCTTCTCCTGGCGCACCAGCTCCGACTGCGCCTGCTGCAGCTGCTGCAGCGCCTCGTTCAGCGCCGCGTTCTGCACTTCCAGTGCTTCCTTGGTCTTGCGGATCTTGCGGTCGGCCTGCATGCGCGCCAGCGCCACGGCGACGTGGCTGGCCATGAAGGCCAGCAGGTCGAGGTCGGCCTTGGTGTAGATCACCGACGGGTCGTAGCTCTGCACCACCAGCACGCCGTAGGGCTGCTCGTGCACCAGCATCGGCGCGCCCATCCAGCTGGCGATGTCGAGGTTGCCGAAGGGCGCGCGCACCAGGCCGTTGGCCACCAGGTGGCGGAAGCTGGTCGCGTCGTGGAGCTGCGCCTGCTTGCTGGTCAGGATATACGAGCACATGCCCTGCCCCACCGGAAAGCGCTTCACCGGCGCCTCGGCGTCCTTCTCGTCCACGAAATAGGGAATGCTGATTTCGGCGGTATCGGCGTGGTGCAGGCCGATCAGGAAGTTCTTGGCCACCATCAATTCGCCGATGATGCGGTGCAGGCTGATGCTCAGCGTCGCGGTGTCGAGCGCCTGCGCCGACAGGCTGGCGATCTGGTACAGCGCATGCTGCACCTGCTCGGCGCGGCGGCGCTCGGCCACCTCGACCGCCAGCGCCGCGGTGCGCTCCTGCACCGCGCGCTCGAGCCGGTCCATGCTCTGCAGGCCCTGCAGCGCGTGCGACACGTGGTTGGCGATCTCCGAGAACAGCGCCTGGTCTTCTTCGCTGTAGGTGACGCCCTCGGTATAGCTCTGGATCACCATCGCGCCCAGCGCCTGCTGGTGGCGGTCGAGCAGCGGCGCGCCCATCCAGTGTTCGGCGGTGGCGCCGTGGCCCCACTGCATGCCTTCGCGCTCGCGCGCCTCGAAATCGTCCGCCGTGATCATCAGGCGCCGCTTGTTCACCACCACCCACGCGGTGGGCGATTGCTCGGGAGCGGCCAGCGCAACCTTGCGCCCGGTCACCGGCACTTCGTCATCGGCCTCGTCGACGAAATACGGGAACCAGATCGTCCCCTCCTCGCGGTCGCACAGCGCCACATAAAAGTTGGCCGCATACATGATGCGGCCAAGCGCGCGGTGCACCGCGCCGATGAAATCGACGATGTCGTTGCAAGTGGTCGACAGCTCTCCGATGTCGAGCAGCATCGACTGGACGGCTTCCAGCCGGGCGAGACGTTCCATTGCTTCCCCAAAGTATTAATTCCGAGGGGAAATATTAGCAGCTCGTGCCCGGTAGCCGAAGCCTATTCGGCGAAATCTGTCCCGGATGTATCGTTTACAGCTTATCCGCGCGGGGCGCGGAAATCGTTCTCGATCCAGGCATGGGCCGAGGCCGGTGTCAGCTTGAAACTCGCCGGCACCCGCACCCTGGCGACCTGTTCGCCCATCTCATCGACGGCGGCCAGGATCGCGTACGGATCGTCGTCGTCGGGCACGATGTCGAGCGTGACCTTCAGCTCGCCGTTCTCGGTGGAGACCACGGTATTCTTGTGCAGGATCGCGTGCAGGTGCTGCTCATGGCGGCGGATGACTTCCGAGGCGGTCTTGACCAGGGTGTTGAAGGCATTCACGTCGAGCGGCTTCGGGTTCTTCTTGTCGCGCCCCATGGTCCAGGGGCCGACCAGCGCCGGTTCCGGTTCGCCATCCTTGTACATCGCGACGGCCCAACCTTCGTCGTCCTCGTTCTTGATCACGCGCGCGGTCCAGCCGTTGGCCTGCCACAGGCGGGCTTCCTGGACCGGCGCGTTCTCGTCGGCGCGATCCTGCTCGTCCTCGTGCTCGTGTTCGATGTTGTCGTTCATGCTCGTGTTTCCTCTGCTTCAAAGTACAGATCATAGAGGAAACCGAGCCCATGAAGAAGCCCGATTGGCGTCGACGCGGCCAATCTCAAGCGTAGCGCGGACAGCGCCAGTCGGGACCACGCGGCGGCCGTACCGGAGGGCGGGCGGGCGTCGGACGCGGATCGACGGCCGGAGGCGGCGCCTCCCGATTGAACGGATTGATGATGATCGGCGGAATGGTGGGCGGCGCCGATGGTGGGCCCTTGGGACCGCTGTTGGCCAACGCGGGATGCAGAACGGCCAGGTGGTCCCCCTTTTTATGGATGACAGCGTACATAGGATCCCCCTGCTTCGGAACAGGCTGTCAGTATAGGAAAGGATATGTTCATTGCAAGGCCAAATCGACCATCTTTGTTGCCCCATGCATGCAGCGGCGCTTGCACGGATACCGGCCCATTCATCCGGTCTGCACGCGTCCCGGCGCGCAAAAATTGCAGCCTGTCGCAAAGCCGTGGCCGGTGCGGCGCGCCGCGCTTACAGTACCAACATGCCAGCGACAAAACGCGCATCCAACCGACCAATGAGCTACCGATGAGGACCGCCATGAAAAAATATGCCCCGTATATCATCCTTTTCCTGTTTGCCCTGCTGCTGTGGGACGTCGCCACCGAACCGGACTTCATGACGGTGAACTTCGACGGCGAGGAAATCGGCGGCCCCCTGGGCGCCTTGCTGGCCGTGGTCTTCGCCGGCGGCGGCATGGTGATTGCCGGCGTGGTGCTGCTGGTGGTGGGCGTGGTGCTGGCGGTGGTGTTCGCCGGCCTGGGCGTGATCCTGCTGGGCGCGTTGGGGGTCGCGGCCGTGGCCGTGGCGCTGGCGATCTCCCCGCTGCTGCTGCCGCTGCTGGTGCCGGTGGCGATCATCTGGTTCCTGGTCAGCCGTAGCCGCAAGGCCCGCGTCGTGCAGCCGGCCGCCTGATTCCGCCAGGTTTGCCGAAGGAAAACGGCCGGGTTGTTCCCGGCCGTGTGTTTTGCGGCGTGCCGGGATACGGAACAGGTAGAATTTGCAGGAGATCATTGTGGAACCGCCATGCCGCCTCCCACCCCGCTCACCAGACACACGATTCGGCCTTATTCCCCGTCCCGGCTCGTGGTCGTCACGGCGGGACTGATCGCCGCCCTGGGCCTGATCACCGGCTCGATACTGCATGCCAGCTACCGGGACGCACTGCGCGCGCAGGAGGTCACCCTGCGCAACGTGGCCATCGCCTTCGCGGCGCAGACCGCGGGCGTGACCCAGGCCATCGACAGCGCGGCGTGGCAGGCGGCGCGCATGGTGCTGGCAACCGGCGCCAGCCCCTCATCCGGCCTGAGCAAGGGCCAGGAGGCGCTGGCCTATCCCTACCTGCTGCAGGTCGTGCTGTTCGACGCCGCCGGACGGCCGGTAGGCAGTGTCGCGCCCGGCGGCGGCATGCGCACGCTTCCCGGCATGCGCATGCTATCCGCCGAGACCGTGCGGCGCCGGATCACGATCACCAACGTCGACCGCGCCACCGGCCGCGGCATCCTGAACTTCGCCCAGCCCGTGCGCGATCGCAGCGGCCGCCTGATCGGCACCGCCGTGGCACAGGTCGATTCGGTGCGTTTCGAGCAGCTCTACAACCTCGTCGAGCTCGGTAGAGGCGGCTCGGTCACGCTGCTGCACCGCGACGGCACCATGCTGGTGCGTGGCCCCGGCTTTCCGGCCGGCATCGGCCGCTCCTTCGCCGATACCCCGCTGTTCCGCGAGCAGCTGCCGCGCGCCGACCGCGGCGCATTCCAGTCCGTGAGCCCGATCGCCGGCAGTCCCGGCGTGTACGGCTACGACGTCGTGGAGGGTGGCAAGCTGGTGGTCATCACCGGCATGGCGCGCAAGGTCGCGCTGGATGCCTGGTACGGCCGCCTGTGGACCGCACTCGCCTTTTACCTGCTGCTGGCGCTGGTGCTGTCGCTGCTGGCCTGGCGGGTGGCGCGCGACACGCGCCGCCAGTTCGGCCTGATCGACCTGCTCTCGGCCAGCGAAGCGCGCCTGAGCAAGAGTTTCGACTACCTGTCCGCGATCGTCAACGCGGTGGGCGCCCCGATCTGGGTACTGGACGGCGCGCGCCGCATCGTGCTCGCCAACGATGCCTTCGCGCGCCTGGTCGGCCGGCCGCGCGCGAGCCTGCAGGGCCAGGAAGAGCGCGCCGTGCTCGATGGTGCCGACCCGGACCGCGAACGCCGCTACGACGCGGTGCTGGCCCATGGCGGCACCGTGGACGCGACCGGCACCATGCACGACGGCAGCGGCGAGAGCCGTACCGTGATCCAGCTGACCTCCCGCCTCGCCGGCGACGACGGCAAGGCCCACCTGGTCAACGTGCTCACCGACATCACCGAGCGCGAGCGGGCCGAGGCGCGCCTGGCCTGGCTGGCCGAATTCGACGCCGTCACCGGGCTGCCGAACCAGGCGCAGTTCTGGCGCCTGCTGGGCGCGCGGATCGGCGCCGGCGGACGCGAACTGGCGACCCTCGCACTGGTGCTCGAACGCCTGCACGAAATCGTCGACCTGCTCGGCCACGATGCCGGCGACCGCGCGCTGCGCCAGGTGGCGGACCTGCTGCGCGGGGCCTGCGGCGACACTGCGGTGGCGGCGCGCATCCGCGGCGCCGAATTCGCCTTCCTGCTCGATGCCGACAGCGGACGCGCAGGCGTGGAGCGTTTCGCGCTGGCGCTGCACGCCTTGATGTCGCGCCCGCTGCCGGTGGATGGCCGCGACTTCTTCCTCAGCCCGGCACTGGGGGTGGCGATCTATCCGCAGGACGGCCGCAGCGTGGACGAGCTGTACCGAAACGCCCAGGGCGCGGCCAGCGGCGCGGGAATCGAGGTGGACGAAGCCGTGCACTTCTTCTCGGCCAGCAGGCACACCGAACTCGGCCAGCGCCTGACCCTCGAAGCGCACCTGCGCCGCGCGCTCGAGCGCGGCGAGCTGCGCCTGGTGTACCAGCCCAAGGTCACCGTGCAGGCGCAACGGGTGACGGGCTTCGAGGCCCTGCTGCGCTGGAACTCCTCCGAGCTGGGCACGGTGTCGCCGGCCGAGTTCATCCCGATCGCCGAGCGCACCGGCCTGATCATCCCGATCGGCGCCTGGGTGCTGGAAGAAGCCTGCCGCCAGATGGACGAATGGGCGTCCCGGCTGGGCCGCCCGGTCAAGGTGGCGGTGAACCTGTCACCGCGCCAGTTCCACCAGAAGGCGCTGCTCGACACGATCCGGCGCTGCCTGGCGCAATACCGCGTCGGCAAAGGCTGCCTGGAACTGGAAATCACCGAAACCGCCCTGATGAGCCGCGAGCAGGAAGTGGACGTCCTGATGCACGAGATCCGCAAGCTCGGGGTGGACCTGGCGATCGACGATTTCGGTACCGGCTATTCCAGCCTGGCCTACCTGAAGCGTTTCCCGGTGTCGCGCCTCAAGGTGGACCGGGCCTTCGTGCGCGACCTGGGGGGCGACGAGGACAGCGCCGCGATCGCGCGCTCGATCGTGAATCTGGCGCGCGGACTCAAGCTGCAGGTGGTGGCCGAAGGGGTCGAGACCGAGGCCCAGCTGGCTGCGCTGCGCGAGATGGCCTGCGACGAATACCAGGGCTTCCTGTTCAGCCAGCCGCTGGAGCGGGACCAGGTACCGGAACTACTGACGCGCGGCTAGCAGCCTCACCAGTTGCGAGCCGACAGCAGCGCGCATCGTGGCGCTTCGCAAGAATGTACGCGGTGCAGCGCTTGTGTGTGCGGGCCGGCAAGCTCGCGCCCTGGTCCCATGGAAATGCAGATCATGTAGCTGAACAGCCTTCAACCGCATCAGGAGCGTTGCCATGTCACCGGAATTGTCGATTGCCTATGAACGCCTCGAATCCCTGGGCACCGCTGCGATGCGCCTCTTGCCCAGCCTGGCGGTCGGCATCGTCGTCCTGCTGCTGTTCCTGTTCCTGGCCCGCGTGACGCGGCGCATGGTGCAGCGCATCAATACCGGCAGGTTCCACGAAAACCTGGTGATCGTGCTCGGCAGGATGGCCCAATGGGCCATGATCCTGCTCGGCATCCTGCTGTCCGTGACGGTGGCTTTTCCGTCCTTCACTCCCGGCAATCTCATCAGCGCCCTGGGCATCACCGGCATCGCGATCGGCTTCGCCTTCAAGGATATTTTTGAAAATTTTCTTGCAGGAATTCTCATCCTGATCACCGAGCCCTTCCGTATTGGGGACCAGATCGTGTTCGGCGCATTCGAAGGCACGGTCGAGCAGATCGAAACCCGCGCCACCAAGATGCGCACCTACGACGGGCGCCTGGTGGTCATTCCGAACGCCGAACTGTACAAGGGCTCATTCGTCGTCAACACCGCCTATCCGAGTCGCCGCCTGCAGTACGACGTGGTGATCGGCAACGGCGACGACATCGGCCTGGCCAAGCGCCTGATGCTCGACGCGATCGGCAGCCTGTCCGATGTCGAAGCAGAGCCGGCGCCGGACGCCTTGCTGCTTGAGTATGCGGATGCCGGGGCCAAGATCCGTATCCGCTGGTGGATCAAGCCACCCTACCGGGCCGATGCGCTGGCGCTGCAGGACCAGGTGCTGGTAAAGGTCAAGGCCACCCTCACCGCGCACGGCATCGACCTGCCCTATCCGACCCAGCAGGTGCTGTTCCACGACCAGACCGAGGAAACCGATGGCGACCGGCGCCGCCAGCGCGAAGGATGGCCGGCCGGACAGGGCGAGGCGCCGCGCCCGGCGCGCGAGCTCGACCGGCAGGAGTAAGCGGCATTTCTTGTCGCGCCGCAGGCGGGCGTCGCCGCCGCCGCCTGCCCTGTACCATTGGCAAGACTGCAATCGACACCCGAGGAGGAGAAACCCATGTTTTTCGACAGCTGGAACGACATCTTCCGCGTCGTGGTGGTAGGGGTGCTGGCCTATGCAGGGCTGGTTTTCCTGTTGCGCATCAGCGGCAACCGCACGCTGTCGAAGATGAATTCCTTCGACCTGGTCGTGACGGTGGCATTCGGCTCCACCCTGTCCAGTATCCTGATCAGCAAGGACGTCAGCCTGATGGAAGGCCTGGCGGCGCTCGCCCTGCTGGTGCTGCTGCAGTTGGTCATCACCTGGACCTCGGTGCGTTCGCGCTTGGTCAGCAAGGCGGTCAAGACCGCACCGACCGTGGTGCTGCGCGACGGCCGGCTCCTGCACGACGCGCTCAGGACGGTGCGCATCACGGAAGATGAAGTACGCGCCGCAGTGCGCCAGAACGGACACGGCTCGCTCGCGGCCATCGACCTGGCGGTGCTCGAGGCCGACGGCAGCCTGTCGGTGATTCCTGCCGACAAGGCCGGCGACCGCTCGGCCTACGGCGGGCTCGGCGCCTCCGAGCGCCAGGGCCTATCTGACTGAGTTCACCGTCGTGACAAGGACATTCTTGTCACCCGTGCCCGGTATGAGTCAAGACAGACCCTCGTCGCCGTCCGATCCTGCGCCGCGGCGGCCGCGCAGCGAACGCAGCACCAGGTACTGGGTGAGCCGCTGCAGCCCGAGGAGCACGACGGTGATCCCGAGCGCCAGGCAGAACAGGACAAGGTTGCTGGCGTCGCCGGCCCGCAGCCCGAAGCCGAGCGCCGTGGCCACGGCCGGCGGATGCACGGCGTCGAGCACGATCATCAGGACGATGGCGGCGATCATCGCCAGGCCGGCGGAGGCATAGCCCGGACCGATGACAAGATAGGCCAGCAGCCCGATCATTGCCGCCCCCATCTGCGACAGCACCAGGGTGCGCGCCTGGTTGACACTGTGGCCCGGGTCGAGATAGATCAGAAAGGCGCTTGATGCCAGCGAAGCGAACAGCAGGCGCTGCTGGCTCACGGCTTCGACCAGGGCCAGTACCAGCAGCACCGTGACGGTGGGCGCGACCGCCAGCAGCAGCTCCTTGCGCAGCCCCAGGCGGCGCCGGCGCGACGGCACGGGCCGCTGATCCATGGCCTAGCCCTTTCCGGCCGGCACGCGCGCCCCGGAGTCCTGTGTTGCGGCCTCGTGCTGCAACTCCTTGTTCAGGAAGAAGTTCAAGGCGGTGCGGATCACGGCGATCGCCGCCAGCTTGCCGATCTGGTCCCAGCTCGGCGACACCGACGTCGACAGGACGTCGGCGGCCAGCTGCAGCTCCAGCGCCAGCGTCAGGTAGCGCGCGAACGCCAGCCGGATCGGATTGAAATCGCCGCTCTGCCGCGACAATAGCCGGCGCACCAGCGCCACCACCACCAGCACGATGCCCACGGCGATCACCAGCGCGCCCAGGGTCTCGACCAGCAAGCGCAGCCACTCGACACCGGCGCGCACTCCCTCCTCCACCCGTGCGAACATCATGGCTCCCTGGAGGTACAGGGAACCAGCCGGCGTACCAGCCGCTCGACGGTCAGGCCCTGGACCAGCACCGAGAACACGACCACGATATAGGTGATGGTCACCAGCGCATTGCGTTCCGGTCCGGGCGCCAGCGACAGCGCCAGGGCGACCGAAATGCCGCCGCGCAGGCCGCCCCAGGTCAGCACCTGCCAGGCCCCCGCCGGCAGGCCCGAGCGCCGGCCCAGCAGCGCCACCGGCAGGCCGGCGGTCAGGAGCCGCGCGCCCAGGGTGATGCCGATGGCGGCCAGGCCGGCCGTCAACAGCGTGCCCGAGAACGGCAGCAGCAGCGCCTCGAAGCCGATCAGCACGAACAGCACGACGTTGAGCATCGAGTCGAGCAGTTCCCAGAAATGGTCGAGCTGCTCGCGGGTCAGGTCGGACATGCCGTGTTCACGGCCGCGGTTTCCGATCAGGATGCCGGCCGCCACCATCGCCAGCGGGCCGGACACGTGCAGCACGTGCGCCAGGCTGTAGCCGCCCAGCACGGCCGCCACCGTCAACAGGACTTCTTCCTGGTAGCTGTCGATCGCCTTGACCATGCGATAGACCACATACCCCAGCACCAGGCCCAGGACCACGCCGCCGCCGGCCTCGCGCAGGAGCAGCACCACGGTATCGGCGCCCTCGGGCGCGCTGTGCCGGGCCGCCATCGCGGCCAGCACGGTGAACAGGACGATGCCGACGCCATCGTTGAACAGGGACTCGCCGGAGATCACGGTCTCGAGGTTGGCGGGCGCGCCGACCTTGCGCAGCAGGCCGGTGACCGAGATCGGGTCGGTCGGTGCGATCAGGGCGCCGAACACCAGGCAGTAGGCCAGCGGCAGGGGCAGCCCCACCAAGGGCAGCAGGTAATAGAGCCCGGCGCCGACGAGCAGGGCCGCGGCGACGGTACCGAACACCGCCAGCAGGCCGACCTGCCAGCGGTAGCGGGCCAGTTGCGCCAGGTCGACCTGCAGCGCCCCGGCGAACAGCAGGAAGCTCAGCATGCCTTCCATCAGCACCGCGGAGAAATCGATGGTGCCGAACAGCTCGGCGGCATAGTCGCGCGGCAAGCCGTGACCCAGGAAGTCCAGCAGCAGGGTCGCCGTCGACAACAGCAGCGCCGCCACCATCACGCCGATGGTCGAAGGAAGTTTCAGATAGCGGGCATTCACCCAGGCCAGCACTGCCGTCACGACAAGAAATACCGGTATTACCTGGGGCATGCCTCCTCCTTTGCAGCACAACTTGACGAGTTGTCATGTATAGCGCAATTCCCCCGGCCGTGCCGCACCGCTACGGCCGGGCAGCTCAGCCGGCTTTAGCGGCCACGTACTGCGCGTATCCGCGCGCGCGCAGCGCGCAGGCCGGGCAGCTGCCGCAGCCATGGCCCCATGGATGCGCCGCGCCGCGCTCGCCCAGGTAGCAGGTATGGGTGTCGAAGCGGATCAGGTCGACCAGCGCGTCGCCGCCGCAGTCCTGGGCCAGCTGCCAGGTCTGTGCCTTGTCGATCCACATCAGGGGCGTCTCCACCTTCAGGCGCGTGGCCATGCCGAGGTTCAGCGCCACCTGCAGCGCCTTCATGGTGTCGTCGCGGCAGTCCGGGTAGCCGGAGAAATCGGTCTCGCACATGCCGCCCACCAGGACATCGAGGCCGCGCCGGTAGGCCACCGTGGCCGCCACCGTCATGAACAGCAGGTTGCGGCCAGGCACGAAGGTGTTCGGCAAGCCATTTTCCTGCATGGCGATGGCAACGTTGCTGGTGAGCGCCGTATCCGAGATCTTCGCGATCAGGGACAGGTCGATCATGTGATCCTCGCCCAGGCGCGCATCCCACGCCGGGTTCAGCGCGCGCATTTTCGCGAGCAGCGTCGGGCGGACTTCCAGCTCGATGGCATGGCGCTGGCCGTAGTCGAAGCCGATTGTCTCCACCCGTGCATAGCGCTGCAAGGCCCATGCAAGGCAAGTGGTGGAGTCCTGGCCGCCGCTGAAAAGGACGAGCGCGCTGTCGTTGGTATGCATGATCGAGGTCCGTAGTGAGGCGCCGGGCGCCAGGGAAACCGCGAATTCTGGCATAAAACCGGCCCTGGCGTGAACTGCCCGTCCCGCACGGCTGGGCTAAGAGTCCGTCATTGTTTTTGCCAATCCGCTAAGATTGCCGTGAACTTTTCCATCGGAGCGTTATGTTTCCTGCAAGATTGCCTCCCGGCCGCCTGCGTCCCCTGCCTCGTCTGTTGACAGGCCTCGGTGCATTGGTATTCGCAACGGCGCTGCATGCCCAGGGGATCGACTACCAGGTCCGGATCGATGCCCCGCGCCAGCTCGAGAACATGCTCGAAGAGAATCTCGACCTGATGCGCTGGCGCGGCAACCCCCGTGTGGACATGGAGCAGCTGCAACGCCTGGTCAAGGAAGCGCCCGAGCAGGCCCGGACCTTCATCGCCACCGAGGGCTATTATTCGCCCAGGATTTCCGCCGGACTCGACACCAGCGGCGGCCGTCCGGTCGCACGCCTGATCGTCGACCCGGGCCCGCCCACGGTGGTCGGCGACGTCGACCTGGTGCTGCAGGGTTTCGCGCCCATCGACGAGGGCAGCGCACCCTTCGACGCCACCGCCCTGCGCCAGCGCTGGACGCTCCCCACCGGCGCGCGCTTCATCCAGGCCGACTGGGAAGCCGCCAAGCGCGGCCTGCTGCGCGAAGTGACGCAACGGCGCTTTCCGCGCGCGCGCCTGGTCGAAACCAGCGCCATCGTCGATCCGGAAGAACGCCGCGCCATGCTGCGGGTGGTCATCGACAGCGGCCCCGAGATGCATTTCGGCGAGCTGCGCATCCGCGGCCTGAAGCGCTATCCGCGCCAGGTCATCACCAACCTGAACAAGATCGAGCCGGGCGACCAGTACAGCGAGGCCGCCCTCACCGCCCTGCAGTCGCGCCTGCAGGATACCGGTTACTTCAGCAGCGTCGAAGTGAGCGCCGACATGAGCGCCGTGCTCAACGCCGAGCTGCAGGAACTCAAGGAAGGCGACGACGACGCGGATGCCAATCCTGCCACCCCGCAGCCGCCCACCGACGCAGCGACGCCCGACGCAGCGACGCCCGGCCCCACCGTGCTGCCGGTGCTGGTGCGCGTGGTCGAGAACAAGCAAAAGAACGTCGAGGTCGGCGTCGGCTTCTCGACCGACACCGGGGCACGCGCCCAGGCCAGCTACGACGACCTGAATGTGTTCGGCAAGCGCATGAAGAGCGACCTGATCTACGAACAGAAGCGCCAGACCGCGCGCGTCGATTTCTTCTGGCCGACCACGCCGAAGGGCTACAACGACAGCGTCGGCGCCGGCGTCGAGCGCAACGACGTGCGCGGCGAAATCACCACCCTGGCCACCGTGGCGGCGCGCCGCTCGTGGGGTTCGCCGCTGCTCGAGCGCAGCCTGACGCTCGAGGCGCTGGTCGAGAAACGCGAAGTGCCGCCGAGCGAACCCACCACGACCCGCAGCCTGCCGCTCACCTACGCCATCACCAAGCGCAAGCTCGACAGCCTGATCATGCCGACCGACGGCTACGTGCTGCAGGGCCAGCTGGGCGGCGCCCTGCTGCCGATCCTGACCGACGAAAAATTCCTGCGCCTGTACCTGCGCGGCCAGATGTTCAAGCCGCTGGGCGACGCCGGCACCCTGGTGCTGCGCGGCGAGTTCGGCGCGGTGGCGGCCAAGGAAAAACTGGGCGTGCCGTCCACCTTCCTGTTCCGCGCCGGCGGCGACCAGTCGGTGCGCGGCTACGGCTACCGCGAACTGGGCGTGCGCGAGAACGACGCCATCGTCGGCGGCAAGTACCTGCTCACCGCCAGCGCCGAATACCAGTACTACTTCCGCCCGCCATGGGGCGTGGCCGTGTTCTACGACGTCGGCAATGCCGCCGACAAGGTGGGCGACCTGAAACCGAAGTCCGGCTTCGGCATCGGCGCGCGCTGGCGCAGCCCGGTCGGCCCCATCAATGTCGACCTCGCCTACGGCCACGCCGTCAAGAAGGCGCGCCTGCACTTCTCCCTGGGATTCACCTTCTGATGGACACCAACGATACCTCCCCGGCACCGGCACCAGCACCGGCGCCAGACAAAAAGGCGCGGCGCTGGCCGCGCCGCGTCGCCATCGGCGTGGTCGCGACCGGCGTGGTCGTCGGCGGCGCGCTCTGGTACCTGGGGCGCGAGAGCACCCTGCAGATGATCGCGCAAAGGGTCGCCGCCTCCACCGACGGCAAGCTCAAGCTCACCGGCGTCACCGGTTCGCTCTATGGCGACATGCACATCGACCGCATCGTCTGGCGCACCGACGAGCAGCTGGCCGTCGCCGAGGATATCGACCTGACCTGGTCGCCCGGCCAGATCGTCTCGCGCGGCATCCTCATCAACAAGCTGCAAGCGGCCAGGCTGCGCGTCGAGACGCTCAAGGAAACCACGGAACGCTCGCCGATGCCGGCCAGGCTGGCGCCGCCCTTCCCGGTCTCGATCGACGACGCACGCCTGAACCGGGCCACCTTCGTCAACAAGGGCGCGGAAACGCGCATCGACAATATCCGCCTGCGCCTGCATGGGGACAAGCAGCGCTGGCAGCTGCGCGACGCCGCCGCCGTCACGCCATGGGGCGACGTGGCCGCCGCCGGCACCATCGGCGCCCAACGCCCGTTCAAGCTCGACGTCGCCGCCAGCCTGAGCCAGTCGCAGGCCAACGCCGCGGCCGGGCCAACGTCGAAGGCCGCCCAGCTGCGCCTGAAGGTCGGCGGCGACCTCCAGACCACCGTGGTCGACGCCACGGGCAAGGCCGGCCGCGCCGTCGGCGACGCCCACTTCGTGCTGTCGCCCTATGCCGAGATCCCGCTGCGCGAGATGCGCATCAACGGCCGCAACGTCGATCCGGGCATCTTCAACCCGGCGCTGCCGACGGCCGACCTGAGCTTTGCCATCGTGGGCAAGCTCGATGCGAAGCGCAACATCAGCGGCAGCGTGAACATCGTCAACGAAGGCCCGGAAGGCACGCTCGACCAGCAGCGCCTGCCGCTGCGCAGCATGCGCGGCCAGCTCGGCGGCAACCTGGAAGCGCTCAAGGTCTCCGACGTGCTGATCGACTTCGGCGAGGCCGGCCGCTTCACCGGCCTGGGGGGCGTCCAGCGCGAGCAGGACGCGGAAGGCCTCGGTACCGCGCGCTTCACGCTGCACACCGACCGCTTCGACCTGCAGGGCATCTACTCCACCATGAAGCCGACCGCGATCCGCGGCGACATCCAGGTCACGAATGCGGGCGACACCCAGACCCTGCAGGCCAACCTGGCCGACAAGGCCATGCGCCTGGCCGCGCTGGCGACGCTCGAGAACAACCAGGTGACGCTGCGCGAAGCGCGCCTGTCGAGCGGCGGCAGCCGGGTCGACGTCAGCGGGAGCATGAAGCTGCTCGAAGACAAGGCCTTCAAGGCGAAGGCCACGGCGAGCCGCTTCAACCCGGCAGATTTCGGCAACTTCCCCGAGGCCGACATCAACGCCAGCGTCAACGTCGCCGGCGCGCTGGCGCCAGGCTGGCGGGTCGACGCCGATTTCGCCGTGCGCCGCAGCCGCCTGCTGAACCAGCCGCTGTCGGGCGAAGGCAAGCTGCACGCCGACGCCAAACGCATCAGCGGCATCGACGCCGACCTGGCGCTGGGCCAGAATACGCTGGCGCTGAACGGCGCCTTCGGCGGCGCCGGCGACCGCCTGCGCTGGCGCATCGACGGCCGCCAGCTGTCGGCGCTGCGCAGCGACCTGTATGGCGCCGTGACGGCAAACGGCGTCGCCACCGGCACCATGGCCGCCCCGCGCACCACGTTCGAGGTCGACGCCAATGGCCTCGGCTGGGTGGCGGCGCAGCGCAAGAACGCCAAGGGCAGCCTGCGTGCGAACGGCGAAGCCTGGCTTGCGGGCGCGGAGGGCGCGCGTTTCGTGGAAGCAAAGATGAGCGGCGCGATGCGGCGCTTCAATCCGGCTGCCTTCGGTTCGCCGCTGGCCGGCTCGATCAACGGCGCCTTCGACGCCAGCGGCCGCAGCGGCGCCGACTGGCGCGGCGCGCTCGACCTGCGCGTGCAGGACTCGACCCTGTCGAATTCGCCGCTGTGGGGCCACGCACGCTTGACCGCCGACCGCCGCCACATATCGAATGCCGACGTCGACCTGCACGTGGGCGCCAACGTGGTGGCCGCGAAGGGCAGCTTCGGCGCGGGCAGCGACCAGTTGAGCTGGCGCATCGACGCCCCCCAGCTGGGCGCGCTCGGCCCCGACTTCGGCGGCATCCTGCGTGGCCAGGGCACCCTGTCCGGCACCATGGACACGCCGTCGCTCAACGCCGCGCTGGAAGGGCGGAACCTGCGCCTGCTCGGCACCCACAGCATCGGCTCCCTGCGCGCCGACGCCAGGCTCGGTTCCGGCCGCGGCGCGCGCGACGCGCTGGCGAGCGACATCCAGGTGACCGACTATGTCAGCGGCGACACCCGCGTGGCGTCGGCCAGCCTGAAGACCGAAGGCACGCGCGGCGCGCACACCTTGCGCGCGGCAGCCGTCGGCGATGCCTTCGATGCCAGTCTCGAGGTGCGCGGCGGATGGAAAGGCGACGCCTGGAGCGGCACCCTGGCCACGCTGCGCAATCGCGGGCGCTATGCGCTGGCGCTGCGGGCGCCGGCGCCGCTGCGCATCGGCGTTGCCCCCGGCAGCGGCGTGATGGGACTGGCCAAGCCGCAGAGCCTCAGCTTCAAGGACGCCGTCATCACGCTGCCATCGGGCAGCATCACGGTCGACTCCCTGCTCAAGAACGGGCCGCGCTGGAGCAGCCGCGGCCATGCGGACAGCGTGCCCCTGACCTATCTGGCGCAGTTCTCGCCGGCAATCAGCGACAAGGTACGCGGCGACCTGAGCCTGGGAGCACGCTGGTCCTTCGACCTGCGCACCGCGAGCGCCACCGGCGGCGCCCCGGCGCTGGACGGCATGGTCCGCGTATTCCGCGAAAAGGGCGACGTGATCGCCGGCGGCGACCGGCCCGTGCCGCTCGGACTGCGCAAGCTGGAAGCGCGCGCCGAAGTCGATAGCGGTACGCTGCGCATGCACGTCGACCTGGACGGCACCCGTACCGGCACCGCGGATGTCGATGCCAGCGCCCAACTGCTGCAGGGACGCCTGGATCGCGACAGCCCGATGCGCCTGACCGCCAATGCCAACATGGATTCGATTGCCTGGCTGGCCTCGTTTGCCGGGCAACCGGGGCTGGAGCTGGATGGCGCGCTGCGCCTGGCCTTGACAGGCAGCGGCACCATCGGCGATCCGCGCCTGGACGGCACCGTCCAGGGCGACAAGCTGGCGGTACGCTGGCCGGAACAGGGCGTGCGCCTGCAAAACGGCCAGCTGCGCGCCGGCCTGGGCGGCGACCGGCTCCAGGTACAGCGCCTGTATTTCGAAGGTCCCCGGGGCGGCAGCGCCTCGGCCGACGGCTTCCTGCGCTTTTCGGGCGGCCTGGCGGAGGCCAACCTGCGCCTGGCGCTCGACAAGATCGAAGCCTTGTCGCGCCCCGATCGCACGGTGGTCCTCAGCGGCCAGGCTTCGCTGGTGCGCAATGCCGAACGCTTCGCGCTCGAGGGCAACATCCGCGCCGACCGCGCCTTGATCGAATTCGCACCGCAGGGCCGCCCGACCATGTCGGACGACGTCATCGTGCTGGGCAAGGGCGGCGCCAAGCCGACCCCCTCGAACAAGAAAGAGGAACTGCCCTTGAGCATCGACCTGCGGGCCGACCTCGGCGACCAGTTCCGCCTGCGTGGCCTCGGCATCGACGCCACCCTCGCCGGCAACGTGCGCGTTCGCAAGGTCGGCGCCGGCGCGCCGCGCGTCAACGGCACCATTCGCGCGGTCGAGGGCAACTACGCCGCTTACGGACAAAAACTGGCGGTCGAGCGGGCCGTCATCACCTTCAGCGGCCCGTACGACAACCCTGCCCTCGACATCGTCGCGGTGCGCAAGCAGCCGGAAGGCGAGCAGCTGTCCGAGACCAATGTGGAGGCCGGCGTGCAGGTGCGCGGAACGGCCCAGTCGCCCCAGGCCAGGCTGGTGTCCACGCCGAACGTACCGGACAGCGAAAAGCTGTCCTGGCTGGTGCTCGGCCACGGCATGGAAGGCACCAGCGGCAACGAGAAGGACGTGCTGGCGGCCGCCGCCGCGGCCCTGATCGGCGGCAAGGGCGGCACCGGCGGCATCACGCAGAAACTGGCGAACTCGCTCGGCGTGGACGAAGTGGGCCTGAAGCAGGCCAATGGCGGCGGAGGCGGCCTGGAGAGCACCGTGGTGACAGTGGGCAAGCGCATTTCGTCGCGCACCTATCTCAGCTTCGAGCAGGGCGCGACCACGGCCTCGAGCCTGGTGCGCCTGCGCTACAAGTGGACACCGAGGATCACGCTGCAGTTCCAGACCGGCACCAATACCGCGCTGGACATCCTGTATTCCTGGGCCTTCGACTAGACGCGGGGCCGGCCGCCTACCGGACCTGGTAGCGCGGCCGGCGCAGCACGATCGGGCGGATGTTCGTGCTCCAGTCGGTGATCAACTTCTTCCTCCATGCGGGCAGCGGTCAGGCGGCGCTGGCCAGCGCCAGCCGCCAGAGCGCCCTCCCCGCCTTCCAACGGGCGAACTGCCCACGCCGATGATTCCGACCTCGTGCATCACCGTTGGCGTGCTGGCCCTGGCCCGCCCTCGCCAGGTGTCGGGAAATCTGACACTTTGCTATTTTTAAAGAGAAATTTCAGAGTGGGAATCTTGCGTGGATCGGCTAAGTCCATGTTTTCAATATGAAATTTCCGATAAGAAAATTAGCTGGCACGCTTCATGCTTACTTAGCAGTACGCAAGAACCTAACTCATTCCGCTACCCGAAAGTCGATTATGAACATCAAGAAACTTCTCGCTCCTGTCGCCGGCACCGTCCTTGCACTCGGCATGTCGCTGCCTGCACACGCAGTCATCCTGAACGTGGGCGATCTGAAGATCACCATCAACGCGTTTGACGCGGGCACGGTCAACTACGGCAACACCGTGAGCACGAAGTGCACCACCGTCGCCCAGTGCGACGCGGTCGCCGGCATCAAGAAGGCGCCAGGCGCCATCGGTAGCGAAGACACCTGGGGCATTTTCTCGGTGCAAAGCATCTCGCGCGTGTCGGACGGCGGCCTGCTGTTCACCGCCGGCCTGAACGGTGAGTACCTGACCGGCATGTTCGGCGGCATCAAGGATACCTACGTCGAAGTCAACGGCAAGATCAGCCCAACCACCCTGGCGCTGGGCACCGGCGGCTGGCTGAACATGTACCTGACCGGCCAGAACTACAATGCGTCCTTCGGTCCAGGCGGTCGTCTCGGCGAATACGGCTACAAGGGCATCACCAACGTCGGCGGCACCCTGGCCCTGTCGGCCGTGTTCGGCGCCGGCGTCCTGGGTGGCGAGCCTGACTACACCTACGTGTCGAGCTTCGCCAACAACTCGATCTCGGGTGGCGGCCAGGGCTTCCTGGACGTGACCGGCGGTTCGTGGAGCAATCTGTTCAACACCAACCAGCAGTTCGACCCGAACGGCAACGCACACGACATGTTCCTGAAAGTTACCTACGGTCAGACCGGCTCGTCGAAAGGCGCTGGCTGGACCGTCGATGCTTCGGGCGACGTTCAAGGCAATGTTCCAGAACCAGGCTCGCTGGCCCTGCTGGGCCTGGGCATCGCCGGCCTGGCAGGCCTGCGCCGCCGTCGCGCTTAATCGTCGCGTCGACCCGATAAAACTGCATGGCTGCGCGCCATGCAGTTTTTTTTACGTCTGCATCTTTATAGCGCCCCGACGCCCACCGGGTGCCGTTCAGGCGAACATGCTGGGCCTGGGATCGGGCACCGGATCGTCGTTCTGCGGCAGGTGCGTATGGCCGGGTTGATGATGCGGATGGGGCGTGTCGAACGGCTCTGGCGACGGTTCCTCGATGGGCGCCGGGTCGGGAGCGCGATGCGCCTTGACGGAAAATTCGGCGGGCAACACAGCATTCATGGCGGGAATCTCCTGGGAAGCAAGGGAGCGAATACCTTACCATGATGCGCACAGCGACGCCGTTTGGCGCCGCCCAGGCGTGCTCTCCGGTTTACAATGACGGACTGACCACTTTTACCCCGCCATGGATATCTCGATTACCACCCTCATCCTGCTCGCCCTGACCCCGCTGCTGGTCTGGCGCGTCTACAAGCGCATCAAGGACCGCATGACGCGCCAGCGCTCGATCGTCTCGCGCCACTACACCGGCGTGCTGGTGTTCGGCGCCATGATCCTGGTGCCGCTCGCGCAGTTGCTCGACAACCTGACCAACCTGGCCGCGCTGCTGGTCGGCGCCGCCTTCGGCACCGGCTGGAGCATGTTCGCCCTGAAGCGCACCCGCTTCGAGGACACGCCGCAGGGCTACTATTTCACACCGCCGGCACGGCTGGGCATCCTGATGGCGATGGTCCTGGTGGCGCGCATCCTGTACCTCGGGGTCGAGATCTATGCAAACCAGGGCAAGGGCATTCCGGCGCCGAAGCTGACCGACGACGCGCTGACCATGCTGTGCGTGGGGCTGACCGCGGGCTACTTCGCATGGTATTCGGCGGGCCTGCTGCAGTGGCGCCGCAGGCTGCGCCGCGCGATCGACATGGAATAAAAAAAAGGGAGCCTGCCGGCTCCCTTCTGCTTTACGCGGCCTTCGCCTCTTCTTTTCTGCGCTGCAGCACGAAGATCGGCTGCGCCCACTGCACGTCCTTCTTCTTCTTGCTGGTGATGAGCGTCAGCTCCGACGGGTCGTACACGTCGGTGTTGTGCGTCAGCGGCGTCGTCATCAGGTACTGGGCGTCGGTGTTCTTCAGGAACTCGCCCACCAGCTGGATGTTGCGGATGTCCAGGTGCGCGAACGGTTCGTCGATGAACACGAAGCCGCCCGAACCTTCTTCCGACTTCAGCAGGCCGATCAGGAGCACCAGCGACTTCATCACCTGCTGGCCGCCCGAGGCTTCGCCGTCGTTCATGCCGATCTGGTCCTTGCCGTCGAACTTGAAGCGCACGTGCAGGCCGGCCTGGGCCAGCTGGACGTCGTCGTTCTCCAGGCGCACCGGATCGGCCTGCACGTCGATGCCCGCCAGCTCGCCCAGCTCCTTGATGTTCTTCGAGTAGGTCTTGATGGTGTAGCGCAGGCGCTCGATGTAGGCGCCGCGCGCGTTGGCGGTGGCCTCGATCGCGCGGTTGTTCTGGTAGCGGCGCTCCTCGGTTTCCGATTGACGGCCACTGAGCTGGTCGTTCAGGCGCTGGTACTGGTCGATCACGGTGCCGTCCTGTTCCCAGTCGTCGCGGCCCAAGGAATGCTCGAGCGTCGACAGGCGCAGGTTGACCTGGTGCGCGTTCTGGTGCTTGGCGACGATCGTGCCGCGCCAGGCCGCGTTCTTCCAGTTGGTGGGCACCTGGCGCCAGCCTTTGCGCAATTCCAGCAGCGCCTTGGCGTGCTCGCTGCGCTGCTCGATCGTGCGGCGGTTGTTCAGGCGCATGCCGGCTTCGGCTTCGGACAGGGCCATGCGCGCGTTCTGCCATACGGTGTCGGCACGGGTGCGCGCCACCGTTGCGTTCTTGGTCAGCATCGACAGCTCGCCCAGGCGCCCGCCCACTTCCAGGCGTTCGGCCTTGAGCGGGGCAATCGCGCGCGTGGCTTCCTCGAACTCGGCCTGGCGCGCCGCCAGTTCCTTGGCGGCGTCGACGCCGGCGATGCGGCCCTTCAGGGCGCCCACTTCGGCCGCCAGCTTGCTGATCGCCAGGGTCAGCGCGTCTTCCTGCGCCTCCAGGGCCGGGAGCGACTTCTGGATCGCTTCCAGGCGCTGGGTCTTGCCGGCCGAGCCGAAGCGGTAGCGCGAAGGCTCCACGAACAGCGAGCGGCCGCCGCGGCGTTCGCGGTGGTAGGCGTCCGGCGTGATCCATTCGTCGCAATCGGACTTGAAGCCGGCGTCCACCGAATCGACACGCTCGATGCGTTCCAACTGGTCGATCAGCCAGCCCGGCGCCTTGCCGGAGAAGCGCACCACCGACAGCAGGCTGTCGTCCTTGACCACCGGCGCCTCGACGCAATCGGGGACGATGAAGTGGCGGTAGCGCTCCTTCTCGGCCAGGCGGTAGGCCGCGGGCGCATCCTTGGCTTTTTCCAGCAGCACCACCGAGGCGTAGCCGCCCAGCACGCCCTCGACCGCACCCTGCCACTTCGGATCGGTCACTTCGACGATGTCCGACAGCATGGCGTGCGGGATGCCCTCGTCGCGCAGCGCGCGGCGCATCTGGCGCTGCGCTTCCGGTTCCGGCATCGCGCTCTTGCCCTGCAGCGCGGAGATGGTGGCCAGCTCGCCGGCGATCCTGGCGGCGACGTTGTCGCGCTGCTGCTTTTGCTTGGCCAGCTCGGCTTCTTTTTCGTTGAGCTGGTTGGCGACGATGGCCAGGTCGGCGCCGGCATCAAGCGCCAGCTTCTGCAGGCGTTCCTTCTGCTCGAGCAGGCTTTCCAGCGGCTTGAGCTTCTGGTTGACCTGGCTCAGGCGGCTGGCCAGTTCGGTGGCTTCCTGCTCGAGTTGCGTTTCCTGCTTCTGCGCCTCGGTCAGGGCGCGCTGCTGGGCTGCGAGCTGCTGGCGCTTCTCGGCCAGAATCGAATCGGCGGCCAGCAGGGGCTTGCGCGCCTCTTTCAGATTGCGGCTGATGACGGCCGCCTTTTCGCGCGCCTCGTGGTATTCGAGCGCGGGAAGCACGTCTTCCTGCAGTCCGCGCTTTTCCTTGTGCAGGTCTTCCCACTGGTGGTAGTTGGCCACCCGCAGGCGCAGGCCTTCCAGGTTGATGCGCGAGGTTTCCAGCTCGGCCTCGAAGCGCTTCAGTTCGGTCTCGGTGTCGCGCTGGTGGCGCTTGGCTTCGTCGTAGGCGTCCAGCACTTCCTTGTCGCCGAAGACCTGGAACACCAGGTCGAGCAGCTGGCGCGGCGCGTATTCGCACAGCTTGTCGGTTTCGCCCTGCTCCAGCGCCAGCACCTTCGACATGGCCGGCGACAGGCCGGCCGAGGCCAGGCGCTTCTTGTAGTTCTCGACGCCCAGCCAGTCGCTGGCGTCGGTGACTTCCTCGATCTCGACGTTCCCGGGACGCATCAGGTACTGGCGCTTCCAGTCGCCGCCGTTCTTCTGCACCTGGCAGAACAGGGTGACCTCGTCGTCGGCGAAGAAGCCGGAGTGGCGGAACGGGCGGTTCGACAGTTGCTTGCCGACCGGCTTGTTGTCGACCACGGCGCGCAGCCAGGCGCTCTGCTGGCCCGAATGGCGCGCATAGTGCTTGTAGGTGCGGCCCATCGAGCAATCCAGGCCGAACAGGGTGCGCAGCGCATCGAGCAGCGTGGTCTTGCCGGAGCCGTTCTGGCCGGCGATCGTGATGATCTTGGCGTCCAGTGGGATATTCTTGATCCGCTGCCAGTAGTCCCAGTGGACCAGCTCGAGTGATTTGATGTGGAACATGGGCTACCTCAGTTCGGGCTCAGTGGGGTCGGTTCTTCGTCGGCCGCGTCTGCGGCAACGTCGGCCGCGGCGTCGTTGGCGGCGTCGCTATCGACGGCGATGCGGCGCGGCGCGGCGGCCAGCGGCGCGCGCTTGAACACCTCGGCCAGCGCGCCGTTGATGATGCGTTCCTTCAGCAGGTCGGTGTCCATCATCAGGTCCAGCAGCGGGCCTTCCAGGATCACGTCGCCGCGGCGCTCGATGAAGCCGAGCTTCGAGAGCACGCCCAGGTTCATGTCCATGCGGGTCTTCTTGCCCAGCTTGTCGCCGAAGTCCGACAGCAGCGCGGTGTAGGAGATGCCGATCGAGGTGTCTTCGGCGCGCGGGATCGGCGCGTCCTTGTCGAACATGTCGGTCTGGTCGTCGTCCACCGTGACGTGGGTCTCCTGGCGCTCGCGCTTGGGCAGGATGATCTGCGCCCACAGCACCACCAGCAGGGCCACGCCGTCGCGGGTCAGGCCGAAGTTGTTGTTCTGCCAGATGTCCTTGGCGCCGAAGATCTTCGGCTCGACGTTGCGGTGCAGGGCGATCGTCACGTGGTCGGCATACACGTTGTCGAGCAATTTGAGGCCGCATTCGAGCAGGCGCTTGTCGACCTCGATGCGGAACTGCTCGTCCGACAGCGCGCGCTTGACCATCTTGTCGTCGCGGCGCAGGGTCTGGTGCGTCAGCAGGCGCGCGATCAGGATTTGTGCGTCGTCATTCATCTTGAGTACCGCCTTCGGGACTATCTAGGTTCAGTGAGAGGGTGGCGATCGACATCGCCGCCACTTCCGGGTCGTCGAGCTGGATCATGGCATCGATCGGCTCGAACTTCACCGGCAGGCGCGCCAGCTCGGCGGTCGCGCCCTGCAGGCTGGCCTCGGCGGCGTCGCCCAGCAGCGGCAGCAGCGAGGCGCGGTAGGACGCGACGGCGAAGCTGGCCGGCAGCAGCGACTCGTGCAGCGCCACCTTCTTCGGGCCGATGTCCGAGAACTCGGGGAAGTTGCCCAGGTTGGCGAAGTCGGCCAGCTTGTTGATCCAGTCGTTCAGTTCGGCCTGCATCGCCGGGTTGTCGTTGATGCTCAGGGGAGCGTCCTGGCCGCTCGGCAGTCCTTTCGGGCCGGTCGAGACCACGCGTTCGAGCAGCAGCTCGGTCTCGGCCACGTCGATCATCTCGGCCGGGGTGCCGAACAGCGGCACCACGGGGCGATCGATCGCGCCCTCGGCCAGGCTGGCCAGGTCCTCGTGGGCCAGCAGCCAGCGCTTCACGTCGGTGGTCGACAGGCCGGACTGGCCCAGGTGCACGCGCTGGCGCTCGATCTGGTTCAGCGCGCGCGAGAACATGCCCTGCATGTTCAGGAGCGCGCTCTGGGCGCGGCCGATGGCCTGCGCCGCCTTGTGGGTGGCAGAATCGGCGTTCGGATCCTGGGTGATGGCGCGCAGGATCACGGAGCCCTTCTCGACCCAGTCGCAAGCCATGTGCCACTTGGCCTGCGAGGTGCGCAGGCGGAATTCGGAACCCGAGGCGATCGCGTCGCGGAACTCCTCGGTGAGTTCCACCAGGCGGCCCAGCAGGTGGCGCAACTGCTCCACGGTGACGCCGCCCACGGCCTGGGCGCCGGCCACCTGGGACAGCAGGAAGCCCATCTCGGCGTCGTCTTCTTCCGGCTTGCCCAGCGCGATCAGGGTGTCCAGCGCGGACAGCACGTTGCGCGCCAGCGGCGTGATGCGGTAGACCGCGGCCGGGGCGTCCCAGGCCAGCAGGCCATGGCCGCGCAGGCGGTTCAGCACCGTCTCCAGGCTTTCCGCGGCCAGGTAGGCCAGCTTGTTGTTGATGTCGGCGCGCGAGAAAGCCGAGCTGCCGGTGTCGGCGGCCAGCTCGCGCAGTACCAAGAGGCGCACCAGCACGCCGTCCTGGGTGCCGTGGAACAGCGCCGTGAAGGCCGACAGCATGGGCTGGGCACGCTTGAGATGGTAGACCTGCTCGATCTCGTCGGGCGCAACGCCGTCCTGGAAGTGCGCCTGCAGGGGGTCGTCTTCCGAAGCTGAATTAAGAGCTGTAATGCGGGGATCCGCGGCGAGCGCCGCGCCGGCAAGGTGGTCGATCATATAAGTACCGTTCTCTGGCGCGGACAAGCTCAACCGGTCCGCGGGGGCGCCAGTATAACAGTTTAGGATCGGCAACTAGCAGTCCGCGGGGAGCGGACATGGCAGGAAAGACACACCCATCCATTGTCTTGAAAACAAGACAATGTTGCAGAAACCCGAGCGGCGCGCGGTGTTCCGGTCAGCGTTGCGTGACCGTGTCCAGGGTCTGTTCGACCCGTTCCTTGTCGCCGTCAGCATAGCGCAGCTTGACCGGATACCACTCGTGACGGGGCGCCAGCCAGATCTCCAGTGTCTGGTCTTTCTTGTCGGCCACCGGCTGGCGCGCCACCAGCACGGCCTCGACCTCGCCCAGGCCGGTGCGTACTTTTTCGCGCTTGACGACCTTGAACACCCAGGTTTCGGCATCACGGCGCCCGGCCACGAAAAACGGCCACTCGGAACCCGGCTTGAAGCGCTCGCCCGCGGCGCGCGCCACCGCCGCCAGCTGCCAGGTGATCGAGGCGCGATCCTGCTCGCCGCCCTTGAGCGGATAAACCTGCTTGCCTTCGCTGAAGCGCAGTGTTTTCGCATCGCGGTCGAAGGTGGTGGTGGTCGGGTCCTTGCGCAGGCGCTTTTCGACGAATTCGCCCGGCGCCAGGCCGAAGCCATCGACCGTGCCGCTGCTGCGGTCCGCGGTGATGGTGCCCAGGATGGGCAAGCGCGATTCGGCATTGACGCTGTATCGACCGCCGCCGGCGCGCCAGTTGACCACGGCTTCGCCCTTGAGGCTGAAGCCGCGCTGGCGGGCCTGCAGCGTGTATTGCAGGTCGGCCGAGGGCGGCAGTTCGAAGGCGCGCTTGATGGCGGCCGGCGCATCCTGGGCAGCGGCGCCGCCCAGGGTCAGCGCGAGCAGCAGGCCAGTGGTGGCGCGTGGAGCGAATCCTTGCATATCAAATTCCTGGTTGGGTCATGGCGATGTTCTTCGCCGTTTGTGTCGTGATGGCGCCGTTGGCTTCGCTGCTGCGGATCTGCACCGGCAGCCAGCCATGTGCGGGCGCGAGCCAGATGTCGAGCCGCGTCTTGTACGAGCCCTCCTTGGGAGGACGCGCCACGCGTACGGTCTGCAGGCGTCCCATGGGCGTATCGATCTCTTCCGGCCCGACGACATTGAAAGTGTATACGCTGCCCCAGCGTTCTTCGCCGACGAACATGTCGATGTCGCCGCTCAGCTGCGACTGGTCGCCACGGGCGATGGCGGCCAGCTGCAGCGGCACCGTGGCCTTGTCCTGCGCACCGGGCAGCAGCGCGTGATGGTTCTGCGAGGCCGAGAATGTGACTTTGTTGCCGGGCCAGTCGAAATGGGTCGCAGTGAGGGAGCGGCCGCGGCGCTTTTCCGTCATCTTCACCGGCGCCAGGCCGGTATTGCCGAGGTAACCCTCGCTGGTGAGCACCAGCAGGTTCACGCGGGTAAACACGATCCTGATACCGATCTCGACCCGGACCTGGTAGGACTGCCGCTGCGGTTTCCACGACAGCAGGGCCTCGCCGCTCCACTGGGTGCCGTCGGCATCGGTGCGCGCGACGTCGTAGCTGAGCTCGGCCGGCGGCGGCACATCCACCTGGTAGCGGCGGATCGTATGAACGATCGGCGCCGGGCCGGGTTCCGCAGCGGCGGGCGCAACAGCGGGCGCAACAGCGGGCGTAACATCGGGCGCAACAGCGGCCGTGGCCACCGGCGGCGCCGGAAGGGGTTCGGCGGGCGGCTGCGTGTCTTCGGCCGGCGGACCGGGCGGCGCCGGCTCGCCTACCGCGTCTTCGGCAATGGCGATGGTGGGCAGCGGCGAAAAGTCGGGCACGGGCGGCTGCACCATCTTCGGCGCAGGGGGCGGCACTGCTTCCTCGACCGGCGCGAGGGACGGAAGCGAGGGCAGCGCCGGCAATAGCGCCGTGCTGACCATCGCTTCGCCATCGCGCGCCGGCAGCGCGATGCCCCGCGTGCCTGCGGTGAGCCAGCCCAACGCCAGCCAGTGCAGCAGCACGACCAGCGTGCCCAGCACCAGCGCGCGGCGCCGCTGGGGGAGGAAAGCGGAACTCATGCCGCTAGTGTAGCCTGTGCGCGCCTCTGGCGCAGGGGCGGGCGCTGATATTGGTTGCCACGCACTGCACGGGCTTTGTCCCGTGTTATTTATCTGCTACGCTTGGCGTGCCTAACAAGGGAGAACACCGATGCTCAAGCCACCCATGCCGCATGCTGCCGGAATGACCGATACACTGGAATTCGTAAAAAACCTCTGGGGTAACATGAACATCCCCGGCGTCGGCATGCCGGGCATGACCGGCATGACCGGCATGACCGGCTCCGGCCTGTCCACCGAAGACCTCGACAAGCGGATCGCCGACCTCAAGGCGGTCGAATCCTGGCTGAACCTGAACCTCGGCATGCTGCGCGGGACCATCCAGGCTCTCGAAGTGCAGCGCGGCACGCTGGCCACGCTCAAGGCCATGGGCGACAGCATGGCGCAGGCCATGCAGCGCGCCGGTTCCGATCCGGCGATGGCGGCGCCGTTCGCGCAGTTCTTCGCGCAACCGGCGGCCGTGCCGACGCCGCCCCCACCGCCGGCCCCGGCCCCGCAGGCCGACAGCGCCAGTGCCGCCTCGCCGGACGAGGCGAATCCGGCCGCCGACCACGCTGCCGCCGGCGGCGCCATGCCGGCAGCGGTCGCCTGGTGGAACCTGCTGCAAGACCAGTTCCGCCAGGCTGTGACCAGCGCCATGCCGGCAGCCGGCAGCGCGCCGGAAGCGTCCGGCGACAAGTCCGATAGCGCGAACAAGGCGCCGCCAGCCGAACCGACAGCCCAGGGCGGTTCGCCGCTGGACGTCTCCGGCGGCGCGGAGCAGCCGGCGGCAGGCTCCAAGCGGGTTGGGCGCAACCCGCGCGTCAATCCCGGCAAGGGCTGAGCGGGCCGGCCCGACGATGGCCGACACCACAAGCGAGACCACCGCGTAGCACGGCAGCTGGTCTTTCCATCTCAGGGCCAGGCGCCTGCTTGCCGCTCTCCGCGTTCAGCCCACACTCCATATTGGAGCCCATGGCTGCCCCGGCCAGCCAATATGCACTGTCATGCGAGCCAGAGGAAGAACGCGGGTTTGAGCTGCATGAAGGTACCAGTGAGTACAGCGTTGCCATGCCTGCCGAATTGCGAATCACTCTACTGTGACTACCGTGCGTTTCCGGCTGGCAAAGTTGGTGGAAAACCTGGGCCACCACATAACGCAAGCACTTGGAGCGGGGCCGCAGTTCAACAGCCGCTCTTTACTTCCCTAAATACTCCGGTTCTGTTTGCCAAGACTCCCATTTATTTCTTGTCGAGTACTTAGCTCGATGCCTGCTCGACCTGCCCGGCCGTGCCTGGATGGGCGCCAGATTCGATTGCACTCACCCTTTCACTCAACGATTTCAGTTGCTGTTCAACGGTTCGCTGTTCGTCCTTCGGCTCTGGCGTCTTGAGTTTGGCATTTTTTGCCTGGTAATCGAGGCGATTTCGTGAAAACTCCGCCCCTGATCGGCCGAGCCTGAACGAAGCGATGAAGACATACATGCCTGTAAAAATCAGCAGATAGATAATATCCTTCTCCGTTGCGGGATGCGTGTCATCCACTATTTCCCGAACGCTAAGGCTGTGAGCCTGGAAGTCGATGATTGTCCGCTTGATATCTGCAATGACAGGATCACACTGGTTCTCTGTACAGATAACAGGAAGATCGCTTTGCAAGATAACCCCCGCCGTAACGTGGTTAGCACGCGGCGCGTACAGCGAACGCTGCATCCTGCGAATGACGTCGCAGGTTGCCACCGCCTCCGTGCTTACACCCTCCACAGGGCAAAATTTGTCCTGCGCGCGATTTATTGCGTAAATCGCGGACTCTTGTTTTCCAATACCGATATTTCGTTTGGCGACGTCAATCTGTGACTGCTCCATGCTGAGCAAAGGACTCATCAACTTAGCGACACCTACAATCGTCACCGTAACGGCGAGGATATCGGCGATTGACCATATTTGCCGCCAGCGGTAACTATCTCCGTGTCCAGGATTACGAACCCCGACCGAAAAGAAGATCGCACCGCAAATCAAAGCGACAACAACGATGTTGAATAATCTGGGGTCCAGCCCAAGAATCTCCATTTATTATTTTCCTGGAAGCGAACCGGTTAGTAGGGACTGGTTATCGATCATAGAGACAAAAAACGACTGGAAGTGGATGCGGCATCCTCGCACACTTTTGCTTTCCACCACCAGGGCCGAGTTCCTCGACACAATAGCCAGATGCAAGCCATCCTTTACTTGCATCTGGCACAAGAAAACGTCGGACTACCCTGTTAACGCTTTTCCTTGTTGATCATCTGCAGGAGCTTGAACGCTTCACGCTCGATCACCGCTTCCGCATCCGCCAGCTCCTTGCTTGCCTGGACATAGGCCGCCCGCTTGCGTTCTTTCTTTTCTTCCGGCGGCACCACCGGCTTCATGCCCGGCATGATGATCTGGGAGGCGCTGTTGTATTTCCTGTGGATCAGCTGCTTGCCGTAGGGCGTGTTATAGAAACGGGTCATCTCACGCGCGGTATCGGCGGAAATGCTGCGCGCCAGCGGCGCCGCCAGGCGCCGGTACACTTCGGCGGGCGGCGTCTTGGCGAGTTTGGCGAATACCGCCTGCCGTTGCGCTTCGCTCGTGTAACGGCTGCGGGCGGCGACGCCGCGCAATACTTTCTCGACCTGCATGGCGGCCAGCAGATCCTGCACGGCCTGGACGTGGGCAGGGCTGATGGCGGCAGCCTGCGTTGCGGGCGCCGGGGGCGCGGCAAAGGCAGGGACGGCAAGGACAAGCGATAGACCGAATACGGCCGGGGCTGCAAACTTCATGAAGATTCCTTTGGATCAGAATGGGCGCATCAGGGCCTCGATGATGCCAGATCACATCATGCGAAGACGCACACATTCCCACCTTCCGAAAACGCCCGGGATTTCCTTGTCTTTGCCGCGGGCAAGATTTCTATACGAACTTAGCCACGCACTCTTGCGCTAATCGGTAGCGCTCGCTTGCCCGGCGTGCTGAACTGGCTTAGCGGGACAGGCTTTCGCCATTCCGCTCCCGTCTTCAGCAGGAGTGCACGTGCCCTCTTTCGATCCAGCCAGCCTGGCCCCGGCGCAAATCGCCGACCTGCGCCGCAAACTCGAGGCCGCCGACTGCCACCCGCCGGCGCATGCCTGCACGCTGGGCGAACTGGCCGAAGCCATCGTCGAGTTTCGCCGGCGCGAAGGCATCGCCGGCCGCGGCGTGCTCGACGAAGCAACCCTGCAGCGCCTGGACGAAGTCAGCGGCGCGACCTTCCAGGACGTCTTCCGCGACGAACTCAGGCTCTTGCGCCCGGAACCCGACGCTGCCCTCGACGCCGGGTTGCCGTCGCGCGCCCATAAGGCCGGGCTGGTCGGCCTGGCGCTGTCCGGCGGCGGCGTGCGCAGCGCCACCTTCGGGCTCGGCGTCTTGCAGGCCCTGGCGGCAAACGGGCTGCTGCGCCATCTCGACTACCTGTCCACGGTCTCCGGCGGCGGCTTCATCGGCGGCTGGCTGTCCAAGTGCATCCACGAACAGGGCGGCGACGTGCGCAAGGTCGAGGAGATGCTGGCGCAAGGAAGTGGCAATGCGGGCGGCGCTGCCGAAGCGCCGTCGATCCGCTTCCTGCGCCAGTACAGCAACTACCTGTCGCCGCGCGGCGGGATGTTCAGCGCCGATACCTGGACCCTGATCGGTACCTATGTGCGCAACACCGGCCTGAACCTGACCATGCTGGTCGCCTGGCTGTGCGCCCTGCTCCTGCTGCCGCGCGCCGCCGTGTGGGCCGTGCACCGCATCGTCGACGCCGGCGGACCCTGGGCCGTGTACGCCGACCTGGCCTGGATCGCCGGGGTCCTGCTGTTCCTGTGCGCCGTGTTCTGCATCGCCCTGAGCATTTCCAGCAAGCCTTCCGGCTCGCGCGGCCGGCGCCGCTTTCCACTGTCGCAAGGCGCGGTGCTCTGGTGGATCAACCTGCCGCTGTTGCTGGCGGGCTTCCTCGGCAGCCTGGGCCTGTGGCGGCATGGCGGCGAAACGCCGTTCTGGGAATGGAGCGCGCTGCCGGCCCAATTGCAGGGCCGCGCGCACTGGCTGCTGGCGCCGGGCTTCGTCTACTTCGTGGTGTGGGCCTGCGGCTGGTACCTGGCGCACGACCGCACCAGCGTCTACCGGCGCGCCGGCTACACCTTCTGCACCGCGGCCTTCATCGCCGTGCTGGCCGTGCTGTGCGCGGCGGCGCGTGCCTTCGCCCCCGAAACGATCGTCCGGTTCATGGCACGCGAGAGCTACGACTATCTGGTGAACGGCTTGCTGGCGCTGTGCGTGGTGCTGGTCATGCTGGCCCTTGTCCTGGGCGTCGTGCCCCGCCTGCTGCAGCCCCATCCGCCGCCGCCCGACCTGACGCGCACCGAGGTCGTCGAAGGCGTGTCGCACCTGGCCTGCGCTCTCGGCGCACTCGGCATCGGCACGATCCTGCTGCTTGCCGGATTGTCCCTGCTGCCCAACCCGAACACGCATCCGGTGCTGAACAATGCGATCGCCCTCACCACCTTCGGCATGCCGCTGATGATGGCGCTGTTCGCCGGCACCATGACGCTCATGATCGGCCTGATCGGTCGCATGTACAGCGACGCCAGCCGCGAATGGTGGAGCCGCCAGGGCGCCTGGACCTGGATCTTCGCGCTGGCCTGGGTCTCGATGTTCGGCGTGACCTTCTTCCTGGCGCCGCTGCTGCACTGGGCCTGGCTGACCCAGAACCCGTGGTCGCACATCGGCACCGCGCTCGGCTGGCTGGCCATGACCTGGTTCGGCCTGAAGGCCGGCAGCGGCAACAGGACCGGCATGAGCGGCGCCGGCAACCACCCTGCCGACTCGCGGTTCGACCCGCATCTCGACCTGGTTGCGCGGCTGGCGCCCTACGTGTTCACGGCCGGCGTGTTCGCGCTGCTGAGCGCCCTGGTGCAGACGGTGGTGGCGCCGCCGCAGCTGGACTGCCCTGCTCCGGTGAGCTTCACCTGCGTCTACGCCGCCCATACCGGCGCCACGCTCGCGACCAGCGGCCCCAGGCTGGCGTGGGCCTTCGTCGGTTTCCTCAGCGCCGCGCTGCTACTCGGCTGGCGCGTCGACATCAACAAGTTCTCGCTCTACATGCTGTACCGGAACCGCCTGGTGCGCGCGTATTTCGGCGCCAGCAGCCGCGCGCGCAAGCCGCATCCGTTCACCGGCTTCGACCCGGGCGACGATCCGCTGCTGGCGGACCTGAAGCAGCAGCGTCCCTGCCACATCATCAACACCTCGCTCAACCTGGTCGGCGGCGAGGAACTCGCCTGGCGCACCCGCAAGGCCGCGTCGTTCACGTTCACGCCGCACTACTGCGGCTTCGAGCTGCCGGCCGGGTCGCTGGGAAGCGCGGCCCTCGCCGGCGCGCAGTCGTCCGATGCCGCGCGCGGCTGCTATCGACCCACCGGCGCCTATGGCTCGCGCTCCGGCGCCGGGGCCGACGACGACGCCGGCGTGCGGCTCGGGATGGCGGTCGCGGTCTCGGGCGCAGCGGCCAGCCCGAACATGGGCGCCCACTCCTCGCCGCCGCTGAACTTCCTGATGACGATGTTTAACGTGCGCCTGGGACGCTGGTGCCCCAATCCGCGCAAGGCCGCCTGGCGGCAGTCCTCGCCGCCGGTCGGGCTGTTCAGCCTGCTGGCCGAGCTGTTCGGCCTGACCAATGCCGACGCGACCTACGTCTACCTTTCCGATGGCGGGCACTTCGACAATCTCGGCATCTACGAACTGATACGGCGGCGCTGCCGCCTGATCATCGCGGTGGACGTGGCCAGCGACGGCCGGCTGGCCTTCGAAGACCTCGGCAATGCGATCCGCAAGGTCGGCACCGACCTGCACGTGCGCATCGACCTCGACGTCTCCAGGCTGGCGCAGCTGGGCGGCGATGGCCTGTGCGGCGCCAGCTGCGCGGTCGGCACGGTGCGCTACAGCCAGGTCGACCAGGGCGGGGTGGACGGCACCCTGCTCTACCTGAAGCCGAGCATCGTCGGCAAGGAAAATGCCGACCTGCTCAACTACCGCAAGGTGCACCCGGCCTATCCGCATGAGAGCTCGGTGGACCAGTGGTTCGACGAAACCCAGTTCGAAAGCTACCGGGCGCTGGGACAGTACGTCGGAAACTGCGCGCTGGACGGGGCGAGCGCCGCGGCACGCAAGCAGGATGGGGGCCTGGACGTGGGCGCGCTGTGCGTGGAGCTGGCGCGACGGCATGGGGGCGCGGTGCAGGCACAGCGCTGCGCGGACGTCAGGGCGGGCTGGCGCTGAGGCGGAGCTCAAGCGGCGGCAGCTTCTCCCGCAGGCGCTCCAGTCGCAGGCTCCTCCGCCTTGGGCACCAGCCCGAGCAACTGCTCCATCAACTGCGCAAAGCGCTGCTGCCCCGGCTGCAGATGGTCCACATGCGTCAACACCGCATGGGCTTCGTCGTGCAGTTCGGCGCTGTAGCCGCGCTGCTGCATGTGCGAAATCAGGATCTGCGCCGAGTTGAACAGGATCCGCACGTTGTGCGGCAGCGCCGCGCGCGCGTTACGCATCCACTCCACCGCTTCACGCAGCTTGCCGGTCTTCCACAACAGCACGCCCTGGTTCATCAGGTCGATCGCTTCCTTGCGCGCCCCGCGGATCAGCCTTTCGCCTTCCTCGCCCATGCGCGCCTTCTCGAAGATCTGCTGCACCTCGTCCTGCAGCAGCGTATTGTCGTGGTTGTTGCGGATGACGTAGCACAGCAGCTCGACCGGCGCCTCCTTGACGCCGACCGCGAACAGCAGGGTCGCCATCTCCAGGCAGGTGGGCACGTCGGGGCGCTCGGGCGTCGATTGCAGCAGCGCTTCCAGCTCGTCGCCGGCCTTGCGCGCGCGGCGGTAGTCGCCGCTCTCGTGGTACACCAGGCCCTCGGTGATCTTGGTGCGCAGCTCCATGTCCGGATGCTCGGCGCCGAACTCGCGCTGCGCCGCGATCAGGAGCTGCAGCGCTTCCTTCGGGTCGTTCTTCAGGCCGCACACGCGCGCCAGGCCGAGGTAGGCGTCGGGCGTCTTGCGGATCGAGTATTCGCCGATCGCGATGCACTTGCGGAAGGCCTTCTCCGCCATGCCGACGTTGCCCAGCTTCAGGCAGGCCTGGCCGAGGTTGCGCTGGCGCGGCACGGAATTGGGCGACAGCTTGGCCGCGCGCTCAAGCACGCTCAATGCCTCTTCGTGCTTGCCCAGGTTTTGCCAGGCCAGCGCCAGCTGGTCGTAGGCGTCGATGTAGTAGCGGTTCTCGGCGATCACGGTCTGGAACATCTGGCGCGCCTGTTCGAAATCGCCGTCGGCCATGCGGATCTTGGCCAGCCCCGCGCGCGCCCACTGGTATTCGCGCTGCGCCAGCACGCGCTCGTAGGTCTCGCGCGCCTTCGCCGGCTCGCCGCTCTTCTCCATCAGGCGCGCCTTCATGCGCAGCAGCTCGATCTCGTGCGGCTTGTTGACCGCAACCTGCTCGTCGCACAGGCGCGCGGCGCGCAGGTAGTCCTTCTCGGCATAGGCATGGTCGATCAGGTTGAACACCTGCTTCTTGCGCCACACGCGGTTCAGGCGGCTGAGCAGCACGCCTTCGGTGATCGGCTTGACCAGGTAGGCGTCCGGCTGGTGCTCGGCCGCGCCCATCACCGATTCGACGCTTTTCTCGGCCGACACCATCAGGAACACGCTCGAGGGCAGCAACAGGTGGCGCATGCGCGCCTCTTCCAGCACCTGCTGGCCGTTCTTGCCCTCGCCCAGGTTGAAGTCGCACAGCACCACATCGTAACGGGTCTTGTTCAGCAGGCCCATGGCCTCGCCGCCGCTGGAGGCCTGGTCGATGGTGCGCGCACCCAGGCTGCGCAGGGCTTCGCGCAGCAGCTGGCGTACCCCGATGAAGTCGTCGACCACGAGGTAGGTCTTGGTGGCCCAGTCGACCTGGTCCGAGGCGGCGGCGGGCATGCCCGCGACGGCGTTGACGATGGCATTCATGGCAGGGTCAGGATAAAGCAGCCGCCGCCAAGGCTGCCGCCGTTCTCGAGACGCACCGCGCCGCTGCGCTCGCGGTGGCGATGCATGCGCGCGACCTCGCGCGCGAAGTGCAGGCCCAGGCCGGCGCTGTTGGTCAGGAAGTCGAGGCCGGCCGCGGTGCCGCTCATCGCTGCGCTCCCCGCCGCCAGCAGGGCCGCAGGGAAACCTGCGCCGTTGTCTTCCACGCGGATCTCGAGCCAGCCGTCGCGCTCGCGCGCCACCAGCAGCACGCGGTCACGCGTGTAGTGCACGGCATTGTTGACGGCGTGCGAGACCACGCCGACGATCAGGTCTTCGTCGAAGTGCCACACCAGTTCCGGATCGATGTCGAGCTCGAACCGGATGCCGCGCGACTCCAGCAGTACGCGCCCGAGGGCGACCACCTGCTCGGCCAGCTGCCCGACCTCCAGCGGCTGCACGTCGAACGGATATTCGGGCGTGCCCACCTGCTTGTACAGGGCCAGCAGCTGCATCAGGTTGTCGTTCAGGCGGCGGGTCTGGTAGAGCATCTGCGCCATCTGCGGGTAGGCCCGTTCGGTCTCGGGCGACGCGTCGTCGAGCAGGCGCTCGAGCGTGCCGGACAGGACGCTGATCGAATTCTTCATGTCGTGCGCGGTCGACGCGAGAAACATGGACAGTGGCGAATGTGGGTCTTCCATCGATCTGGCCGGGCGTCCGGCCGCAAAAAAGTTACCTTGGGTCAATTATACCGCCAGCGATTTGACATTTCCTGGCGGAATGTAACTTATTGCGCGATCACAACATCCTGCAATCATTCATGCATCGACACCGGGAACGCGTGGAGCACGCCGGGCCCGCAGCACGAAACGTGCCGGATCGAGCGCATCGACCAGCGCCGTCTCGAGCGGCAGCGGCTCGCCTTCCAGCTGCGCGGCCAGCAGTTCGGCCGCCAGGGGCGCCCAGATCAGGCCGCGCGAGGCATAGCCGAGCAGCGCATGCAGTCCGGGATGGCGCGGCACGTCGCGCAGGCGCTCGGTGGCGCCTGCGGCGCCGAAGTCGGGCAAGCGGCCCACCAGCGGCAGCCGGTCCGGGGCCACGCAGCGGAAACCCACGCGGCCGGCCAGCGGCGCCCCTGCCGCGGCGGCAGGATCGGACACCAGGCCGCGCAGGCGCGCGATATTCTCTTCGTGGCTGGCGATGCGCAGCTGCGGATCGTCGTCGAGGTCATAGGTGGCGCCGGCGCAGGTGATGTCGCCACCGGCCGGGGTCAGGTAGGCTTCGCGGCACAGCACCAGCGGCAAGGCGGGCAGGCTGGCGCTGGCCAGGTGACTCACCTGGCCACGCAGCGCCGCCAGCGGCAGCGCGCGCGATTGCGCCAGGCTGCGCGCGCCGGCGCCGTTGGCCAGCACCACGGTCGGCGCCTGGCCGACCACCGCGCCGTCTTCGCCGCGCGCCAGCCAGGCCGCGCCCTCACCCGCAGCGTCGCGTTCCAGGGTAATCGTGCCGACGCCGAAACGTTGCACGAGCCGATCCCCGCAAGCACGCAGCATCGCCTCGCACACGCTGCCGGGGCGCGCCCAGCCACCCTGCGGGAACAGCCAGCCGCCATCCGGCGCCGGCAGCCCGAGCAGCGCCTCGGCGTCAAGGCGTTCGAGCCAGCGCGCGAAATCCGGCGGATAGGCGTGTTCGCGCGCGATGCCGCGCGCGACCTCGGCGTGCCCGGCGTCGCGTGCCAGCTGCAGCACGCCGCAGGCCTGGCCTTCGATGGCGGCGCCGATACCGCCCAGCTGGCGCCAGGCCCGCAGCGCGTACAGGTAAGCCGCGCGCGTCAGGCGGGTCGGGATGTTGTCGTCGCGTGACAGCAGCGGCATGAAGATGCCGGCCAGGTTGCCCGAGGCTTCCATCGCGGGCGCCGGATGGCGCTCGACCAGCGTGACCTGCCAGCCGCGCGCGCACAGGCTGGCACAGGCGGCGGCGCCGGCCAGGCCCGCACCGATGACGAGGGCGCGCTTGTGCGCCGCGGGCAGCACCGGCGGCACCGGCAGGCGCGGCTTGCGGCTGGCGAAGACGGCGCCGTCACCATCGAAGACGAAACCCTGGGCCTGGAGCGCCGCGCGCTGCGCATTGTCCAGGCGCTCGCCATGCAGGCAAGCGCCGCTTGCTGCGATGCGTGCCAGCGGCCGTACGAAATCGGTGCCGGCCACGCCATGCAGCCGGAAGCAGTCGGGCTGCGCGCCCAGCTGGGCCAGCGCCGTATCCAGCGGCGCCGCCAGCAGGGTCAGCGTCAGCCGCGGGTCGTCTTGCGGAATGCGGTGGAAGCCCGGCAGCAATCCTGCGGCGAGCGCCACGATGTGCAGGCGCTGCGGCCGCGCCGGATCGCTGCGCCAGGCGTCCTGCAGCGCGCGCGCCCAGGCGCCGTCGCCGTAGTCGGTGTGGAAGACCGTGTAGCGTTCGCGGCCGCGCCAGTGCGTGCGCAGGTCCATCTCAGCGCCCGGCGTAGCAGAAGCAGGCCTTGTCGTGGTCGTTCACCACGCCGATGCCCTGCAGGTAGGCGTAGACGATGGTCGAGCCGACGAATTTGAAGCCGCGCTTGGCCAGGTCTTTCGAGATGCGGTCGGACAGCGCGGTCTTGGCCGGGCGCACCCCGTCCGGCCAGTCGTTGACCAGGGGCGTGCCGTCCACCCAGCCCCACAGGTAGGCGTCCAGGGTGAGGCCCTGCTCGCGCATCGCCAGGTAGGCCCTGGCGTTGGTAATCGCCGCCGCCACCTTCAGGCGGTTGCGCACGATGCCCGGATTGGCCAGCAACCCGGCCACCCTGGCGTCGTCGTAAGCGGCAATTTTTTCGGCATCCCAGGCGTCGAAGGCCGCGCGGTAGTTCTCGCGCTTGTTCAGGATGGTCTCCCACGACAGTCCGGCCTGCGCGCCTTCGAGATTGAGCATCTCGAACAGCGTGGTCTCGTCGTGGCAGGGCACGCCCCACTCATGGTCGTGGTAGGCGATGTAGCGGGGGTTGGCCATGTTGGCCCAGGTGCAGCGGGTCTGGTTCATGGCGGAAGTATAGATCAGACCCGGCGCCGGGATTCACGCCGCCGGTGAGCGATGCGCCGCCACCCCGTATCGTGGGCGAGTGGAAAGGCCCGCCCCCGGCGGCTTGAGGCCTGCCCTACTTCTTCATCGGTATCGGTTCCTTGCCGGTGGCGGTGCTGGTGTCGTCGCCGGGCGTACCCGCCGTACCGGTGGCGCCGCGCGCCGTCGTGGCGATCAGTTCATCCGCCGCCAGCAGGTGCTGTTCGACGACCGGCCGCATCTTCGTGGCCAGGGCCTTGATGTCCGGGTCCTTGATCTTCTCCAGGCTGTCGCGCAGCTGTTCGTGGGTGACACGGTGGTCGCGCCGGCCGGACTGCTTGATGTACGTGCGGTCGAAGATGTCGCCCTTGAGCGCATCGAGCAGTGCGCCCTTGGCCTTGAACTTGACGTTCAGCTCCTGCGGCAGCTCGACGCCCTTGGCCTGGGCCAGGGCCTGCACTTCGGCCAGGGTCTTGCTGTGTTCGTCGACCATGCGCTGGGCATAGGCCTTGATTTGGGGATTGACGGCCTTGCCGAGCGCCAGCTTGCCGGTGGCGATCTCGGCCATGTTGGCCTGGGCCATCTGGATCAGTGCCTTGCGGTCTGAACGGTCAAGCTTGGCTGCCGGGGCGCCGGGCGTCGCCGCGTCGGCTGCCTTTGTCGTTGCCGTGGCGGCGGCAGGCGCTGCATTCTGGGCGCCTGACTGGGTGCCGGTCTGCGCCTGGGCGGCGCCCGCGGCGAACATTGCGCTGGCAAGCGATAGCGCCAGCATACGGTGGATGCGCAGTGTCTTCTGCATGAAATTCTCCTTGAGGCACTTGCGTGCGGCTGGCTGCCGCAAAGCGCGGCAGCCGGTGATTCGCTGGCTGCTGCCGGGGGGCAGCATGCCCGCGATGGTTTGCCTACTGATTTACTGGCGTAGTTTCGCGCCTAGTTACCGGAAGTGGTGCCAGACTTGAGCGTCGTCATCTGCCGGGCCGCCTTCAGGTGCTGCTCGACGGTCGGCATCAGCTTGGTGGCCAGTGCCTTGACGTCAGGATCCTTGGCTTTCTTCGCATCCTTCTCCAGTTGCTTGTGGGTCTGCCGATGATCGGTCACGCCCACCATCTTCATGTACGCACGGTCGAATTCCGGGCCATCGAGTTCCGCCAGCCGGGCCGAGATGGCCTTGTGCTTGGCGTCCAGTTCGGTCGGCAAGGCCACGCCCTTCTGCCGGGCCAGCGCCTGCACCTCGTTCAGCGCCTTGCCGTGGTCGTCGATCATCTGCTGGGCGAAGGTTTTGACCTCGGCGGTCTGGCTCTTGCTCAGGGCCAGCTTGCCGGTGTCGACTTCGGCCATGTTGGCCAGCGCCATGTCGGTAAGGGCCTTCTTGTCGGCCGCGCTCAGCATGGCCGCGCCGGAAGCGGTGGCGCCGGCGGCGCCCGATGCACCCGAGCTGGCTTCCATGGCGCCGGTGTCCGCGGTGTGCGACTTGGCGCCCTCGGATCGGGTCGTGCCCTGGCTGGCCTGGGCCTGCACGCCGAAGGCGATCGACATCGCGGCCACGACGCTTACTGCTAGCAACTTCTTGACGACCTGCCTGTTCTGCATGAGGTTCTCCAGTTCTTGCAATGGCAGGAGGCTGCCAGACCGGGCTCGGCCGGACGGCCTCTCCTGCTTCCGACATCGCATGATGTCGAGCGCGTCGAGTGTATCGTCGCGTATGACGGACCAGCGCACGTTAGCCATATAGCAATTCCATGTCATGCCGGCCCAAAAACCGGCCATGGCGTGCGCCCGATACGGCCGCGCGGCGTATAGTGGACTGGCGCGGCCGGTGGCCGTAAAGCGAGGACACGATGAAAACCGAACTATCTCCCACGGACACCTGGCGCGGACTCCCGCTGAGCCCGGCCCAGAACCGGGAAGTGCTCAACTACATCCAGCGCTGCGAGCGGACCGGCGCCACCTGGGACACGCCCGAACTACGGGCCATGCTCGACGACATGCTCAGTCCCCCGGAACTCACGGAAGACAGCGGCGACGAGATCCACGACTGCACCGAAAGCGCCGCCTTCGCGGCGACCCACGAGGAACCCGGCGACAGCATCGACGACGACATTCGGTAGCTCGCCGGTCAAACGCCTGTCATAATCGGCAGGCAGAATGCGTGTGTCCTTGGGAAGGGATACCGGCGGTGCAAACCGCCCTACCGGCGCCGGCGGTCGGGAAACATACCGGCACCAGTTAACTACAGTAGCGGGATCAGGATGTCGTAGGCGTTATCCGGACGGTTGCCGTCGTGGAGCGCGGGCGTATAACGCCGGTCATAGCGCTCGATGCGCCAGCCTTCCTCGTCGCGCACCATGCCCAGCTGCTCGATCGCCGCATAGCCGGTCAGGTAGGTGGCTTGCACCCGCGTCATCGGCCCGCGGTGGGTCAGCATGGCATAGCGGCGCTCCGGAATGCGGATGGCGATCATGCCCGGCGGCAGGTTGTTCAGGTCGGTGACTTCGGCGGCGACGCACTCCAGGTGCTGCCCATCCTTGTCTTGCAGGCTGACGCCGTAGCGCAGCCCATTGGTTTCGCCGAGTTCGCTTTCGCGCTCGAGGAAGCTGCTCCAGATGTCCGGCATATCCGCTTCCAGTACTGAGAGCGGACCTGCAAGTGGCAGCCCGGCGAGCTTCATTTCAGGTAAGGTAACGGTAGAGATGTGCATGGTATCGGCTACGCAAGTGGACGAAAAAAATTATAGCCTTAACTCATCGACAATATTGTCACGCACGCAATCGTGCGCGCGGTTTTTTCGCAATCTGGCAGGACAAATGTGCAACAGCGCACACAGCCGTCATGACACCAGGCAGTTTCTGCTCGCGAAGTACGCATACTCCGCCCCCAGTACCGTCCAAGCGCGCAATTGTGCAGTTCGTCGCAAACGCTCGATGGAAGCCCATGCCTCTACCTAGAATGGATGCATACCACTTACCGGAGACCCCCATGCAACGTCCGATCCTCGCCGCCGTCCTGTCCCTCGCCGCCTTGAGCATGCCGCTCGGCGCGCACGCCGATGAACAGGCGCGCGCGCTCACCCCCTTCACGGGCGTCGCCGTGCGCGGCGCGGTCAACCTGACGGTGGAAGCCGGCAAATCGTATTCGATGAAGGTCCATGGCGACCCGCGTTACATTGCGCGCGTGACCAGCGAAGTGATCGACGGCGAGCTGCGCCTGGGCATGAAGGACAAATCGCGCACCAACATGGACAGCGACGACCGCGTGGTCGTGACGATGCCGGCGCTGCAGACCTTCAAGGGCGAAGGCGCAGGCCTGCTGCGCCTGGTGAACATGCGCGGCGAACGGCTCGACGTGAACTACCGCGGCGCCGGCCGCCTCGCCATCGACGGCGAAGTGCGCACACTACGACTGCACGCCCAGGGGGTGGGCGAAGTCGACACCAGGGCGCTGCGCACGCAGGATGCCGACGTGCGTTTCGAGGGGATCGGCGCAGTCCACGTCTACGCCCGAAACAGGCTCGACGCCGATGTGCGCGGCATGGGCAACCTCACCTACTACGGCAACCCGCGGGTGGTGAACAAGTCGGTGTCGGGCATCGGCAGCGTGACCGCCGCCGACTAAGGCCGGGCCGGGCGGTTGGCGACGTCGAGCAGGACCTCGGCATGGCAGGGCCCGTCGAGCGGGCACCAGCAGGCCAGGTTCTTGCCGCGCAGCTCCTCGCGCGCCTGCGCCGCCAGCCGGCGGCCGGCCCGGTCGTCTTCGAGCCAGCGCCGGAACGCGGCCACCGCCTCCGCCACGCCGGGCATGGCGATGTAGCGCGTACCCACCGGCGTGCCCGGCTCTGCTTCCGGCACCACCGAGAACGGATTGCCCCAGCGGCCGGGGCGCGCCACCGACACCGTGTTCGGTGGCAGCTTCCAGCCTTTCTTCCGGCTCAGCCGGACACGCGTCGCCTGCATTGCCTTGGCCTTCCCTACAGTTTTTCGATCTGGGCGTCGATCTTGCGTAGCGCCCGCTCGCTGCGCTCGCTATACCGGTCGGTCAGGTAGCCGCTGCGCCCGCGCATGAGCAGGGTGATCTTGAAAAGCTCCTCCATCACGTCCACCACCCGGTCGTAATAGGCCGAGGGCCGCATCCGGCCGGCCTCGTCGAACTCCTTGTAGGCCATCGGCACCGAAGACTGGTTCGGAATGGTAAACATGCGCATCCAGCGCCCCAGCAGGCGCATCGTATTGACCACGTTGAAGGACTGCGAACCGCCGCAGACCTGCATCACGGCCAGCGTGCGGCCCTGGCTCGGACGCAGCGCGCCCTGTTCCAGCGGGATCCAGTCGATCTGGTTCTTCATCACCGCCGTGATGGCGCCATGGCGCTCGGGGCTGCACCAGACCTGGCCTTCCGACCACAGCGAGAGTTCGCGCAGCTCGACCACCTTCGGATGGGTCTCGGGCACGCTGCCGGCCATCGGCAGTTCCATCGGGTCGAAGATCTTCACTTCGGCGCCGAAATGCTCGAGGATGCGCGCCGCCTCGTAGGTGAGGAAGCGGCTGAACGAGCGCTCGCGCAGCGAACCGTACAGCATCAGGATGCGCGGCGGATGGTCCATGTCGCCGACCGGCGCCAGCTTCTCCACGTTGGGCATGTCGAGCTGTTCGGGGTTGATGTTGGGGAGTCCGGGAATCTTGTCCATGTCATGTCCTTTCAACTCAGGCGCAAGGCCAGGGCGGCCAGGGTGACAAGCAGGATCGGCAAGGTCAGCACCACGCCCACCCGGAAATAATAGCCCCAGGAGATCGCGATCCCCTTGCTCGCCAGGACGTGCAGCCACAGCAGCGTGGCCAGGCTGCCGATCGGCGTGATCTTCGGACCGAGGTCGCTGCCGATCACGTTCGCATAGATCATCGCTTCGCGCACCGCGCCGGTAGTGGCGGTGGCATCAATCGACAGCGCGCCGACCAGCACCGTCGGCAGGTTGTTCATGATCGACGACAGCAGCGCCGTGATCACGCCGGTGCCCAGGGCCGCGCCCCACACGCCGTACTGGGCGCAGCGCTCCAGCAGCGCCGTCAGGTAATCCGTCAGGCCGGCATTGCGCAGCCCATAGACCACCAGGTACATGCCGAGCGAGAACACCACGACCTGCCAGGGCGCGCCGCGCAGCACCTCGCGCGTGGAGATGCGGTGACCGCGCGCGGCGACGACGAACAGCACCAGCGCGCCCAGCGCCGCCACCGCGCTGATCGGAACGCCCGCCTCGTCGAGCCAGAAGAAGCCGACCAGCAGCAAGGCCAGCACCCACCAGCCGGCGACGAAGGTGGCGCGGTCGTGGATGGCATCCATCGGACGGCGCAGCTGGGCCATGTCGTAGTCCTGCGGAATATCCTTGCCGAAGAACCAGAGCAGTGCGCCCAGGGTGGCGGCGACCGACACCAGGTTGACCGGCACCATCACGGCGGCGTAGCGCGCGAAGCCGATATCGAAGTAGTTCGCCGAGACGATGTTCACCAGGTTCGACACCACCAGCGGCAGGCTGGCGGTGTCGGCGATGAAGCCGGCCGCCATCACGAAGGCCAGCGTGGCCCGGGGAGAAAAGCGCAGCGCGGCCAGCATGGCGATGACGATCGGCGTGAGGATCAGCGCCGCGCCGTCGTTGGCGAACAGCGCCGCCACCGCCGCGCCCAGCAGCACCAGCAGCACGAACAGGCGCCGTCCGTTGCCGCGGCCCCAGCGCGCGACATGCAGTGCCGTCCATTCGAAGAAACCGGCCTTGTCCAGCAGCAGGCTGATGACGATCACCGCGACGAAGGCGCCGGTGGCGTTCCACACGATGTCCCAGACGACCGGGATGTCGCTGACCTGGATGACGCCGGCCAGCAGCGCGACGATCGCGCCGGCGGCGGCGCTCCAGCCGATGCCGAGGCCGCGCGGCTGCCAGATGACGAGGACCAGGGTGGCAAGGAAGATCAGGAATGCAGGCAGCAAGCTCGGTTCTCCCGTCATGCCGGCAGCAGGCTGCCGATGTGGTCCAGCGCCGCCTTGAAGCGAGCCCGGTCCTGCGCCAGTTCATCCAGGGGCAGCGCCAAGAAAGCCTCGATGCGGGCGCGCAGGATGGCATAGGCGCGCTCGAAGGCGGCCGTGATCCGTTCTTCGCTGCCTTCGACGTGGCTGGGGTCGTCCACGCCCCAGTGGGTGCGCAATATCGGGGTAGGAGATGCGGCCCCCAGGTAGGCCGGGCAGGTTTCGCCGGCCGCGCTGGCGCAGACGGTGACGACGATGTCGGGCGTGACCGGCAACGCGTCCCACGACTTGCTGTAATAACCCTCGGTCGGGATGCCTTTTTCGGCCAGCAGTTGCAGGGCGCGCGCGTTGAGGCGGCCAGTGGGCTGGCTGCCGGCGCTCAGGGCATGCCAGCCCCGCGGTGCGAGGTGATTGAAAACGGCTTCACTGATGAGCGAACGGCAGGAATTGCCGGTGCAAAGGAACAGGATGTGCATGTGAATCAGGTGGATGGGGTGGGAAGGCCGCAGACCGGCGTGCAGGGGTTGCCGCCGCAGCAGTTCTCGGTGAGGAAGGCCAGCAGGCCGTTCATGGTCTCGAACTGCGCCGCGTAGATGATGAAGCGCCCTTCCTGGCGCGGCGCGATCAGGCCGGCGTGGCTCAGTTCCTTCAGGTGGAAGGAGAGCGAGGATGCGGGGATGGCGAGCGCCTCGGCGATCCTGCTGGCGGCCATGCCGGCCGGGCCGGCCTGCACCAGCAGCCGGAAGGTCGCCAGGCGCGACTCCTGGGCCAGCGCGGCCAGCGCGGCGATGGCGGTCGTGGTGTTCATGGGGGCGTGCTTTGTCGTTTCCATCGTTATCGAATTATACCTTGTGTGCATGACCCTTCGAATCTTATCGAAATAATTTGACAGATTGATGACAAGGCATTTATTCTTATTTCGTCGAACTACGAATAACGAACAACCAAGTCAGGAGAGATGCCATGCCCCAGATCGATGCCACCCTTCCCGTCGCCGTGCTCGGTGCCGGCCCCGTCGGACTCGCCGCCGCCGCGCACCTGCGCGCGCGGGGCATGACGCCCCTGCTGCTGGAAGCCGGCCCTGCCGTCGGCGCCAACCTCGACAGCTTCCGCCACGTGCGGCTGTTCTCGCCCTGGCAGTACAACGTCGACAAGGCGGCGCGCAGCCTGCTCGAAAACGCCGGCTGGCGGATGCCGGCGCCGGACGCGTTGCCGAGCGCCGGCGAGATGCTCGACGACTACCTGGCGCCGCTGGCCGCCCTGCCCGGCATTGCCGATGCGCTGCGCCTGCGGCACCGGGTCACCGCCATCACGCGCACCGCGACCGACAAGGTGAAGACCCGCGGCCGCGGCGAAGCGCCGTTCCTGATCCGCGCCGACACCCCCAGCGGTCCGCGCGAATTCCTGGCGCGCGCCGTGATCGACGCCACCGGCACCTGGTCGCAGCCGAATCCCCTCGGCGCGAGCGGCATCCCGGCGCTCGGCGAAGCGGCGCTGGCGGCCCATATCGCCTACGGCATGCCCGACGTGCTGGGCAGCCAGCGCGCGCGCTATGCGGGCAAGCGGGTGCTGGTGGTCGGCGCCGGCCACTCCGCGGCGGGCACGCTGCTGGCGCTGGCGCAGCTGGCCGCCGAACATGCGGGCACGCAGCTGGTGTGGGCGACGCGCGGCAGCCAGCTGGCGCGCGTATTCGGCGGCGGCGACGCCGACGGCCTGCCCGCGCGCGGCCAGCTCGGACTGCGCCTGCAGGCGCTGCGCGACACCGGACAACTGGAGATGCGCCAGGACTTCCCGATCGTGCGCGTGATGCAGACGGACGGCCGCATCGCCGCCATCGACGCCGTCGGCCACAGCATCGAGGGCATCGACGAAATCGTCTGCGCCACCGGGGCCCGTCCCGACCTGTCGATCACGCGCGAACTGCGCACGCGCCACGACCCGTGGCTGGAGAGCACCGACGCGCTGGCGCCGCTGATCGACCCGAATGAGCACAGCTGCGGCAGCGTGCGCCCGCACGGCCACCGCGAGCTGGCGCATCCGGAAGCCGGCTACTACGCGGTGGGGGCCAAGAGCTACGGCCGGGCGCCGAACTTCCTGCTGGCCACCGGCTACGAGCAGGTGCGCTCGGTGGTGGCGGCCCTCGCGGGCGACGTCGCTGCCGCGGACGACGTCCAGCTCGACCTGCCGGAGACGGGGGTCTGCAACACCCGGCGGGCCTACCAGCAGCCGGCCAGCGGCTGCTGTACAGTACCGGCTGCCGAGGCCGCCGCCTGCTGCTGAGCGGCACACCATCACTGACAGGAGAAGCGCGTGCACCAGGCCCGCAAGACCATCGGCATCCTTGCCGCCACCCAGATCGTGTCGTGGGGCACGATGTATTACGCCTTCTCGGTGCTGTCGCCGGCGATCCGGCGCGACCTGGGGCTGAGCTTCGAAACCGCCTTCGCCGCCTTTTCCTGGAGCCTGCTGGTGGCCGGCGTGATCGCCACGCCGGTCGGGGCGCTGGTGGACCGCCACGGCGGCCGCTACGTGATGGCGGTCGGCTCGCTGGCCAGCGCCCTCGGCCTGGCCTGGCTGTCGCGCTGCACCAGCACGGCGGGCTATTTCGGCGCCTGGACGCTGATCGGCCTGGCGATGGCGCTGGCCCTGTACGAAGCGGCCTTCGCCACCATCAACCGCAAGCTCGACGCCGGTGCGCCGCGCGCGATCTCGACGCTGACCTTGTTCGCCGGCTTCGCCAGCACCCTGTTCTGGCCCCTGACGCTGGCCATCGACGCGCGCCTTGGGTGGCGCGACACCTACCTGGTCTACGCGCTGCTGCAAGTCGCCCTGTGCCTGCCGCTGCATCTCTGGCTCGGACGCGACGCACCCCACCCGCCGGCCTGCCCGCAAGCGCCGCGCGACAGCCACACGCTGGCGCAGGCGGTGCGCCATCCGGTCTTCTGGAAGCTGGCGCTGGCCTTCTCGGCGAACGTCTTCATCTTTTCGGCGCTGGCGGTGCACCTGATTCCACTGCTTCAGTCGCTCGGCCATTCGGCCGGCGCCGCCGTGTTCCTGGCGGCGCTGGTCGGCCCGATGCAGGTGGCGGGACGAATCGGCGAGCGCACCCTGGCGCGCGACACGCCACCCCAGGCGGTCGGGCGCTTCGTGTTCGCGACCCTGCCCGCCGGCCTGCTGGCGCTGGCCCTGCTGGGAACGCGGGCCTGGGCGGTGGCGCTGTTCTGCATGCTGTACGGGATGAGCAACGGCGTGCTGACCATCATCCGCGGCACCCTGCCGCGCGCGCTGTTCGGCGCACGCCACTACGGCGCCATCATGGGCGCGATGGCGGTGCCCTCGCTGCTGTCGAAAGCGGGCGGACCGCTGCTTGCCGCGGCCATCCTGTCCGGCGCATCGGGGAAGATGGTGCTGCCGCTGGTGCTGTTCGGCTGCGCCCTGGCCTCGCTGCTGCTGTACCTGTCGGCGGTCAAGCCCGCCACGACGGCGGACGCGCCGGAGCCTGCCGGAACTTGACGGCACGCCGCCGGCTTCCTATCCTCGCAGCTCAACCCGAACGAAAGCACCCATGACCAGTTCCTGCTGCGGCCCGGCGGCGGCGCCGCCCGCCCCCATCGACATCGACGAGCTTGCCGCGCTGTGCAAGGCGATCGGCCATCCCGCGCGGCTGCAGCTGCTGCGGCACCTGATCAGCCACGGCGACTGCTACTTCGGCAGCCTGGCCGAGGTGCTGCCGCTGGCGCCGTCGACGATTTCCAAGCATGTCTCGATCCTGAAGGAAGCGGGCCTGATCGAAGGCTCGTCCGACCTGCAGCGGGTGTGCTACTGCGTCCGCCCGGAGCGGCTGGCCCAGCTGAAGGCGCTGATCGGCGCGCTGTAGGACGCCTGGCCGTCCGGTTCAGCGGCGCCCCGGCGTCCCGATCCGGGGCAGCAGCACGGCCAGGATACCCAGCAAGGGCAGGAAGGAGGCGATCCGGTACACGTACTCGATCCCGGTGCTGTCCGCGATCGCCCCCATCGCCGCGGCGCCGATGCCGCTGATGCCGAACATCAGCCCGAAGAACAGGCCGGCGATCATGCCGATCTTGTTCGGCACCAGCTCCTGCGCAAACACCACGATGGCCGAGAAGGCGGAAGACATCACCAGCCCGATCACCACCGACAGCACGGCGGTCCAGAACAGGTTGGCGTAGGGCAGCGCCAGCGCGAAGGGCGCCGCGCCCAGGATCGAGAACCAGATCACGCGCTTGCGGCCGATGCGGTCGCCGATCGGGCCGCCCGCGAAGGTGCCCGCCGCCACCGCCGCCAGGAACAGGAACAGGTACATCTGCGCCGCCCCCACCGTGACGTGGAACTTCTCGATCAGGAAGAAGGTGTAGTAGCTCGACAGGCTGGCCATATAGATGTACTTCGAGAACACCAGCAGCGCCAGCACCGTCAGCGCCCACAGCACGCGCCCGCGCGACAGCTCCGGCCCCGCATGCACGGCGAGCTTGCGCGTCACCTTGCGCAGGTGGCCCGCGTACCAGCCGCTGACCTTGAACAGCACCGCGACCGCCAGCACGACCAGCAGCATCAGCCAGGCGATCCGGCCCTGGCCGCGCCCGACGATGATGGCGGCGGCCAGCAGCGGCCCGAAGGCCGAGCCCAGGTTGCCGCCGACCTGGAACAGCGATTGCGCAAAGCCGAAGCGCCCGCCCGAAGCCAGGCGCGCCACGCGCGAGGCCTCCGGGTGGAAGGTCGAGGAGCCGACACCGATCATGCCGGCCGCCAGCAGCAGCATGGCATAGCTGCCGGCCACCGACAGCAGCGCCACGCCGCCCAGCGTGACGCACATCCCGGCCGGCAGCAGGAACGGAATCGGCCGCTTGTCGGTGACCAGGCCGATCCAGGGCTGCAGCAGCGAAGCGGTGCACTGGAAGGTCAGCGTGATCAGGCCAATCTGGGTGAAGCTGAGCGAAAACTCCTGCTTGAGCAGCGGGTAGATGGCCGGCAGCACGGCCTGCACGCAATCGTTCAGCAGGTGAACAAAAGCGACCGAAAACAGGATCTGCATCACCGTCCCGGATTGCGCGGAGGGCGCTGCGGACGGCTGCGAAGGATGTGTGGACATGGGACGGCGTTGGGGGTGGCAAGCCTCGCCAGTGTACACGGCGCGACCGCGAAGCGTCGCCGGGCGCCGCCGCCGCGGTTCAGTAATTCACCGGATAGTCCTTCGGGAAGCTGCGTCCGCCGAACGCCTTCTTCTGTGTCCAGTCCTGCCCTGGTACGGTCCAGAACGCATCGCTGGCGGGCAGCCCCAGGGCCAACAGGCTCGAGGACGCGATATACATGCTGCCGTTGTTCGAGTACGCGTCTCCCAGCCCGGGCTGATGGCCGCGGAAGCCGATCGTGAGAAAACCGTCCTCGGTGAAGTTGCCCGGCGCATCCCAGATGGCCTGGTGTACCGCATGCAGGGCCGAGCGCACCTGCCCTTCCGGCAGCGAGGCCGGGAGCTGCTTGCGCCAGGCCAGTAGCGCCAGCGGCTGGAAGGCGGCGGTGCGGTAGGTGAGCGAACGCCCGATCGGCGGATAGCTGCCATCGGGGCCGACGAAGCGTTCCAGGTGTTCGCAATAGCGCTGCGCGCGCCTGCCTGCCTGCGCCAGCAGGTCTTGCGGCCTGGCCTGCCAGAATGTCCCCTTCTTCGCCACCAGGACGTCGAGCACCTCCAGCAGCATCGGATAGATGACGTAGGAATTGTAGTAATCGAAGTGGAAATCCTTGCCGTCCTTGATCCAGCCGTCGCCGGCGTACCACTCGTTGATCTTGCGGATCGCGCCGTTCATGCGCATCGGGTCGTACGCTTCCCCGATCGACAGCAGCCAGGCTTCGTTCATCGCGGCGAACAGCAGCCAATTGGTGTCCGGCGGCTCGATGCGGCGCAAGCCCTTGATCTCGGCAATGATGCGCGTCCTGGTGGTGGCGTCGAGCGGTTCCCACAAGGCCTTGGGGGCGCGCAGGAGGGCATTGGTGAAATAGGCGGAATCGACCAGCGCCTGCCCTTCTCCCATCCATGTCAGGTAGTCCGGACTGCGCGGGTCGACCGCGTTGGCATAGCTTTGCAGCGCCAGCTGCTGCAGGCGCCGGCGCAAGCGGCCCTCCTGCGTGTCGTCCACCGGCAGCGCAAGCCAGGGTGCGATGCCCGCCATCAGGCGGCCAACACACTCCAGGTAGGCGACCGACGGACTGCGCCCGTCCCAGGTCGGGCTTAGTTCGAGCGGGAACTTCTTTTTCAGCTCGCCCTGCGCCATCAGCGTCAGTACCGGCTCGGCCATCCGTTGCAGCAGGTGCAGCAGATACGTGCGCTCATCGCCTGCCGATGGTGCTGCCGCCACCGCATCGGCGGCCAGCAGGCCGGGGACGGCCGGCGCGGCGGCCAGCGTGCGCATGAAGTGTCGTCGTTCCATGTGCTCGCTCCTCCTTATCGGCCGGCCAGGCGCGCCATCTCGGCCGCGGCCAGCAGGACCGCGCCGACGCCGAAGGGCGCGGTCGACTCCTGGTCGACGACCTGCCCCGGGATCGCGCGCTCGCCGATCGGCTGCACGTAGCCGACCCGGCCGTCCGCCTGCACGGCCACCGTGCTCAGGTAGCGCCAGCCGCGCTGCGCCGCCGGCAGGTACACGCTGCGCGGCAGCAGGCCATTGTTGATCCCCCACAGCAGCCCGTAGGTGAAAAACGCGGTGCCGCTGGTTTCCGGTCCCGGCGCATGCGCGGGGTCGAGCATGCTGCGGGTCCAGTAGCCTTCCGGCTGCTGGCTGCGCACCAGGGCCGCCGCCATCGCCTGGAAGCGCGCGACGTACTGTGCGCGATACGGATCATCCTGCGGCAGGTCGGCCAGCACCTTGGCCAGTCCCGCGAACACCCAGCCGTCGCCGCGCGCCCAGAAATCCTTCTTGCCGCTGGCGCTCTTGTGCTTCGGGTAGACGTACTTGGCGTCGCGGTAGTACAGCTGCTCATCCGGGTCGTACATGATGCTGTTCGCGTACGCGAAGTAGTCGTGCAGCTTCTCGAGGTACTGGCGATCGCCGGTGATCCCGTACATCTTGGTCATGACCGGCATGACCATGTAGAGGCCATCGGCCCACCACCAGTAATCCTTGTCGGGAGTGCTCATCTGGTATTCCATGACCTCGCGGGCGCGCGCGATCTTGCGCGGGTCGCGCGGCTCCCGGTCCAGCTGATACAGGTCGGCATAGGTCTGGAAGCAGATCTGCCAGTCGCCGAACAGCACGTGTTCGGGGGTCTCGCCGTAGCTGTACTTCCAGCGCGCCTTGTCGTTCGAGGTCGCGCCCTGCCAGGCATTGTGTTCGGCCCACTCCTCGGAATAGCGCCGGTAGCCTTCGTTGCCGGTCACGCGGTAGGCTTCGATATTGCCGGTGTGGTAGGCCGCCACATCCCAGAAAGCCCACTGTTTCGCCGGCGTGCGCGATTGCCAGTAGGTGTTGACCTTGTCGATCACGGCGATCGCTTCGCTACGCTGGACGGTATCGGATGGCGCAGGCGTGGCGCAGCCGCCCAGCATGAAGCCCAGCGCGGCCAGCAAGCCGCTGAGGTAGTGTCGGAGAGGCATGGTGTTCATGGTGCAGGTGGGCAGGTGGGTGTCCATTCCAGGACGCCGACCGGCGTCGGCTTCGATGCCAGGACGCCTTCGGCATCGGCCTGGTGGACGGTCTGGAGGTAGAGATTCAGCTGGCCCGACTGGCGCCACAATTCGGTGTCGAAGCTCGGCTCCCACGCTCCCATGGAACGCTCGAGCAGGTCGGCTACTTGCCAGCCGCCCTGGCGCAGGTCGCGCGTGCAGGCGACAGAGACCTTGCTGCCCCGCTCTTCGTCGCGAAACACCAGCCAGGCCGCAGGCGCCGCGCCGGCACGATCGACCAGGATTTGCGGACGGGAGATCGGGATCGCCTTGGTCCCCAGGCCGGACAGCGAGAATGGCGTGCGCCGGAAGGCAAGGTCCTGCGCGCGCCAGGCCTGGCCGTCGTGGACCACCACGCGGTATTGCGGGACGGCGCCGCCCGGGTCGCGCCAATAGCTCGCGATGACCGGGTTGCCGTCACGGTCGGCCGCCATGGCGGTCTGGTTGATCAATTCGCTCCTGGCGGGGATGCGCGCCGCGACTTCCGCACTGCCGGCCGTGATCGGCAACGCGTAGCGCGCTCCATTGCTGCGCTCCCAGCTGCGTCCGCCGTCCAGCGACCGGGCATAGGCCAGGTCGTGGTTGCTGGCGACGTCGGGCGACGCGCGCCACACCCAGGACAGGTGCAGCGTTCCCCTGTGGTCGACAAAGGCCTGCCAGTAGGCGCTGCGCCGCCCTTCGCCGCTCAGGAGATTGTCCTGCAGCCGGCTCCAGCTGCGGCGCGCCGGGTCGTAGCGGTTGAGCACCAGGTTGCCGCGCCCGGAACCGCCGTCGCGGTACAGGAACAAGAGCTCGCCCTGCGGCGTACGGTAGAACTCCGGATAGGACACCGAGGCCTCGTCGCGTCCGGTCATCGCTTCCTGCGGACCCAGGGTGAGCGCGCCGGGCGCCGTGCCGCGGGCGTAGCGCAAGGGGCCATTGTGGTGGTCCCAGGCGACGTGCAGGACACCCGTGCCGTCGACCATGATGCTGATGCTGTTGTGCGCGTCGCGGGCATTGCCCAGGTACTGGGTGGGCGCCAGCTTCCACTGCGCGTCGCCTTGGCGGCGCTTTCCCAGCACTACCCTGCCCGCGCCGTCGTAGAAGGCGATGAATTGGTGGCCGTCGTGGGTGACGAGCGAGTTCTTGCGGAACACCACGGCATTGACCGAGTTCGCGGCCCAGCCGTCGGCCACCTCGACGACGCGCGCCCCGGCCTGCTGTCGTGCCGGCCCGGCGCACGCGCACAGCAGCACCGCAGCGGCAAGCGATACGGCGATCGGCAGTTGCCTGGCCGGGCGATTCCCTCTCATGTTCTCTCCACGCGAATCCGGCTACCTTACACCGCAATGCAAGGGCCCCGGAATCAAGCTGTTGAGCGTTTCGCAGGAGGGCCTGCTGCGGCAGGCGCAGTTCCTCTACCATGCAGGGCACACCATCCTCGCCCGGACTGCCATGACCCTCCACCCATCGCGCCGCAGCTTCCTCGGCGCCGCCGCCGGCACCGCCCTCGCGCTGAACGTCCCGCATGCCGCAGCCGCGGCTGCGGCGCCCCGCTTCGCCATCGGCGACAAGGATTTCCTGCTCGACGGGAAGCCCCTGCAGATCCGCTGCGGCGAGATGCACTTTGCCCGGGTGCCGCGCGAATACTGGGGGCACCGCCTGAAGGCGATCAGGGCCATGGGCCTGAATACGGTCTGCGCCTACCTGTTCTGGAACTACCACGAGTGGCGCGAAGGCCAGTACCGCTGGGACGGGCAGCGCGACGCCGCCGAATTCTGCAGGCTGGCGCAAGCGGAGGGCCTGTGGGTCATCCTGCGCCCGGGCCCCTACGCCTGCGCCGAATGGGAAATGGGCGGCCTGCCGTGGTGGCTGCTGAAACATCCGGGCGACAGCTTCTTGCGCACCCGCGCCCCGGCATTTGTCGCGCCGGCGCGGCGCTGGCTGCGGGAGGTCGGCCGGGTGCTGGCGCCGATGCAGGTAACGCAGGGCGGCCCGATCCTGATGGTGCAGGTCGAGAACGAATACGGCTTCTTCGGCGACGACCGCGACTACATGCGGCTGATGCGCCAGGCCCTGCTCGATGCACGCTTCGACGTGCCCCTGTTCCAGTGCAACCCGACCAATGCGGTGGCCAAGACCCACATCCCCGAGCTGCTGTCGGTCGCGAATTTCGGCAGCGACCCGGCGCGCGGCTTCAAGGCGCTGGCCGCCGTGCAGCAGGGACCCTTGATGTGCGGCGAGTATTACTCGGGCTGGTTCGATACCTGGGGCACGCCGCACAAGCGCGGCGACAATGCGCGCGCGATCCAGGACATCGACGCCATGCTGGACGCGAACGGCTCGTTCAGCCTGTACATGGCGCACGGCGGCACCACCTTCGGCCTGTGGGGCGGCTGCGACCGACCCTTCCGCCCCGATACGACGAGCTACGACTACGACGCCCCGATCAGCGAGGCGGGCTGGCTGGGCGAGAAATTCCGCACCTACCGCGAATGCCTGGGCCGGCACCTGGCGCCCGGCGAGACCTTGCCCGCCGCGCCGGCGCAGCTGCCGGTGATGGCGCTTCCCGCTTTTGCCTTGCGCGAGACCGCGCCCGTGTTCGCGAATTTACCTGGAGCGGCGATCAGGGACAGCTCGCCGCGCAATATCGAACAGTACGACATCAGCCGCGGCCTGGTTGCCTACAGCATCACGCTGCCGCCCGGCCCGGCCGGCAGGCTGGAAGCCGCGAACGCGCGCGACCTGGCCTGGGTCTACCTCGGCGGGCGCCTGGCGGGCACGATGGATACGCGCCGGCGCCGCTTCAGCGTCGAGCTGCCGGCGCGCCCGGCGCCGATGAAGCTGGAAGTGCTGCTGTACACGATCGCACGCGTGAATTTCGGCGTCGAGATCCACGACCGCAAGGGATTGCAGGGCCCGGTGGTGCTGCGCACAGCGGACGGTGCGGCCGGGGAACTGAAAGACTGGGAGATCCGCGCCATCGACTTCGGCGCCGATGGCGACCTGCCACCGCTGCGCTGGCAGGCCAAGCGTGCGGAAGGCCCGGCCTTCTGGCGCGGCAGTTTCGACGTGAACGAACGGGCCGACACCTTCCTCGACCTGTCCAGCTGGGGCCAGGGCATCGTCTGGATCAACGGCCGCTGCCTGGGCCGCTACTGGAGCATCGGCCCGACCCAGACCATGTACCTGCCGGCGCCGTGGATGAAGGCCGGCCGCAACGAGGTGATCGTACTCGACCTCACCGGCCCGCGCGCCAGCCGCATCGCAGGGCGCAGCACGCCCATCCTCGACGAACTGCATCCCGAGCGCGACCTCGCGCGTCCGGCCAGCAAGGCGCGCCCGAAGCTGGCCGGCATGACGCCGGTGCATAGTGGACAGTTCGCCGGCGGGGCTGCCACCCAGGACGTGGGGTTCGCGCAGCCGGCACGCGGGCGCCAGCTGTGTCTTGAGGTGCTCGACACCTTCGACGGCACGCCGCATGCCGCCATCGCCGAACTGGCGCTGCTCGGCCTGGACGGCAAGCCCATGAACCAGAGTGCCTGGACGATCGCCTACGCCAGCAGCGAGGAAGCGCACAAGGAAGACGGCAGCGCCCTGAACGCCATCAATGGCCAGGCAAGCGATTACTGGCATACGGCCTGGGGCAAGGGGGTTCCGCCGGGGCCGGCGCGCCTGGTCATCGACCTCGGCGCCCCCGTCGACATTGCCGGCCTGCGCTACACGCCGCGCCAGGGGCCGGATACCGTGACGGGGCGGATCCGGCGCTATCGGGTGTATGTGGGTGACAGGCTGGTGCAGCTGTAGGCCATACGAATCCGCCCGTCACTGCACAGGTGCGCAGCGGGCGTCACGTTTTTCGCCTCCGTCATATACTCCCTACCGCGGCCTGCGTACGCAGGTCATTGGTGTTCGCCTCCCCGGAGGAGGCCAGGTTTCGGGAGTGTATGAACGCGTCCGACGATCCAGGATTCCTCAAGGAATCACCAATGCAGCTCATCGTCTCTTCGGCGTGTTGCCTGTCGCCGTAACCCACTTATATTGTCATGACGATCGAGTTATTGCTGGAAGCAACCAAAAGCTTGCTGTTTGTGCTGGCAACCATGCTACCTATTCTGAATCCGGCTGCAACTGCACCGATTTTCCTGAGCATGACCGAAGGTGCATCGCCCGCAACCCGCACCCTGCTGGCGCGCCGTATCGCGCGCAACATGCTCTGGCTGATGACGGGTTCGATGCTGATCGGTTCCTACGTGCTCGATTTCTTCGGCATTTCGCTGTCCATCGTCCGTATCGGCGGCGGCCTTCTCCTCGCATCCGTGGCATGGCGCCTGCTCGGCGCGACGCCCAGCACACCCGACAGCCGGGCTGCCCTGGCCGAAGCGTTCACCCCCGATCATGCGCACCGCCAGGCCTTCTATCCGCTGACCTTTCCGATCAGCTGCGGCCCCGCCTCGATCTCGGTCGCCATCACCGTGGGCGTCGCCCTGCACGATGTCCGGCTGGTGGTATCGCTGGCGCGCATGGGGGGTGCATTATCGGCGCTGGCGATCATCGGCGTGCTGCTCTACCTCGCCTTTCGCTATGGCGAGCACTTTCTGCGCCTGATCGGCGATGCCGGCACAGCCGTCTTCCTGCGCCTGACCGCCTTCATCCTGCTGTGCCTCGGCGTGCAAATCGTATGGGATGGGGTCAGTGAATTGTTGCTCGGGATCCTTCCCGCCTCTCCCCAAGTGACTACCGTCCAGGCGTTCGTCCCAACCCAGCATAGGGAGATGATTCATGCTTAAGCTACACCTTACCTTGACGAGCTGCGCGCTCGGGATCTCGGGCTGCCTGGCCTGGACCGACGCCGCTGCCCAGAACACCCAGAGCACCCCCAATGTCGACTTCTACGCTTCGCTGCGCACCCAGGTCGAGGCAGTCGAGCCGGACCGCGACGATCGCCTGGACAGTTACACGGGATTCCGGGACGCCTACTCGCGGGTAGGCGTCAAGATCGACTATCCGCTGGGCGCCGAACTGGCGCTGACGGGCCAGCTGGAACTTCCGGTTGATTCGGCCAACTTCCGGATGCGCGACCCCTATGACCAGGGCGATGCCAATCGTCCTCACGGAGAGCGGATCAGGCTTGCCCAGCTGGGCTTGCGAAGCAGGTTCGGCACGTTCACCTACGGTCAGCAGTGGATGCCCTACTACAATGCGGTTGCGGCGCCGGTGGACATGTTCAGCACTTATTACAGCGGTTTTGCGACCTACACCGTGTTTCGCGTGGCGCAGACCCTGGCGTATTCGACGCCGGAAGTCGCCGGGTTCTCGCTCAGCGCGGGGTACACCGGCAGCAGCGGAAACGCGCGCTCGACCTCGCGCATCGATGCGCGGCGCCGGCAAATCGCCGCCACCTACAGCTTCGGCAACACCCGCCTTGCCGCCGGCATCGATGACCGGGGCGACGCGGGCTACGGGCGCAACCGCCTGTTCGGGCTGTCCGCCAGCCACCAGGCCGGCAATCTCTATCTGGCGGCCAAGTACGAGCGCTTCGACTCGGGAAATCGTGCGCCCGGCGGCTTTTCGAGCGACGGCAACCAGGCCATCAACCTGTTCGGCAGCTATGCCATGGGCAAGACGACCTTCAAGCTGATGCTGGCGCGCGTGGAAAATTATGGCGACAACATCGTCCATCTCGGTGTCGACCATCAGCTCAGGGATGACTTCAAGCTCTTCGCAGAGTATTACCGGGAGGGCTCGACCGCCGTCCTGACCCCGCGTCGCGGGGGCCTGGACGATTTCGATGCCGGCATCAGCGGCGGCCAGGCCATCGCGGTCGGCCTGCGCTACGATTTTTGAATCAATCGAACTTCGAAAAGTCCGGCTTGCGCTTTTCAAAGAAGGCGGTGAAGGCTTCCTTGGCTTCCGGCGCCAGCAGCATGGCGGCGAAGCGTTCGTTCTCGGCGGCGATCGCAGCCCCGATCGCGTCGGCGCGCGGACGCTTCATCAGCGCCTTGGTGGTGCGGATCGAGGCGGCCGGCAGCGCCACCAGCTTGGCGGCCTGCCGTTCCGCGAAAGCGCGCAACTCGGCGGCCGGCAGCACTTTCGTCAACAGGCCCATCTCGAAGGCTTCCTGGGCGCCGAAGGCTTCGCCCAGCAGCAGCTTCTCGGCGGCGCGCGGGTAGCCGGCCAGCTGCGGCAGCAGCAGGGACGAGCCGAATTCCGGGCACAGGCCGAGCTGGGTGAAGGGCACCGAGAACTTGGCGTTGTCGGCGGCGTAGACCAGGTCGCAGTGCATCAGCATGGTGGTGCCGATGCCGATGGCGGCGCCGGCCACCGCAGCGATCACTGGCTTGCTCAAACCGTTCAGGGCGCGCATGAACTGGAATACCGGGCGGTTCTCGCTTGGAACGCCCGGCACCGGCGCCGAGTTCTTCATGAAGTCGTCGAGGTCGTTACCGGCGGTGAAGATTTCCGGCTTGCCGGCGATGAGGATGGCGCGCACGGCGCTGTCCTGCTCGGCCTCGACCAGGGCGTCGGCCATCGATTGGTACATCGCGGCGGTGATCGCGTTCTTGCGCTCGAGGCGGTTGAATTCGATGGTCAAGAGGCCGTTGGCCTTGGTGATCAGCATGTCCATATTCAGGTCTCCGATTGTTCTTGGGCTGCTTGAACGCGCGGGCGGGAGACCCGCCCACCCTACAAGGGCAAACGGATGTCCCGCCCGCGCGGTCACTGCTTACTTACTACTTGATGCTTACACGCGCTCGATGATACCAGCCGCGCCCATGCCGGCGCCGACGCACATCGTCACCATGCCGTACTTCAGGTTGTTGCGGCGCAGTGCGTGCACGACGGTCGCGGCGCGGATCGCACCGGTGGCGCCCAGCGGGTGACCCAGGGCGATCGCGCCGCCCATCGGGTTCACTTTGGAGGTGTCGAGGCCCAGGTCGCGAATCACGGCCAGCGCCTGTGCGGCGAAGGCTTCGTTCAGCTCGATCCAGTCCAGCTGGTCCTGGGTGATGCCGGCGGCGGCCAGCGCCGCGGGAATCGCGACCTTCGGGCCGATGCCCATGATCTCCGGCGGCACGCCGCGCACGGCGAAGGAGGAGAACTTGGCCAGCGGGGTCAGGTTGTGCTCCTTCAGGATCTTTTCGCTGACGACGATCAGCGCACCGGCGCCGTCCGACATCTGCGACGAGGTCGCGGCGGTCACGCTGCCCTTGGCGGCGAACACCGGGCGCAGCTTGGCCATGCCTTCCATCGAGGCGTCGGCGCGCGGGCCTTCGTCGAGGTCGACGGTGCGGCGCTTGACGCTGATTTCACCGGTCGCCAGGTTCGGCGTGCGGGTGATGATTTCCACCGGGGTGATCTCGTCCTTGAACTGACCGGCCTGCTGGGCAGCGATGGCGCGGCGGTGCGATTCCAGGCCGAAGGCGTCCTGGTCTTCGCGCGAGATCTTCCACTGCTCGGCCACCTTCTCGGCGGTCAGGCCCATGCCGTAGGCCAGGCCCACGTTCTCGTCCTTGAAGGTCTCCATGTTGATGGAGGGATGGTGACCCATCATCGGGACCATCGACATCGATTCGACGCCGCCGGCGATCATCACGTCGGCTTCGCCCACGCGGATGCGGTCGGCGGCCATGGCCAGGGCGGTGATGCCCGAGGCGCAGTAGCGGTTGACGGTGACGCCGCCCACGGTGTTCGGCAGGCCAGCCAGCACCACCGAGTTACGCGCCACGTTGAAGCCCTGCTCCGCTTCCGGGAACGAGCAGCCGACGATGGCGTCGACGATCAGGGCCGGGTCCAGGTTCGGCACGGCGGCCATGGCGCCGCGGATCGCGTGCACCAGCAGGTCGTCCGGGCGGGTCGTTTTGAACATGCCGCGCGGCGCCTTGCCGATCGGGGTGCGGGTCGCTGCGACGATGTATGCGTCTTGAAGTTGTTTGCTCATGTCAGTTGTCCTGTTCTGTCGCGGCTATTAGCTACGTTAATTACGTACTGGCTTACCGGTCTGCATCATTCCCATGATGCGTTCCTGCGTTTTCGGATTGCCCAGCAGCTCGATGAAGGCCTTGCGCTCCATGTCGAGCAGCCACTGCTCCGACACCACGCTGCCCTGGTCGACGTCGCCGCCCGTGACGATCTCGGCGATCATGTCGCCCAGCTTGTAGTCGTAGGCCGAGATGAAGCCGCCATCGCGCATGTTGACCAGCTGGCCGCGGATCGTCGCCCAGCCGTAGCGGCCGGTGACGGTGACCGGGCGGCGTGCCGGGGCGCGGTAGCCGGCGTCGAACATGGCGCGCGCGGTGGTCTTGGCCACGTGCAGCAGTTCGTAGGGGTTGAAGACGATGACGTCGTCTTCCTTCAGGTAGCCCATGGCCTTCGCTTCCAGGGCCGACTTCGATACCTGCGCGGTGGCCGCGTTGGTGAAGCCGGTCTTCAGGAATTGCAGGATGTCGTTGCCCTTGGCGTCATTGAAGGCACGCACTGCCGCTTCCTTCAGGCCGCCGCCGGCCGGCACCAGGCCGACGCCCACTTCGACCAGGCCGATGTAGGATTCGATCGAGGCCACGCGCTTCGATGCGTGCAGCGCCATCTCGCAGCCGCCGCCCAGCGCCAGGCCCGCGACAGCGGCCACCACCGGGATGTTCGAGTACTTCATCTGCATGAAGACGTTCTGCAGGTCGCGCACCATCGGGTCCATCGCCTTGGCGCCGCCCATCATGAAGGCCGGCATGGCCGACTGCAGGTCGGCGCCGGCCGAGAAGGCGCCGCCTTCGGCCGCGTCGGTGTTCCAGATCACCAGGCCCTTGAAGTTCTTTTCGGCCTCAAGCATGCCGCGCTGCAGGCCCTTCACCACGCCTTCACCGATGACGTGCATCTTGGTCTTGAGCGAGATGACCAGTACCTCGTCGTCGGCGTGCCACAGGCGCACCGATTCGTCCTCGAACACGGTGGTGCCGAAGGTCTTCGGGTCGACCGTGGTCGAACCCAGCACGGGTGCGCGGAACTGCTGGCGCTGGTACACCGGCAGGTCGGACGCAGGCACGTAGGCGTTCTTCGAGGCCGAGTACGAACCCTCGGCGGTGTGCACGCCCTTCTCGGCGACCTGGCCTTCGAAGACCCAGCTTGGCAGCGGTGCGGAGGTCAGGGCCTTGCCGCTGTCGATGTCTTCCTTCACCCACTGGGCGATCTGGGTCCAGCCCGCGGCCTGCCAGGTCTCGAACGGACCGACGCTCCAGCCGAAGCCCCAGCGCATCGCGAAGTCGATGTCGCGTGCGTTGTCGGCGATGGTGTCGAGGTGGATCGCGATGTAGTGGAAGGCGTCGCGGAAGATCGCCCACAGGAACTGCGCCTGCGGGTTGGTCGATTCGCGCATGGCCTTGAACTTCTTGACCGGGTCTTTTTCTTTCAGGATGCGGGCGACGATGTCGGCCGCCTTGGCGCCGCCTGCCACGTACTCGCCGGTGGTGAAGTCGAGACGCTGGATCTCCTTGCCGACCTTCTTGTAGAAGCCGCCGCCGGCCTTCTGGCCCAGGGCGCCCTTCTCGATCAGCTTGGCCAGCACGTCCGGGGTCTTGTACAGGCTGAAGAACGGATCGTCCTGCAGGGTGTCCTGCATGGTCTTGATCACGTGGCCCATGGTGTCCAGGCCCACGACGTCGGCGGTGCGGAAGGTGCCGGATTTGGCGCGGCCCAGCTTGGCGCCGGTCAGGTCGTCGACCACGTCCACCGACAGGCCGAATTTCTCGGCTTCGTGGATGGTGGCCAGCATGCCGAAGATGCCGACGCGGTTGGCGATGAAGTTCGGGGTGTCTTTCGCGCGCACCACGCCCTTGCCCAGGGTCGAGGTCAGGAAGGTTTCCAGCTGGTCGAGGATGTCGGGACGGGTGCTGGTGGTCGGGATCAGTTCGACCAGGTGCATGTAGCGCGGCGGGTTGAAGAAGTGCACGCCGCAGAAGCGCGCCTTCAGTTCGTCATCGAAGCCTTCTGCCAGCTTGTTGATCGACAGGCCCGAGGTGTTCGAGGCGAAGATCGCGTTCGGGGCGATGTGCGGAGCGACCTTCTTGTACAGGTCGTGTTTCCAGTCCATGCGCTCGGCGATGGCTTCGATGATCAGGTCGCAGCCAGCCAGCACATCGAGGTTGTCCTCGTAGTTGGCCACTTCGATCAGGGCCGCGTCGTCCTTGTTGCCCAGCGGGGCCGGCGACAGCTTCTTGAGGCCTTCGATGGCCTTCAGGACGATGCCGTTTTTATTGCCTTCCTTTGCCGGCAGGTCGAACAGCACGACCGGGACCTTGGCGTTCACGCAGTGCGCAGCGATCTGCGCGCCCATCACGCCGGCGCCCAGCACGGCGACTTTCTTCACGATGAAATTGGACATGTAAGTATTCCTAAGAGTTAGCCCGTCGTTCCGGCGCAGGCCGGAACCCAATTGCTGCGTGCGTTATCGCATCGCTTGCAAACTTGGATCCCGGCCTTCGCCGGGATGACGGTGGTGTCGTTTAACGTGACGGGTTAGAACAGGTCGGCGTCCATGGCCAGCAGGTTCGCGGAACCCGAGCGTGCCTGGCGGATCAGCATCGCGGTTTCCGGATACAGGCGGGCGAAGTAGAAGCGTGCGGTGTGCAGCTTCGCCTCGTAGAACTTGTCGCCGGAATCCTGCTTGGCCAGCGCGATCTTCGCCATCTGCGCGAAGAAGTAGCTGAACACCAGGTGGCCCACGACGCGCAGGTAAGGCACGGCGGCGGCGCCGACTTCGTCCTGGTTCTGGAAGGCCTTCATGCCGATTTCCATGGTCAGCTTGGTGACCTTTTCGCCGAGTTCGCCCAGCGGGGTCACGAATTCCGACATCGACTCGTCCAGGCCGTTCTCTTCGACGAAGGCCTTGATCTTTTCGCCGAAGGCGCGCAGCTTGGTGCCGTTGTCCATCAGGATCTTACGGCCCAGCAGGTCGAGCGACTGCACGGTGTTGGTGCCTTCGTAGATCATGTTGATGCGGGCGTCGCGCACGTACTGCTCCATGCCCCACTCGCTGATGTAGCCGTGGCCGCCGTAGACCTGCATCGCTTCCGAGGTGGCGATCCAGCCGTTGTCGGTGATGAAGGCCTTGACGATCGGGGTCAGGAGCGCGACTTCGCCGGCGGCTTCCTTGCGTACCGCTTCGTCCGGGTGGTTCAGTTCACGGTCGATCTGCAGCGCGATGTACGAGGTCAGCGCACGGCCGCCTTCGGCGAAGGCCTTGGCGGTCAGCAGCATGCGACGCACGTCCGGGTGCACGATGATCGGGTCGGCCGGCTTGTCCGGCGCTTTCGGGCCCGACAGCGAACGCATCTGGATGCGGTCTTTCGCATACACCAGCGCGTTCTGGTAGGCGACTTCGGTCAGGCCCAGCGACTGCATGCCGACGCCCAGGCGGGCGGCGTTCATGAACACGAACATCGCCTGCAGGCCCTTGTGCGGCTGGCCGATCAGGGTGCCGACGGCGTTGTCCAGGTTCATCTGGCAGGTGGCGTTGCCGTGGATGCCCATCTTCTCTTCGATGGCGCCGCAGGCGATGCCGTTGCGCTCGCCGATCGAACCGTCCGCGTTCGGCAGGAACTTCGGCACCAGGAACAGCGAGATGCCCTTCGAGCCTTCCGGCGCATCCGGCAGGCGTGCCAGCACCAGGTGGACGATGTTCTCGGCCATGTCGTGTTCGCCGGCCGAGATGAAGATCTTGGAGCCGGTGATCTTGTAGGTGCCGTCAGCCTGCGGCTCGGCCTTGGTGCGCAGCAGGCCCAGGTCGGTGCCGCAGTGCGCTTCGGTCAGGCACATGGTGCCGGTCCACTCGCCCGACACCAGCTTCGGCAGGTAGAATTTCTTCTGGTCGTCGGTGCCGTGCTCCTTCAGGCACTCGTAGGCGCCGTGCGACAGGCCCGGGTACATGGTCCATGCCTGGTTCGAGGAGTTCAGCATCTCGTAGAACGAGTTGTTCAGCGAGACCGGCAGGCCCTGGCCGCCGTATTCCGGATCGCAGGCCAGCGCGGCCCAGCCGCCTTCCACGTACTGCTTGTAGGCTTCCTTGAAACCCTTCGGGGTGGTGACGTTCTTGCTGGCCGCATCGAAGCTGCAGCCTTCGCGGTCGCCCGAGTGGTTCAGCGGGAACAGCACTTCCTGGGTGAACTTCGCACCTTCTTCAAGCACCTGGTTGATGATGTCGGCATCGATTTCCTGGTAGGCAGGCAGGTTCTTGAACTCTTCGCTGACATTGAGGAATTCGTGCAGAACGAACTGCATATCCCGGATTGGCGCGACGTACTGACCCATGGTTTTCTCCTGACGAAGGTAAATGTGTGTTTGACTGCCGGCGCTTAGGCCGAAATGCCTTGAGGCACGCCTTTCGGCGTATTTGTATTGCGATAATTCTCGATCAGCCGCTCGAAACCGCGGCGTGCCCGCTCGACCGCGCCTGGCATGCGCAGGAAGCGTGCGTCGTGGTGCAGGGCCAGGATCAGCCCGTACATCTCGTAGACCAGCTGCTCGGCGTCGGTATCGGGGCGCAGGTCCCCGACCTCGATCGCCTGGCGCGCACTGCGCTGCAGGGCGCCCTGCCAGGCCTGCACCATCTTGACCAGCTCCTCGCGGATCGGGCCCGGACGGTCGTCGTACTCGACGGCGCCGCTGATGTAGATGCAGCCGGACGCGATCTCGACCGACACGCGCGCCAGCCAGCGGTCGAACATCGACTGCAGGCGCGGCAGGCCGCGCGGTTCGCGCACGCTCGGGAAGAACACTTCCTGCTCGAAGCGGTGGTGGTACAGCTTGACGACCTCCAGCTGCAGGTCTTCGCGCGAACCGAAGTGCGCGAACACGCCCGACTTGCTCATGTTCATCCGGTCGGCCAGCACGCCGATGGTCAGGCCTTCCAGGCCATCGCGGCTGGACAGCTCGAGCGCCACGTCGAGAATCGCTGCCCGCGTGAGTTCGCCCTTGCGCATGAATTTTGCTGAAGTAGTAATGACTGCCCCTGAATCGAAAAAAATCCGAACGCTCGTACTATTATCTACCAGAGTTGAAATGTCAAACGGGAACTTAGAGGCGAGATTCTATTGATGCAAAACAACGGCAGGCGGGTGGCGCGCCTGCTGGGCATCCCGCCCGGGTCTGGCGAGGACAACGTTGTCGCAGATGTAAAGGTACCGCATTTTCGGCGATCGTGGTGTACGCGGGCAGGTGTCCAGAACACTTGTTTGCTTAGCGGCACGCCACATGGCGTCCGGGGCGCCGTTCGGACAGCATCGGCGCATCGCGGCCGCGGCTACAATGGCGTCGTCCACCTCTTGCCGGAACCGCCATGCTCGTCAACGCAGATTTTTCGCGCCCCGTCGTCGTCACCCCCGACCACTACCAATGGATCGCATCGCCGCAAAACGGCGTCGAGCGCGTCATGCTGGACCGGATCGGGGCCGAACAGGCCCGTGCGACCAGTATCGTGCGCTACGCCCCGGATTCCTTGTTTCCCGCCCATACGCATCCGGACGGCGAAGAGATCCTGGTGCTCTCCGGGGTGTTTTCGGACGAAAGCGGCGATTTCCCGGAAGGCTGGTACCTGCGCAGTCCCTCCGGCTCATCCCACCAGCCGTTCAGCCGTGCGGGTGCCCTGATCTTCGTCAAGCTGCGGCAGATGGCCCCGGATGACGACTGCCGCGTGCGCATCGATACCCGCGATCCGGCCAACTGGGAGCAGCAAGGGCAAGCCGCCCTCTGCCGGCTGTTCTCGAACGCGCACGAACAGGTCAGCCTGCGGCGGCTCGGTCCCGGACAGGCGCTTGCCGGCCTGGGCGAAGGCGGCGCCGAGCTGCTGGTGCTCGCGGGCGAGATCGCCGACGGCGCGCAGCGCTACGGGCGCGGCAGCTGGATACGGCTGCCCGCCGGTGCGCAGCCCGGCTTCGTCGCGGGGCAGGCGGGCGTGAGCTTCTACCTCAAGACCGGCCACCTGCTCAGGTAAGCTCAGGTAGCCAGCGCCCGCAGCAGCAAGCCGGTCACGTAGGCGCCGTAGGTGCCGAGCGCATAGCCGAGCACCGCCAGCAGCACGCCCACCGGCGCCAGCGCCGGATGGAAGGCGCTGGCGACCACCGGGGCCGATGCCGCACCGCCCACGTTGGCCTGCGAACCGACCGCCAGGAAGAACAGCGGTGCGCGGATCAGCTTGGCCACCAGGATCAGCAGGCCGCCATGCACGGCCATCCAGATCAGGCCCAGCAGGAACAGCCAGGGCCGGTCGAGCAGCGCGTTCAGGTCCATCTGCATGCCGATGGTCGCCACCAGGAAGTACAGCATGGCCGACCCCAGGGTCGAGGCGCCCGCCCCTTCCAGGCTGCGCGCCTTGGTAAAACTGAGCAGCAGGCCGAAGGTGGTGGCGAACACCACGATCCAGAAGAAGGACGAGGTCAGGCTGTAGTCCTGCAGGCGCCACTCCTGGGGCAGGCTGGCGATCCAGCCCACGGTCGGGCCGCTCAGGGCATGCGACAGGCCGGTGACGCCGATGCCCACGGCCAGGATCGCCATCACGTCGGCCAGGCTCGGCATGCGCGCATGCGCGGCCTGGTAGCTTTCGATGCGCGCCTTCAGGGCATTGATGGCGCTCAGGTCGGCGCCGGTCCAGCGATCGAAGGCCCCGGCGCGGCCGGTCATGAACAGCAGCACCGCCGTCCACAGGTTCGCCACCAGCACGTCGACGGCGACGAACTGGCCGAAGACGTTGGCGTTCACCTCGAACACTTCCTTCATGGCGGCCTGGTTGGCCCCGCCGCCGATCCAGGCGCCGGTAATGGTGGTCATGCCGCGCCAGGTCTCGCCGGCGACCGTCTCCGGGTGGATCAGGCGCATGATCTCGAAGGCGGCCAGCGCGCCCAGCATGATACCGGCGGTCCCGGTCAGGAACATGATGATCGCCTTGGGGCCGAGCCGCACGATGGCGCCGAAGTCGATGGCGATGCACAGCAGCACCAGCGCGCTGGGCAGCAGGTAGTCGCGCGCCACCGGATACAGCTTCGACAGGTTGCCGTCGATGACGCCGAGGGTGTTCAGGATGGCCGGAACCAGGTAGCACAGCAGCAGGGCCGGCACATAGGTATAAAACTTCTTCCAGAAGCCGTCGGGCCGCGAGGCGGTCCAGAAGACGCCGCCCAGGATCGCGGCGAGTATGCCGAGCACGACGGCATCGTTGGTAACGAGGGGAACAGCAGTTTGCATGGAATGATCATCAAGAGCGGCCGGAACCGGACATTTTACATTCCTGCCAGCAAATGCAAACTACATATGGACGGACGCGCGAAGAGCGGCTGACAAAAACCCGAGGGCAACTCCGCCATCGGGGGATTGTCAGGCGCTCCTATTCTTCGCCGATGCGGGTGATGGCTCGCCGGTCGCGCTTGGTCGGCCGGCCCTTGATGTCCATGCTCGGCTCCGGGAACAGGCGGCGCGCCGTCTTGTCGTTCTCGCGCTTGGCGATGCTGTCGTCGGTCTCGAAATACAGGGTGCGCGCCACCGGCGCCGGGCCGCGCTTGTCCGAGATCGCGGCCACGATCACTTCCCAGCGGTCGGAGCCGTTGTCGATGACCAGCTTGTCGTTGACCTTGACATTGCGCGAGGGCTTGATCGGCTCGCCATCGATGCGCACCCGGCCGCGGTCGACCGCGTCGGTCGCCAGCGAACGCGTCTTGAAGAAGCGCGCCGCCCACAGCCATTTGTCGATCCGTACGTTGTTGTCTTCCATGTCTTGCCTGCTTGTCAGTTACGCATAGCCGATCGCGAAGATCCGCATCACCAGTTTATACATCATGTAGGCCAGGCCGTAGCTCGCGCGGCGAATCCAGCCGATGTTGGCGAATTCCTCGGCGCGGATCGGCACGCCGTCCGCGATGCCGTGCTCGATATGGGCGCGCATGGTGGCGGCGAAGTGCTCATCTTGCACGACCACGTTCGCTTCCTGGTTCAGGAACAGGGACAGGCCGTCGCAGTTGCTCGAGCCGACGGTGGCCCAATCGTCGTCGACCACCGCGACCTTCGCATGCAGCTGGGTCCTGCGATACTCGACCACCCGGATGCCGTCGGCCAGCAGCTTGGGGTAGAAGGAATGGGCGACCATGTCCTGGATCGTGAACTCCCCCACGCCGATCAGGAGCGTGACCTGCACGCCGCGTTGCGCCGCATGGGCCAGCGCCTTGCGGAACTTGCGGCCCGGTGCGAAATACGGCGTGGCCAGCAACACGCTGTGCTTGGCGCGCCCCAGGGCCTGCAGGTAGGCGCGCTGGATGGTGCCGCGGTTGCGCAGGTTGTCGCGCACCACGAAGGCGGCGCGCGCCGGATGGTCGCAGGACGGCGGCGGCTCCCTGCGCATCTCGCGGAACAGTTCGATGCGCTGCTTCAGCTTGAGGCGGCCGGCGCGCAGCCACTGGCCCTGGGTTTCGTCGTGGATCTGCGCCACCAGCGGACCGGTTACCCGTACGGTGAAATCCCAGCGTGGCGCCGGCAGGCGGTGCTTGTCGGCGTGGTCGCACAGCCAGTCGTCGTTGATGTTAATGCCGCCGACAAAGGCGATGTCGCGGTCGACCACCACAATCTTGCGGTGCGAGCGCGCGATGCCGCGCCGGCACCAGGGGTTGAAGATGCGGTACTGCACGTTCGCTTGCGCGAAGATGGCGCCGAGGCGCTGGGCGGGAAGGTGTTCGGTGCCGATCCAGTCCACCAGCACGCGCACCTTGACGCCGCGTGCCGCGGCGCGGATCAGCGCGTCGCGCACGGACTGCGCGGTCTCGTCCTCGCCGAAGATATAGGTCTCGAACAGGACGTCGTAGCGGGCCGCGTCAAGCGCGGCGATCAACGCGGGGAAATAGGCAGTGCCGCTTTCCAGCAGAGTGACATCGTTGTTGTCGACAAAGCTGACCTGTCGCATGGGCGCTATGCCAGCTGAAGTTCGGCGACGATCGGTGCGTGGTCGGACAGCTTCGCCCACAGCGCGCCGTGCATCACCTGGGCATTGTCGACCTTGAAGCCGCGCACGTAGATGCGGTCGAGCCGGAACCAGGGCAGCATGGCCGGAAAGGTACGCGCCGGCGCCAGCCGTGGCTGGCGGCGCGGGGGCGGCTGGCGCCCGGCCCAGCCACGCACCATGTCGCCCAGCGGCGTCTTCGGACCCAGCTCGTCGAACACCTCGGCCACGCCGAGCGCATTGCGCAGGCGGTCGCTCAGCGTATTGCGCCAGTCGTTGAAATCGCCGGCGATGATCACCGGTTCGCCGTGCGAGGAGGCGTTGACGTGCTCGATCAGGGCTTCGGCCTGGCGCCCGCGGCTGCCTTCGAACAGACCCAGGTGCACCACGTAGCAATGCACCTTGCCGGCCTGCGTGTTCAGCACGCAGTGCAGGATGCCGCGCTGCTCGTAGGCATGGTCCGAGATGTCGTGGTTGTGCGAATTCTCGATCGGGAAGGCGCTCAGCAAGGCATTGCCGTGGTGGCCGTGGTCGTACACGGCATTCATGCCGTAGGCGCTGTGGTGCTTCTCGTTCTTGAAATAGTCGTACTGGGCGGTCTCGGGCCAGTGCCGGTGCGCGTGCTCTTCCTTGCCGTAGCGCGCCTGGAAACGGTCGTGCCTGCCCTGCACTTCCTGCAGGAACACGACGTCCGCGTGGAACTCGGCGATGGCTTTCTTCAACGCGATCACGCGCGGCTGGCTGCGCAGCGAGGAGACGCCCTTGTGGATGTTATAGGTGGCCACACGAATCTTCATGGGAACATTCTAACAACAAGCTGCCATCGGCCCTCGGAACCAGCCCCAATCGTGCGCTTACGGGGAAATATGCCTTGGCAACTGCAGGATCGCTTCGGCGTTCGAGGCCGAGAAGCAGCGGTCGGCGGCTTCCAGGCAAGGCAGCCAGGCGTAGCGCGTGTGTTCGCGCGGGCTCAGGGTAATCGGGATGTCGCGCGGCACGCAGACCGAGAACACGTGCTCGGTATTGTGGGTGACGCCGGGCGCGTAGCGGTGGCGCCAGACCGGATAGATCTCGTAGATGTTGGAGAGCTGCCAGTCGTGTAGGCGGATGTTGTCGCCGTCGGCCACGATGCCGGTTTCCTCGAACAGTTCGCGGGCGGCGGTCAGCGCCAGCGCTTCGTCGGGGGCATCGAGCGAGCCGGTGACGGATTGCCAGAAGCCCGGGCGGTCGGCGCGTTCGATCAACAATACCTCCAGGGCGGAGGTGTGGATGACGACCAGGACCGATTCGGGGATTTTGTGGGGCATGGGGCTCAGATGGACAAACGCGGGCAAGGCCGATGAGTTGGCCAAGCCCGCGTGAGTTGAACGCGCGGTCGGCGAAGCCGACCACCCTGCATTAAGCTACTTTCGCTTCGGTCCGCAGGCGGATGTGCAGTTCTTTCAACTGCTTCTCGTCGACTTCCGACGGCGCGTTGGTCAGCAGGCACTGGGCGCGCTGGGTCTTCGGGAAGGCGATCACGTCGCGGATCGACTCGGAGCCGGTCATCAGGGTGATCAGGCGGTCCAGGCCGAAGGCCAGGCCACCGTGCGGCGGCGCGCCGTACTGCAGCGCGTCGAGCAGGAAGCCGAACTTCAGCTGCGCTTCTTCGGCGTCGATCTTCAGGGCGCGGAACACCTTGCTCTGCACTTCTTCGCGGTGGATACGGATCGAGCCGCCGCCCAGTTCCCAGCCGTTCAGGACCATGTCGTAGGCCTTGGCGACGCAGGCGCCCGGATTGGTCTCGAGCATGTCTTCGTGGCCGTCCTTCGGTGCGGTGAACGGATGGTGGGTGGCGTTCCAGCGGTCGCCGTCTTCGTCGTACTCGAACATCGGGAAGTCGATCACCCACAGCGGCGCCCAGACATCGTCGAACAAAGCGGCCTTCTTGCCGAATTCCGAGTGGCCGATCTTCACGCGCAGCGCGCCGATGGCGTCGTTGACGACCTTGGCCTTGTCGGCGCCGAAGAAGATCAGGTCGCCGTCTTCGGCCTTGGTGAGTTCCAGGATCTGGGCCAGGACTTCGTCCGAGATGTTCTTGACGATCGGCGACTGCAGGCCGTCACGGCCCTTGGCCTTCTCGTTGACCTTGATGTAGGCCAGGCCCTTGGCGCCGTAGATGGCGACGAACTGGGTGTACGCGTCGATTTCCGAACGCGGCATCGACGCGCCCTGCGGCACGCGCATGCCGACCACGCGGCCACCGGCCATGTTGGCGGCGCTGTTGAACACCTTGAACTCGACCGACTTCATCAGCTCGGTCAGTTCGGTGAATTCGAGCTTGACGCGCATGTCCGGCTTGTCCGAACCGTACATGCCCATCGCGGTGGCGAAGTCCATCACCGGGAACGGGTTCGGCAGGTCGATGCCGGCCGCGTTCTTGAAGACGACGCGCATCATGTCTTCGAACAGGTCACGGATTTCCTGTTCGGTCAGGAACGAGGTTTCGCAGTCGATCTGGGTGAATTCCGGCTGGCGGTCGGCGCGCAGGTCTTCGTCGCGGAAGCACTTGGTGATCTGGTAGTAGCGGTCGAAGTTGGCGACCATGAGCAGCTGCTTGAACAGCTGCGGCGACTGCGGCAACGCGAAGAAGTTGCCCGGGTTGACGCGCGACGGCACCAGGTAGTCGCGCGCGCCTTCCGGGGTCGACTTGGTCAGCATCGGGGTCTCGATGTCGATGAAGCCCAGGTTGTCGAGGTACTTGCGCACTTCCATCGACACCTTGTAGCGCAGGCGCAGGTTGTGCTGCATCTGCTGGCGGCGCAGGTCGAGCACGCGGTGGGTCAGGCGGGTGGTCTCCGACAGGTTGTCGTCGTCCAGCTGGAACGGCACCGGCACCGAGGCGTTCAGCACTTCGAGCTGGGTGGTGTTGATCTCGATCTTGCCCGACTTCAGGTTGGCGTTGGCGGTGCCTTCCAGGCGGTTCACCACGGTGCCGGTGATGCGCAGGCAGTACTCGTTGCGCACGTGTTCCGCAGCCTTGAACACCTCGGCGTTATCCGGGTGGCAGACCACCTGCACCAGGCCTTCGCGGTCGCGCAGGTCGATGAAGATCACGCCGCCGTGGTCGCGGCGACGGTGCACCCAGCCGCACAGGCTGACGGTTTGGCCCAGCAGTTCCTCGGTGACGAGGCCGCAGTAGTGAGTACGCATGGAGGACATAGTTTTCGTTCCAGGTTGGTTGATTCGTAGAGGCCGAAGCCCTGTATTTTGCTCTGTTCTTTATTCCGGAGCGACCACGCCCATCGAGACGATGTGCTTCAGGGCCGCGTCCACGGACATGTTCAGTTCCACGACCTTGCTGCGTTCCATCATCAGGAAGAAGCCCGAGGTCGGGTTCGGGGTGGTCGGCACATACACGCTCACGTAGTCGCCCACCAGGTGGTTCTTGACGTCGCCGCCCGGCACCCCGGTCAGGAAAGCGATGGTATAGGAATCCGCGTGCGGATACGGAATCAGGACCGGCGTGCGGAACGCATTGCCCGAGGACGAGAACAGCGTGTCCGAGACCTGCTTGACGCTGCCGTACAGCGAACTGACCACCGGGATGCGCTTCATCACGCGGTCGCCCAGGCGCACCACGTAGCCGCCGATCAGGTTATTGGTCAGCAGGCCGGTAACGAACACGATGGCCAGGGTCAGGACCGCGCCGAAGCCCGGCACGTCCATGCCGAACAGCTGGCGCGGCTGCCAGGCTTGCGGCATGAACAGCAGCGACTGGTCGAGCGTGCTGATGATCATGCTCAGCACCCAGGCCGTGATCACCAGGGGCACCAGTACCAGCAGGCCAGTCAGGAAATATTTGCGCATCGCGTTCTCTTGTTCTTGTTCGGGCTGCGGCCGTCGGCCGCAGCATTCGGGCTAATGGTGCTTCAGGTACTGCTCTTGTCAGCCGCGGCGGCCGGAGCGGGAGCCGGGGTGCTGGCCGCACTGGCGCTGCTGTCGGACGCAGCGGCCGGCGCAGCGCCGCCGCCGTTGGCGCCTGCCGTACCCGTCGCCGGCGGCGTGCCGCCGCGGAAATCGGTCACATACCAACCCGTGCCCTTCAGCTGGAAGCCGGCAGCGGTCACCTGCTTTTTGAAGGCTTCCTTGCTGCACGACGGACAGACCGTCAGCACCGGGTCAGAAATTTTTTGCAGCACATCCTTGGTAAAACCGCATTCATCGCAGCGGTAGGCGTAAATCGGCATTTGATACTCCGCAAAAATCTTCAAAACCCTGAATTATAAAGCTTTTGTGGGCAGGCTTGCCCGTTTCGGCTCGGCAGCCAAGCTGGACCGCTTCCCGGAAGCACACGGGCCTGTGCCAGGTGTTGTTTTTCTTCATCGTCGCGCACTGTTTCGTTTGCTCAACAACAGCCGGGGTGATTAAATAGCATCTTTCTTGAGAGCATGATGGCAGCAGGCAAGCTCTGCTGCTCACAGTTAAGAAGAAACAGAAGATTTTGCGCGGTGCCCTGCACCGCCGCTGGTCCGTAAAAGAACGCTGTACTTATGAAGCCCGCGCATGCGGGCTTTTCTTTTATGGGGGCTTCGCCGGCCACCCTAGGCAAATGCGCTATCCCCTGCCCGGCATGAGTCAGACAGGCCCTAGCGGCGCTGCCAGAGCATCCAGCGCTCCTTGCCGGCGAAGACGGGAATCGAATCGGCCACCTGGGCGTCCTCCACCAGGTCGAAATACGGCGCCATCAGGTGTTCCAGCGCTGCCCGCTCGATGCCGAAAGGCGGACCTTTTACCGTTTGGTCAACAAAGAAGAAGCCGCCCAGCAGGCCGCCCGGCGCCAGCAGCCCGGCCCAGCTTGCCACCACCCGCGGCCGCATGGCGGGCGGCAGCGCGCACAGGAAGGCGCATTCATAGATGAAGTCGAGCGAATGCTGCGGCTGCCAGGTAAAGAAATCCGCCTGCACCACGCGATCGGCCCACTGCCCCGCCAGCGCCTTGCCGCGCGCCACCGCTTGCGGCGCGAAGTCGATCGCGATGGCGTCCCAGCCGGCCTGGCACAGCCAGGCCAATTCGTAGGCACTGCCGCAACCGGGAATCAGGCTCGCCAGCGGGCGCGGACGGGCGGCGACGAAATCGCGCAGCGCCTGCGGCACGCCGCCGCGGTCCCACGGCGTAAACGCGCTGGCGAAGCGCTCGTCCCAGAATTGCGGACTGAGCGGATCGCGGCTGGCAAAGCTCGGCGGATCAGCCGGCATGCATCAGGCCGTAACCGGCGGCAATGCCGCCCACCACGACCACCACCGCCGCCAGGAAAGCCAGCAGGCGGTTGGTGCGGCGCTGCTCGATCAGCACCATCAGCAGCAGGTCGGCCTGCGGCATCTGCTGGCCGCGGTGGGTTGGCGTGATGTTGGAATGCGCCTGGCGCTCCAGCGTCTGGTGCAGCAGGCGCGGCAGCTGCGGGAAGATATGCGCATAGCGCGGCGCCTCGGCGCGCAGGCGCTCGACCATGCCCTGCCAGCCCATCTGCTCGCCCATCCAGCGCTCGAGGTAGGGCTTGGCGGTCTTCCACAGGTCGAGGTCGGGGTCGAGCTGGCGGCCCAGGCCTTCGATGTTCAGCAAGGTCTTTTGCAGCAGCACCAACTGCGGCTGGACCTCGACATTGAAGCGGCGCGAGGTCTGGAACAGGCGCAGCAGGATCTGGCCGAAGGAAATGTCTTTTAGCGGACGGTCGAAGATCGGCTCGCAGCAGGCGCGTACCGCCGATTCGAGCTCGTCCACCCGGGTGTCGCGCGGCGCCCAGCCCGATTCGATGTGGGCCTCGGCCACGCGCTTGTAGTCGCGGCGGAAGAAGGCCAGGAAGTTCTGCGACAGGTAATCCTTGTCGAAATCGTTGAGCGTGCCGACGATGCCGAAGTCGAGCGCGATGTAGCGGCCGAAGCTTTCCTTCTCGACCGACACCAGGATGTTCCCCGGGTGCATGTCGGCGTGGAAGAAGCCATCGCGGAACACCTGGGTGAAGAAGATCTCCACACCATCGCTCGACAGTTTCTTGAGGTCCACACCCTCGGCCGCCAGCCGGTCGATCTGCGACACCGGAATGCCGCGCATGCGTTCCATGACGATCACGCTGCTCGAGCAATAGTCCCAGTACATCTCCGGCACCATCAGCAGCGTCGAGTCGGCGAAATTGCGGCGCAACTGGCTGGCGTTGGCGGCCTCGCGCATCAGGTCGAGCTCGTCGTGCAGGTATTTGTCGAACTCGGCGACCACCTCGCGCGGCTTCAGGCGGCGGCTCTCGGCCCATACCTTTTCGATCAGGCGCGCCGCCATGTCCATCAGCGCCAGGTCTTCGTCGATGGTCTTGCGCATGCCGGGACGCAGCACCTTGACCGCCACCTCGGTACCGTTCTTCAGGGTCGCGAAGTGCACCTGGGCGATCGACGCCGAGGCCACCGGCACCCGCTCGAAGCTCGCGAACAACTGGTCGGGGTGGGCGCCGAGCGCCTCGGTGATCTGGGCCACCGCCAGGTCGGAATCGAAGGGCGGCACCCGGTCTTGCAGCAGCGACAGTTCGTCGGCGATATCGGGCGGCATCAGGTCGCGCCGGGTCGACAGCACCTGGCCGAACTTGATGAAGATCGGCCCCAGCTCTTCGAGCGCCTGGCGCAGGCGAATGGCGCGCGGCGAGGTGATGCGGCGCCAGAAGAATACGGTATTCATGAAGCGGGCGGTACGCGGCGCATGCAGGCTCGTGACCGCGATTTCGTCGAGACCGTACTTGGTCGCGACGGTAAGGATTTTCAGCAGGCGCAGGAATTTCAATATCATCAGTTATCCGGACTCAGTATCACGCTCGGCCGGCCCGGCGCGAGGCTGGGCGCGGCGGTGGACGCCAGGCGCTGTTCCAGCCTGGCGATGCGCTTGGCGGTGCGCTCGACGTCGTCGCGCAGGCGCACCACTTCGGCGGCCAGTTCGTCCACCGCGCTCGGGCGCACCAGCACCGGCCGCTCTTCCAGCAGGAATTCGGCCACGTTCTCGGCCAGCCGGCGCCCTGCGCCCAGCACGCCGGTCGCGGCGCCCTGCGCGCCCTGCACCAGGCCGCGCGCGCCCAGCGGGCCGACGATGCGTTCGAGGTCGTACTCGGCATCCCAGCGCAGGCCTTTCGACAGCGACGAGATGGTGTTGGCAAACTCGGCGTCGCCCGCGATTCTTACGTAGGAAAAGGCGCGGTCGCGGTTCTGTGCGATCAGCGGCAGGTCGGCCAGCTTGACGTGGATGGTCACGTGCGCCGGCTCGTCGGACGTGCCGGGCTCGAGCATGCCGTCACGCGCCACGCGCAGGCGCAGCGCCAGGTGGCCGGTGTCGATGCAGGCTTGTTTGCCGGCATGGCGGAGCAGCGCTTCACGCGCCCAGGCTTCCTGGGCCAGCAGATGGTTGATCGTGGCGACGGCAGGTGTCGTCAGCATGGCAGAACTCGGGAACATGGCAGCACACAGGTTAATCAAAAAAAAACCGCCCGGTATCAGGGCGGTTTCGATCTTACCAGTTTGCCGGGCACAAACCCGGCAGCACGAAGCTTTACCGGAAAATAATTATAAAGAACTAACTGAGCTGCTGGATCCCGGCCAGCACCCAGCCGCCCTGCCCCGACAAGGGCTTGGACATGTTCCAGACTTCCACGAAAGGCTCGGCCGGCGCGTTCGGGGCGGTACGGATCATGCCGTTGAACTGGACGCTGGCCAGGTAGTCGGTGGCGCTGGTCTCGATGCCCAGCAACTGGCCGTCGATCGTCACCACGTCGGTGAAGTCCGCATTCCCGCCCCGCTCCTGGATCTGCATCTTGAGCTCGGCGAAGACTTCGGGGGTGGTGAATTCGCGCAGGTCGTTGCTGTCGCCGCGGTCCCAGGCGGCCTGCATGCGGATGAACGAGGCTTTCGCATGGCGCAGGAAGGCGTCCTGGTCGAAGTCGCCCGGCACGCCCCATTGCCGATGCATGGCCGGCGCGCCCGCGCCCGGCTTGCCGAGGTCGACGCTGCCGAACTGGCCCGACTGCTGCCCCTGGAAGGCCGCGGGCTGGCGCAGGCCGGAGCCGATCTCCGGGGTCGACACGGCGCCCGCTGCGCTGCCCGCCGCCGGGCTGGCGGCGCCGACCGGCACCGGATTGGTGTAGCCGCCGAAGGCGGGGTTGGCCGGGGTGTCCTTGCGGCGGAACATGCGTACCACGAACAGCACGGCCAGCAGCAGCAGGCCGATCATCAGGATCGCCGAGATCACGCTGGCAAACGCGCCGCCGATGCCGAAGTGCGACAGCAGCGCGCCCAGGCCGAGGCCCAGCAGGGCGCCGCCGAGGATACCCTTCCACATGCCCGATCGCTGGGTGCTGCGTGCGGCGGCCGCGGCGCCTGCGGCGCCGGCGGTGGCCGGCACGGCCGACGGCTGGCGCTGCTGGAAGCCCGGGGCCGGCGCCGGGGCCGGGGCCGGCATCTGGCGCACGGCCTGCGACTGGCGGCCGAAGGAGCGCTTGCCGCCCATCGGGCGTGCCGTGGCTTCCGCGATCATCGAGACCGCGGTGACCGCCAGGACCATCGTTGCCACGAATTTCTTCATCGTCGTTCTTCCTTCAAAAATGCGCTTACAGCTTGATGCCAGTGTGCAATGCGGCCACGCCCGCCGTCAGGTTGTGGTACTGGACCCGCTCCAGTCCGGCATCGAGCATCATGGCCTTCAGGGTTTCCTGGTCGGGATGCATGCGGATCGATTCTGCCAGGTAGCGGTAGCTCTCGGCATCGCCGGCGATCTTCTGGCCCAGCCACGGCAGCACCGAGAACGAATACAGGTCGTACGGTTTTTGCAGCGGCGCAATCACTTTCGAGAACTCCAGCACCAGCAGCTTGCCGCCGGGCTTGAGCACGCGGCGCATTTCAGCCAGTGCCTGGTCCTTGTGCGTCATGTTGCGCAGGCCAAAAGCCACGCTGACGCGGTCGAAGTAATTGTCCGGAAATGGCAGTTTCTCGGCGTCGCACAACAGGGTCGGGGTGACCATGCCTTTATTCAACAGTCTGTCGCGGCCGACGCGCAGCATCGATTCGTTGATGTCGGTGAGCCAGACCTCGCCGCTGCGGCCCGCCTGCCTGGCGAATGCCTTGGCCAGGTCGCCGGTGCCGCCGGCGATGTCGAGCACCTTGAAGCCGGGACGCACGCCCGCCTGCGCGATGGTGAACATTTTCCAGGCGCGGTGCAGGCCGGCCGACATCAGGTCGTTCATGACGTCGTATTTCGAAGCGACCGAATGGAAGACCTTGGCGACTTCCTGGACCTTCTGGTCCTCGGCGACGGTCTTGTAGCCGAAATGGGTGGTATTCGTCATATGTGCATGCGGTTGAGGGTTGCCACATTATACAAGCTGCCCGGCCCATGCACGGCCCGGCATGCCGGCCGTGTCCGGCGCACGCGCATGGCGGCGACATGCTGAAATTAATATTGCCTCTGTATAATCGTCAAATTGCCCAATTCCCGGCCCGCAGCGGTCTCCCATACGTATCCGTAGCCGCCTCCTGATCCTCGTCCTGGCCATCCTGGTGCCGTCGTTCATCGCGGCCGCGCTGGCGGTCAGCTACGTGTATCACGAGGAACAGACGGCGCAGACCCGCAACGTGGCCGATGCCACGCGCGCCTTCGCGCTGTTGGTGGACAACGAGCTGCAGGCGCGCGCCGACATCCTGAGCACGCTGGCCGAGTCGGCCAGCGTGCAAACAGGCGAGCTGCGGCAGTTCTACGATTATGCGCGCCGCATCGCGCCCGCGCGCGACACCGTCATCGTACTGAGCGACCTCGACGGACGCCAGCTGCTCAATACACGCCAGTCCTTCGGCGCCGCCCTGCCGCTACGGCGGGTGGCGACGATCGAGGCACTCATGGAGCGCCACGGCGCCGGGAGCATGCTGGTGTCCGACGTGTTCATCGCGCCGCTGGACAAGCGTCCCGACTACGCCATCCAGGTACCGGTCAGAATCGACGGTCGGGTACGCTATCACCTGGCAATGGGCATCAATCTCGCGACCCTGCAGCCGCTGCTGGAACGCCAGCATTTCCGGCCCGAGTGGATCGTGACACTGGTCGACCGCCAGGGCGTCGTGCTGGCCCGTTCGCGCAATCCCGAACGCTACGTGGGCGAGCGGGCCGGCGCGGCCGCCCTGCACAGGCTCCAGGCCGCCCAGCGCGGACTGTGGCAAAGCCGCACCCTCGACGACATCGACGTGCGCGCCTTTTTCGATACCGTGCCGGCCTCGGACTGGAAGGTGTTGATCAGCATCCCGAACAGCGACATCCGCCGCGTGCCGCTGCGCGCCGCTGCCCTGCTGGGCACACTGATGGCGGCACTGCTGGCGGCCGGGATGCTGGCGGCGCACCGGCTGGCGCGGCGCGCGATCGTCCCGATCGAGTATCTCGGGCAAGGCGCGGACGAACTGGGCCAGGGCAAGGAGATCAGCTACCGGCCACAGGGCTTGGTCGAGATCGACAACGTCGCGCTGCGCATGGCCGAGGCCGGACGCCAGATCCGGCAATCGCAGCAGGTGCTGGAGCAGCGGGTCGCCGAAGCGGTGGCGACCACCGAGCGTGTCCAGAACGCCCTGCTCAAGGCGCAGAAGCTGGAAGCGCTGGGCCGCCTGACCGGCGGCATCGCCCACGAATTCAACAACCTGCTCCAGACCCTCAGTACGGCGCTGCAACTGGTCGAACTCAGGAACAAGGACGAGAAGGTAAGTGGCCTGGTCCAGACCTGCAAGAAGACCGTGCAGCGCGCCACCGCCCTGACCGGCCAGCTCGGCTCCTTCGGCCGCATCCAGGAAGCGCGCCAGGAGACGGTTGATGCCTGCCGGCAACTGCGCAGTGCGCGCCAGCTGATGAGCGGAGCGCTGCGTGACGACATCGTCTTGCAGATCGACTGCGACGAGCCGTCCTGGCCGGTGACCGTCGAGCCCCTGCAATTCGACCTGGCGCTGCTGAACCTGGCGGTGAATGCGCGCGACGCGATGCCGCACGGCGGCGTGCTGCGCATCGAGGCGCGCCATCTCGGCCTGGGCCATCCTGCCGCGAGCGCGGCCCTGGCTGCGCTGCCACCCGGCGACTACGTGCGCGTCAGCGTGAGCGACACCGGCAGCGGGATGACACCCGAGGTGTTGGCGCGCGCACTCGACCCCTTCTACACCACCAAGGCCCAGGGCCAGGGCACCGGCCTCGGCCTGCCGCAGGCCTACGCGTTCGCCCTGCAGTCGCAAGGCCTGCTGCTGCTCGACAGCGAGCCCGGCCGGGGTACGCGGGTAGACATCTACCTGCCGCGCGCGCAGCAGGCGGCGCCGGACGCATTGCCGGCGGCGCCTGGCGCGCCATTGCCGCGCGCGCGCGGCAGCGTGCTGTTCGTCGAAGACGACCCGCTGGTGCGCGAAGCGGTCGCGCACGCACTCGAAGAAGCCGGCTTCGAGGTCATGGTTGCCCACGACGGCGAGCAGGCCGTGGCCCTGCTCGACGGCGGCCTCCGACCCGCCGTGGTGTTCTCGAACATCGTCATGCCCGGCACGGTAAACGGCATCGACCTGGCCACCATCGTGCGCCAGCGCCACCCCAGCTTGCCGGTACTGCTGGCCACCGGCTATACCGAACGCCAGCCTGCGATCCCGGGTGTGCGGGTGCTGGCCAAGCCCTATGCGATCGAGCGCCTGGTGACGCTGCTGGCGCGCGCCGCCGCCAGCAGCACGGCGCCTTCGTCAATACGCTAAGGCATTGATTCCTGTAAGAATTTTTACGATGTGAATTAGCAACTCTGCAATTCCTGTGCGCCAAAACCTGTTCTTTTCTGGTTAAATATACATCAAGCGATGTCGGACTAGTCCGGCATTTTCCGCCCGAAATTTTTCCCTATAGAACTTTCGGGAGCGGGCCCACAGCGTCGACTGCACGACCGGTAAAACGAATAAGAACGAGGTGAATGTGTCGGTCAAACGACTCTTATGCATCACGAACGAGGGCAACGCCGGCGTGCGCGCGGCCTGCGGCGAGTTGCGGGGTTGGGACGTGTGCACGGTGGACAGCATCGGCGCCGCGCGCAAGGTCCTGACGCAGCAGCATTACCCGGTCGGGCTGCTGCTCGACGGCGACGGCAGCCTCGAAGGCGACGACACCGAACGCTTCCTCCAGCAGCACCACCACATCCGCTGGATCGGCGTGTTCGGTCCCGACCTGCTGCACCGCCCGCAACTGCGCCAGGCCATCGCCACCCACCTGTGCGACTTCCATACCCGTCCGGTCGATACGATGCGCCTGCACCATGCGCTTGGTCATGCGCACGGCATGGCGATGCTGGCCACATCCACGCCGCCCCACCAGCGCGCCTGCGGCACCCGCCATATCGACGGCGAGTCGGTGGCAATCCGCCGCCTGCGCGCCCACATCGACAAGATCGCCGCGGTCGATGCGCCGGTGCTGATCTCCGGCGAAAGCGGCAGCGGCAAGGAACTGGCGGCAATGGAAATCCACACGCAGTCGCCGCGTGCCGGCGGGCCTTTCATTGCCATTAATTGCGCCGCCATTCCGCCTGCGCTGATCCATTCCGAACTGTTCGGCTACGAGCGCGGCGCCTTTACCGGGGCGACCAGGGACAAGCCCGGCCTGATCGAGGCGGCTTCGGGCGGCAGCATCTTCCTGGACGAAATCGGCGACCTGCCGCTCGACCTGCAGGCCAGCCTGCTGCGCTTCCTGCAGGAGCGCACCATCTACCGCGTCGGCGGCACGCGGACGATGGCGGTCGATGCGCGCGTGATCACCGCCACCCACGTCGACCTGCCCAAGGCGGTGGCCGAGGGACGCTTCCGCGAAGACCTGTACTACCGGCTGAGCGTGTTCCCGATCCGCGTGCCGCCGCTGCGCGAGCGCAAGGACGACCTGCCCCTGCTGACCGACATCATCTTTAACAAATTTGCCGATGAGAAGAGCCCGCAACTCAAGGGTGTCAGCAAGCAGGCCTTGCGCGCCATGGCCCAGCACGACTGGCCCGGCAATATCCGCGAGCTAATCAACCGGATGCGGCGCGCCATGGTCCTGGCCGAGCATCGCCTGATCATGCCGGAAGACCTCGAACTGGCGCCGCAGGACGACGCCATCATCCTGCGCGAAGGACTCGACAAGTCGCGCGGCAGCGCCGAACGCATCGCCATCTGGAACAGCCTGGCCAAGTGCGGCAACAACATCAGCCAGGCCGCGCGCGAGCTCGGTGTTTCGCGCATGACCTTGTATCGCCTGATGGCCAAGCATTCCATCGCGCCCTGAGGCGCGCTTCTCCCCGCCTTTCCACTTTCTTCTCTTCCTACAGCCTGTGTGCGGGCGCCTTGCCGCGCCTGCCTGCGCTCGCCCGTGCTTGCTGTGACCGCTTGATACAGTTCCGTGACAATCCCGTGTCAACTGTCACAACTTTGCGACATCTTTCCTCGGAGTTGTTGAACGGGCTCATCAACCGAGTCCTACAAACTTTCCAATTATAAAAATAACCACATTTATCAAGGACTTGCGACGCCAACCGGAGGCTGGCACGCAAACTGCTAATAGGAGGATGGACCGGTATTCATGGAACGCCGGGCATATCAACTTTCAGTGATACACAAAGGGGAGTAACAGATGAAGCGCACTATTCTGGCGACCGCGATCGCCCTGTCTTTCGGCATGGCCCACGCACAAAACTCCAACACGGTGGAACGTGTCCGTGGCGACAACACCCAGACCACCAACGTGGACCGTTCGAACAACAGCACCACGACGAACACCGACAGCAGCGACCGTTCGGACAACAGCTCCCGTACCACCACGAATACCGACAGCAGCGATCGCTCCCGTACCAACACCAATACCGACAGCAGCGATCGCTCGGATAACAGCATGCGCGACTCCTCCGGCCAGAACAACAGCTCGGGCGATGCCCGCGCCACCGCAGCCGGCGCGGCCTCGGCCAATAACGGCGGCACCTCGACCTCGAGTGTCGCGAATTCGTTCAACAACTCGACCGCCAGCTCGACCAGCACCCTGACCGGCAACGTCAGCGACAACCAGATCAACAACATCGGCAACTCCGCCATGAACAGCGGCAACGCCAACGGCGCAGCCGGTTCCGGCGCGGCCGGCGGCGACGCGACCGGCGGCGCAGCACGCGGTGCTGCAGGCGCGGCAGGCGGCGCCGGCGGGTCGGCCAACGGCGCATCCGGCGGTGACGCCGGCGACGGCATGAGCGGCGCTGCCTCGAGCGGCGCAGCCTCGGTCGGCAACGCGGCCGGCGGCACCGGCGGCATGGGCGGCAACACCGGCAACGCCAGCACCGGTGCGGGCGGCGCGGGCGCGGCCGGCGGCATGGGCGGCGCGGGCGCCGCAGGCGGCATGGGCGGCGCAGGCGCAGGCGGTAACACCGGCGGTGCCGGCGCGGCAGGCGGCGACGGCGGCATGGGCGGCGCGTCGAGCGCAAACGGCGGCATGGGCGGCAACGGCGCAGCAGGCGCGGCCGGCACCGGCGGCCTGGGCGGCGACGCCACCGGCGGCGCAGGCGGCGCAAGCGGCGCGCTCGACGGCGGCAACGGCGGCAGCAACGGTTCGACCACCGCCGGCGCCGGCGGCATGGGCGGCGGTTCGGGCGCCACCGGCGGCGCAGGCGCTGCCGGCGGCATGGGCGGCAATGGCGGCATGGGCGGCGCAGGCGGCTCCTCGACCGGCTCGGACCAGACCGCATCGGCCGGCGCCACCGGCGGTTCGGCAATGAACGGCGACAACACCGCCACCTCGGGCGCCGGCGGCATGCCAGGCTCGGGTGACGCGGCCGGCACCGGCGGCGCAGGCGGCGCTGCCGGCACCACCAGCGGCGCGATCAGCGCAGGCGCAAGCAATGCCGACGGCACCACCAACACCGGCGGCGACTCGACCGCCGGCATGGGCGGTAACGGCGCAGCCGGCGCAGAAGGCGGCGCAGGTGGCGCAGGCGCTTCGGGCACCTCGACCGGCGGCGCCGGCGCATCGGGTGGCGAGGCAATGGGCGGCACCGGCGGCGCCGGCGCAGCCCTGAGCGGCACCGGCGGCGCAGGCGCCGCGGGCACCGCGGGTGCGGGTGCTTCCGGCACCGGTGGCGAAGGCGGCATGGGCGGCGCAGGCGCAGCCGGCACCTCGACCGGCGGCGCGGGTGCGGCCGCTGGTGAAGGCGGCATGGGCGGCGCGGGCGGCTCGGGCGGCGACGGCGGCGCGGGTGCTGCGGGCGGCGCGGGCGCAGCCGGCGGTAACGGCGGCAACGGCGCAGCCAGCGGCGCAGCCTCGAACATGGGCGGCACCGGTGCGGCAGGCGGCGACGCCACCAACGGCGATGCAAGCGGCGGCACCGGCACCTCGGGCTCGGGCACCGGCGGCAACGGCGGCGAAGGCGGCATGGGCGGCAGCTCGACCGGCGGCGAAGGCGGCATGGGCGGCTCCAACACCGCCGGCATGGCGACCGGCGGCAACGGCGGCAACGGCCAGGGCGGCAACGGCGGCACCCAGTCGGTGACCACCGGCGCCTTCGACATGTCGAACCGCATGTCGAACATCGCCCAGTCGGCTGCAGGCGTCTCGGTGATCAGCCAGAACAACGGCTTCTCGTCGCTGATCCAGCAGAGCGTCAACGTTCAGTCGAACATGAACGTGGGCAGCGGCCAGTAAGGCCTGCAAGGACCGCCGCGCGGTGCAAGCCGCGCGGCGGTTTTCCGACTCGAAGGGGAAATGTATGAAACCTGTGAACCGATTCGTGCTGGCGGCGCTGGTCGCGCTCCCGCTGGCGGTCCAGGCCGCCGATCCTGCGACGCTTCCGGTCAAGATCAGCTTCCTGACTGAAGTGAACGTGGCACCGGCCGAGGCTAGCGCCGGCAGCGCCTGGGGCGAAGCCGCAAGCAGCGAGCGCCTGGGGCGCACCACCGGCAAGGACGATACCGTCCACACCGAGGCGGTATTGGGCGGCACGGTGGGCAACAACACGGCCGTCAACACGGTCAGCGGCAACAACGTCATCGACAGCGGCTCCTTCGCGAATGCGCAAGGCCTGCCGATGGTCATCCAGAACAGCGGTTCGAACGTGCTGATCCAGAACGCCACCGTCATCAACCTGCGACTGCAATAGGCATGAAGGCTTTATGAACAAGTTCTTCGCCATCTCTGCCGCCTTGTGCGGCATGCTGCTGGCACCCCGGTGCCCGGCATCCGGCATCGAACTGGCCGTCGGCCAGCGCGCCACGGTGCCGGTCACCTCCCTCAAGGACATCAAGTTCCGCAATACCACCCGCCAGCAGTTCGACTTCAGCTGCGGCTCGGCCGCCCTGGCCACCCTGCTCACCTACCACTACGGCACCCCGGTGAGCGAGAAGGAAGTCTTCGAGAAGATGTACCTGAGCGGCGACCAGGCCAAGATCCGCCAGCAGGGCTTTTCGATGCTCGACATGAAGCGCTACCTGGCCACCCGCGGCTTCGTCGGCGACGGCTTCCAGCAGCCGCTCGACAAGCTGCTCGAAGCGAAACTGCCGGCCATCGTTCTGATCACCGACCGCGGCTACAACCACTTCGTCGTCATCAAGGGCGCCGAGGACGGCCGCATCCTGCTGGGCGACCCGTCCAGCGGCGCGCGCTCGGTCACGCGCGAACGCTTCATGGAACTCTGGGCCAACAAGCTGCTATTCGTGGTGCACAAGTACCCGGGCACGGTGGCCTTCAATGCGGTCGAGGACTGGCGCAGCGCCCCGCGCGCGCCGCTCGGCGCCGGCATCAACCAGGAACAGTACAGCCAGAGCTTGCCGAAATTCGGCCCGGGCGACTTTTGAAAGGATTCACCATGCACTGGCTCACACATGCATGCCGCGCCCTGGTGGCCACGCTGCTGGCCGGAGCCTGCGCCGCGGCCCTGGCCCAGCAACAGGCCGTGGTCATCGACGCCGCCGAATGGGCGGCGGTGGATACCGCCACGCTCGACGGCGCCCGCGGCGGCTTCGAGGTGCCCGGCGGCCTGAATATCTCGCTCGGGATCGAGCGCGTGGTCTCGGTCAACGGCGAGGTGCTGTCGCGCACCAACGTCGCGATTCCCGACGTGGCGTCGATGAATGCCGACCAGCTGCTGCAGGCGCGCGAAGCGCTGGGCAGCGCCCGCCTGATCCAGATCGGCGGCAGCAACTTCGCCCCGGGCGACCTCGGCCTGGGCAGCGGCGCCACCTTCGTGCAGAACAGCCTGGACCACCAGGCGATCCTGGCGCAGACCACCATCACCTCCACCGTCAACAGCATGGCGCTCATCAAGGACATCAATTTTCAGTCAACCATTCGCGACGCAATCGTGCGCTCGGCAGGAAGCCTGTAACATTGCAATATTATAAATTTTGTCGATGGAGAAACGAATGCCCACTCATGTCGCGCGTCTCGGCGCCGCCGGCCTGGCGGCAATGCTGCTGGCCCCGGTCGCCTATGCCCAGGCCATGCCGGACGCCGAGCACGACAAGGCGACCGAACTGGCCCAGTTGAAGGCCGAACTGGCCGCCCAGCGCGAACTGGTCGACAAGCTGATGCGCGAACTGCAGGCGCAACGCGCCAAGATCGACCGCATCGAAGAACGCCGCGACGACGCCGCCCCGCTCCTGGCCGACGGGCCGGCCCTGCCGCCGCGCGCCGACGACCAGCTGCTGTCCGAGCAGCGCGGCACGGGCGGGCAGAACAGCGGCGCGCCGAACAACAATCGTCCAGCGGCGCCGGTCCCGGCCGGTCCGGCCCCGGCCCAGCCGGCGGCGCGTGCGCCCGCGCAGGCCCAGCAGAACACCGCCGCCCGCAAACAGGACAAGCCGAACAACCAGCGCCCGCCCGAGGTGGCGCCGCTGTTCGAAGCCCCCGGCGTGCTGACCCCGCGCGGCAAGTACATCCTGGAACCGGCCCTGCAGTTCGGCTACTCGTCGAGCAACCGCGTGGCCCTGGTCGGCTATACCGTGATCCCGGCCCTGCTGATCGGCCTGGTGGACGTGCGCGAGGTCAAGCGCAACACCTTCACCGGCTCGCTCACCGCCCGCACCGGCCTGAGCAACCGGATGGAAGTCGAGCTCAAGCTTCCCTACGTGTACCGCTCGGACGCCACCGTCAGCCGCGAGATCTTCACCGGCACCGCGGTCGAGCGCGTGTTCAACACCAGCGGCAAGGCCCTGGGCGACATCGAGCTGGCCGGCCGTTACCAGCTGAACAATGGTGGCCCGGACAAACCCTATTACATCGCCGGCCTGCGTTATAAATCGGTGACCGGCAAGGACCCGTTCGAAGTCGTCACCGATTGCCAGACCCGCTGCATCGGCGAGAACGTGACCGGCACCGGCCTGCCCTTGAGCCTCCCGACCGGCTCGGGCTTCCATTCGCTGCAGGGCAGCCTGACCTGGCTGTTCCCGTCCGACCCGGCGGTGTTTTTCGGCAACCTCAGCTACCTGCACAACTTCAAGCGCAGCAACGTCGAGCGCCTGGTGCGCAACGACATCCGCGAGCCGCTGGGAGAGCTGGAACCGGGCCCGATCATCGGCTTCAATTTCGGCATGGGCCTGGCGCTGAACGACAAGGCCTCGCTCAGCCTCGGCTACGACCACAGCACGGTGGGACGCATGAAGCAGAATGGCCGCACCGTGCCGGGATCGGTCCGCACCCAGCTCGGCACCCTGCTGCTCGGCTATTCCTACCGTTTCAATGACAAGCGTTCGCTCTCGGTCGCAGTGGGTGCGGGCGTGACCCGCGACACCCCGGATGTGTCGCTGACGGTACGCATGCCGTTCAGTTTCTGATGGCCGTGGCGGCCGTTGCCGGAGACGGGCGGGCGCAATGTTAAAAAAGCGCGACACACAATTGAAAAAGTTGCTTCCCTTTTAAAAATTTGTCTCTATAATCATTTTTGCAATGTTGAGCACGCAGCTGGATCGAATACCTCCTGGACGGCCGACAACGCGATAATACAGATAAACTTCAAGAGGGAATTACCATGGCGACTGGCACTGTAAAGTGGTTTAACGATGCAAAAGGTTTCGGCTTCATCACCCCGGACGGCGGCGGCGAAGACGTCTTTGCGCATTTTTCGGCCATCAATTCGCAAGGCTTCAAATCGCTGGCCGAAAACCAGCGCGTGAGCTTCGACATCACTGCCGGCCCGAAGGGCAAGCAGGCCGCGAACATCCAGCCGCAGGCGTAATGCGCCGCTGCCTGTAAAACAGGCAGGTGTCACGTCCTAAGGTAGGTTGACAGGGTCACGGCCTTTTTCGTTACCCTGTAGATCTGATGTTACTGACGCCCAGTGCACCGCATCGGGCGTTCTGTATTGCAGCGCCGTATGCGGGCGCTCATGGTTATAGATGTGGATCGCCTGCTGCACCATGGTAGCGGCTTGCTCCAAGTTTTGAGGCACTGCAGTCAAGAGCTCGGCCTTCAAAATACCGTTGATTCGTTCTGCCAAGGCGTTCTGGTAGCAGTCGTAGCCGTCGGTCATCGAGCACAAAACGCCGTGCCGGCGATGAATCTGCTGATAGGCTTCTGCACAGTATTGCAGGCCGCGGTCGGAGTGATGGATCAGCTGGCGTTCGGTGCCCCGGCAGCGTAGTGCCATGCTCCATGCTTTCAGCACTCCGTCGGTGTGCAGGTCATGGTGCAAGTGGTGCCCCATGATCCTGCGCGAGTAAGCGTCGGTCACCAGGCTAAGGTAGCCGGTCGCTTCCCGCGTTTCGATGTAGGTGATGTCGGCCACCCACAGCTGCTCGGCCATCGTTGGCTTAGCCTGCGCTTTCACCAGATTTGGATGCTTGCGCATCCAGTGTTTGGAGTTAGTGGTCTTGCGGTAGCAGCGTTTTGGATGCACCAGCATCCTGGCGCGCCGCAGTGCATCGAACAGTCCATCCCGTCCCAGCTTTAATCCTGCCTGCACAAATTGGCGTTTGAGCAAAAAGTAGAGCTTGCGCGTGCCGATCCTGGGTTGGCGTAGCCGTACTTGCTGCACTAACTTCTCGGCCACACGGTTGCGTGCCGTTCGTCCAATTTCTGCATGCAATCGCTTGTAGTGTGCTTGACGGCTGATCCCGAACAACTGGCAGACCCGGCTAACGCTCAGGTCTTCTTTTTCCGTAAGGATTTGCGTTGTTCGGGCAAAGGCTTTTTTACGACAGCCACTCCATGCTCCTTGGCCAGGACGTCGAGCATCGTCTTATAGACGAGCGACTGCTGCCGGGAGGTTTCCAGCTCGGCTTCCAGCTGCTTGATCCGTTGCTCGGGGGTGAGAGGTCGCGTCATATCCGGTTGGGCTCGTACAAGTTGCAAAGCTAGCGAACTCCAGTCCTGCTGCCCGTATCGTCTTAACCATACTAGCACCGTACTTCGACCCTGGATGCCGAACTTCCTCTGCGCCTCTTTGTAAGTCATCTCGCCTTTTTCGACCGCGGCAACTACCCCCTGTTTAAAAGCCAAGGTGTAGTCAGCCTGGGTACGCTTTCCCTCAATCGCCATCTCGCTCTCCTTGAATAAGGCAAGTTTAGACAACCGATTTCAGGACGGGACAAGGCGAAAATAAAAGAGCACGTCGATCGACGTGCTCTTTTGCTTTTGTACGCCAGCACCGCTGACGACCTGGCTCAATCGACCACTGGCATGAATAATTGGGTGCGAGCGTCTCTTGCGAGCGATGCGCCTGCAGGCGCTTTGCGCGAGGCGCTGCTCCTGATCTACAGGAAGTTGAACGCGTGTGCGGCAAAGCCGCACACCCTACGATCAGTGGTGATGGCCGCAGCCTGATGTCGGCGCCGCGCCCGGCAGTTCGGTACCCGGTTCGCGTCCGCTGTCGCCCGCGAAGCCGGCCGCGTGCAGGCGGCCCAGGTACTGCTGCCACAAGGACTCCCCCTCGCTGCCCAGTTTATACAGGTAATCCCAGGTGAAGATGCCGGTGGCGTGGCCGTCGTCGAACAGCGGCTTGATCGCGTAGTTGCCGACCGGCTCCACGCCGGTGATGCCGACTTCGCGCTTGCCGACTTGCAGCACTTCCTGGCCCGGTCCGTGGCCTTTCACTTCGGCCGAGGGCGAATACACGCGCATCAGTTCGAACGGGATCGAGAACGCGCTGCCATCGTCGAAGGCGATGTCCAGCAGGCGCGACTTCTGGCGCACGGCGATGTCAGTTGGGGTGGGCATGGCGGCTCCTCTTATTCGTTGAAACGTTGGGCGATGGCGGCCGCCAGCGCCGGCAGCAGCGCGCGGCGTTCGGCCAGCACCGCTTCATCGGTCTGGCGCGCGGCCTGGGCCCATACCGGCGCCGGGAAGTGCGCATCGTCCGCATAGCGCGGAATGATATGCCAGTGCAGGTGCGGCACCACGTTGCCGAGGCTGGCCACGTTGATCTTGAGCGGCGCCATCACCTCGCGCACCGCGTCTTCGACGCGGAATACCGCATCGTTCAGCAGCAGGCGGTCATCAAATGACAGGTCGCTCATCTCGCGCACGTGCTCGCGCCAGATCACGCGGCAAAAGCCGGGATAGGCCGCGTCGTCGACCTGGATCACCGAGAACTTCTCGTCCTGCCAGACGGCGGGCAGCGGCAGGTCGCACAGTTCGCAGCCGGGCTCGCGCCGCACTTCCTTCATCCCTTCCCTCATACCAGCACCCTTTCGATGCCGCCGTTGTTGGCGCGGGCGACGTAGTCGGGCATCCAGTTCTCGCCCAGCAGGTGCCTGGCCATCTCCACCACGATGTAGTCGGCGGTGGTGCCGGCATCGTGGTTGTAGCGCGACAGGCCCTGCAGGCAGGACGGGCAACTGGTCAGGATCTTGACCTCGCCCTTGAAGCCGTCGTCGCGCAGCTTGTCGGCGCCCTTCTCCATCTCGCCCTGCTTGCGCGAGCGGACCTGGGTGGCGATGTCCGGACGGCTCACGGCGAAGGTGCCCGACTCGCCGCAGCAGCGGTCGTTCTTCTCGATCTTCACGTTGTCGACGGTCGAGACCAGCGCGTTGACGGTCTTGAGCGAGTCCTGCATCTTCATCGGCGTGTGGCAGGGGTCGTGGTACATGTAGCGGGTGCCGGTGACGCCTTCGAGCTTCACGCCCTTCTCCATCAGGTATTCGTGGATGTCGATGAGGCGGCAGCCCGGGAAGATCTTGTCGAACTCGTAGTTCGCCAGCGAGTCGTAGCAGGTGCCGCAGGACACCACGACCGTCTTGATGTCGAGGTAGTTCAGCGTGTTGGCCATGCGGTGGAACAGCACGCGGTTATCCGTCACCATCTTGTCGGCCTTGTCGTACTGGCCGGCGCCGCGCTGCGGATAGCCGCAGCACAGGTAGCCCGGCGGCAGCACGGTCTGCACGCCCACTTCCCACAGCATCGCCTGGGTGGCCAGGCCCACCTGCGAGAACAGGCGCTCCGAACCGCAGCCGGGGAAGTAGAACACGGCTTCGGTGTCGGCGTTGGTCGCCTTCGGGTTGCGGATGATCGGGATGACCTTGTCGTCCTCGATGTCGAGCAGCGCGCGCGCGGTCTTCTTCGGCAGGTTGCCCGGCATTTTCTTGTTGATGAAGTGGATCACCTGCTCGCGCACCGGGGCCTTGCCGGTGGTCGGGGGCGGCGCTTCCACCTGCGGCTTGGCCAGGCCGCGCAGCATCTGGTTGCCCAGGCGCTGGGCCTTGTAGCCCCAGTCGACCATCACCTTGCGGGTGGCGTTGATGGTGGTCGGGTCGGTCGCGTTCAGGAAGAACATGGCGGCGCGGTTGGCCGGCTTGAAGCTGCGCTTGTCCATCTTGCGCAGCAGGTTACGCATGTTCATCGAGACGTCGCCGAAGTCGATGTCGACCGGGCATGGTGTCACGCACTTGTGGCACACGGTGCAGTGGTCGGACACGTCTTCGAATTCTTCCCAGTGGCGGATCGACACGCCGCGGCGGGTCTGCTCTTCGTACAGGAAGGCTTCGATCAGGGCCGACGTCGCCAGGATCTTGTCGCGCGGCGAGTACAGCAGGTTTGCCTCCGGCACGTGGGTGGTGCAGACCGGCTTGCACTTGCCGCAGCGCAGGCAATCCTTGATGCTGCCCGCGATCTCGCCGATGTCGCTCTGCTGCATGATCAGCGATTCGTGGCCCATCAGGCCGAAGGACGGCGTGTAGGCGTTGGTGAGGTCGGCCGATACCGCCGTGGTGTTGAGCAGCTTGCCCTTGTTGAAGCGGCCTTCCGGATCGACGCGGGTTTTGTACTCGCGGAATTCGCGGATCTCGTCGTCGGTGAGGAATTCGAGCTTGGTGATGCCGATGCCATGCTCGCCCGAGATCACGCCGTCCAGCGAACGCGCCAGCCGCATGATGCGCTCGACCGCCTGGTGGGCGTCCTGCAGCATCGCGTAGTCGTCCGAGTTCACCGGGAGGTTGGTGTGCACGTTGCCGTCGCCGGCGTGCATGTGCAGGGCCACGAACACGCGCGAGCGCAGCACGCGCTTGTGGATCGCGCTACACTCCTCGAGGATGCATTTATAGGCCGCGCCATTGAAGATCTGGCGCAGCGGCGCGCGCAGTTCCTGCTTCCACGAGATGCGGATGGTGTGGTCTTGCACCACGTCGAACAGCAGCGCATCCGGCTGCTTGCCGATGCGCAGGTCGATGGCCTGCGACAGTGCATCCAGGCCCAGTTCACCGAGCCTGCCGCGCACCTCGGCCAGCGGCTGGTCGAGCTTGGCCAGGATGAAGCCCCAGCGCGCCGCGACCTGCTCCACCAGCGCCACCGCCTGCTGCGGGCGGTCGCCCAGGATCTCGGCGCGGTCCACGCTGTCGCCCGTGGCGTCGTCGCTCTTCTCGATCGGCAGGTGCTCGTTCGACAGCCAGGCGTGCAGCTCCCCTGCCAACTGCAGCTTGTTCTTGATCGACAGCTCGACGTTGATGCGCTCGATGCCGTCGGTGTACTCGCCCATGCGGTTCAGGGGAATCACCACGTCTTCGTTGATCTTGAAGGCGTTGGTGTGGCGCGCGATGGCCGCGGTGCGGGCCCGGTCCAGCCAGAATTTCTTGCGTGCTTCCGGGCTGACGGCGACAAAACCTTCGCCGACGCGGGTATTCGCCAGGCGCACCACTTCCGAGGCGGCGATGGCGACCGCGTTCTCGTCGTCGCCGACGATGTCGCCGAACAGCGCCATCTTGGGCAGCACGCCGCGCTTGGATTTGGTGGCGTAGCCGACCGCGCGCAGGTAGCGCTCGTCCAGGTGTTCCAGGCCGGCCAGGCGGATGGTGGAAAAGGCGGGGTCGCCGTTCTTCGGCAGGCCGTCGAGGTAATCCTTGATCTCGACGATCGACGGAATCGCATCGCGCGCCTGGCCGAAGAATTCCAGCGCCACGGTGCGGGTGAACTTCGGCATCTTGTGCAGGATCCAGCGGCTCGACGTGATCAGGCCGTCGGTGCCCTCTTTCTGGATGCCCGGCAGGCCGGCCAGGAACTTGTCGGTGACGTCCTTGCCCAGACCTTCCTTGCGGAAGCGGCGGCCCTCGATGGTGAGCGTCTCGGTGCGGAACGGCTCGCCTTTGGCCGCGCCGCGTGGCGACGGATGGGTCCACTCCAGCTTGAAGGTGGCCACCGGCGCGTCGTGGATCTTGGACAGGTTGTGGTCCATGCGCGTGACGTCGAGCCAGTCGCCGTTGGGATCGACCATGCGCCAGGAAGCCAGGTTATCGAGCGCGGTGCCCCACAAGACGGCCTTCTTGCCGCCCGCATTCATGGCGATGTTGCCGCCGATGCAGGAGGCGTGGGCCGAGGTCGGGTCGACCGCGAACACGAAACCGGCCTTCTCGGCCGCCTGCGAAACGCGCTGGGTGACGACGCCGGCAAAGGTATGGATGGTGGCGTATTCGCGGTCCACGCCCGGCAGGCGGGTCATTTCGACCTCGCCCAGCTGGATCAGCTTTTCGGTGTTGATCACGGCCGACACCGGCGTGAGCGGAATCGCGCCGCCGGTGTAGCCGGTGCCGCCGCCGCGCGGGATGATGGTCAGGCCCAGTTCGATGCAGCCCTTGACCAGGCCGGCCATCTCGTCCTCGCTGTCGGGCAGCAGTACCAGGAAGGGATACTCGACGCGCCAGTCGGTGGCGTCGGTGACGTGCGAAATGCGGTGCATGCCGTCGAAGCGGATGTTGCGCTTGTCGGTGTAGGCGCCCAGCACCTGCTTCGCGCGCTTGCGCAGGTCGTAGGTCGCGCGGAACTCGTGCGCGAAATCGTCGACGGCCTTGCGCGCGGCGGCCAGGAGCTGCTCGACCGCGGCGCTGCGCGCGGCGGCCGCTTCACCATCGGCACCGTCGCCGGCGTCCACGCTCAGGCGGCGCTTGTCGACTTCGCCCAGGCGGTGGTGCAGCGCGTCGATCAGCTTCTGGCGGCGCTTGGGGTTATCCAGCAGGTCGTCCTGCAGGTAGGGATTGCGGCGCACCACCCAGATGTCGCCCAGCACCTCGTACAGCATGCGTGCCGAGCGGCCGGTCTGGCGCGCCCCGCGCAGCTCGTCGAGCAGGCGCCACGAGGACTCCCCCAGCAGCCGGATCACGATCTCGCGATCGGAAAACGAGGTGTAGTTGTAGGGGATCTCGCGCAGGCGAGCAGGAGCATTGTCGGCGAGCAGGGTATGGATGTGTGCGGGCGCGTTCATGGATTGCTTGGCGTCGGTCGGACGGGTCCGAAGGAGGTTCATTCTAGCTTATTGCGGTGCACCACGCAGGCAGGCAGTAAGAAAACGACAAATACGCGGAGCAAGGAAATGCCAACAAGGCTCATCCAATGCAAATTTCCTTTGCACAAAATGGCCGCATTGCATCACTTATTTGCATGCAGACAAATAATGCCTCATTGCGTATGGCTCGCTTGCAGGCGATACCGCGCCGGGCGCGTCGCGTCGCTATCCTTACGGCGCTTGCTTGAGCAAGCGGTCCAGCCGCGCAGTCGCGCTCGCATCCATCTCGACCGAACGCAGGCAGTTGATCACTTCCGCGCGCACCGGCGGGCGCTCGACCACGTTGCAGGTCAGGGCCAGTTCGGTGAGAAAGCCGCCGTCCTGTTCCGGCAGGCTGGCGACGCCGGGCCAGACGATGCGCAATTGCTCCATGGTCGATTCGGAGTGCGAGTTCAGCATGTAGCGGGCGCCGAAGTAGCCGAAGACGGCCAGGGCGACGAGTACGAGGACCAGCGAAAGAATGCTTGGAGTTTTGTTCATGGCGCCATGATACAGGGCCGCCAGCACTTGGGTGTCGGGCAAGCCGGCATGCCGGCGTCGTGGCGCCGGCGGGCCCGCTCAACCGATCAGGCGCTCGAAGAAATCCCCGACCGTCTTCCAGAACCCGTCCGGGATGTACAGCAGCACCGCCGTCATGGTGACGTAGCGCAGAAATTTCCCTATCGCCATGTACATCACACTCGGCCAGAACGGCAGGTGCAGCCAGCCGGCCAGCGTACACAGCGGGTCGCCCACACCCGGCACCCAGGACAGCAGCATGGTCTTGGCGCCGTACTTCTTGAGCCAGCCGAACCAGCGGCTCTGGCGCTCCTTGGCGAAGGCGATCTTGGCGCGGTAACCGACGAAGTAATCCACCGCTCCGCCCAGGGTGTTGCCCAGGGTGCCTACGAAGATGGCCGGCCAGAACATGGCCGGGTTGGCTTTGACCACCGCAAACACGGCCGGTTCCGAGCCCAGCGGCAACAGCGTAGCCGAGATGAAGCTGATGACGAAGATGGAAGTCAGGCCGATGGTCGGCGCGGCAAGGACATTCAGGAGCCAGAGGACGGCGTTTTCGATCATCGATGGGTGAGCTTGAATTCTAGCTTCGGCAACAGGCTTGAGCGGTTGAGAGGATGGTCCATTATAATGAGGATCACTTAACGTAACGACACAATACGCCGAGCCTGATATCCAGCGCGCCGTATCGCCACTTCGTCCCCGGTCACCCTCCGAGCAGAACAGTGTGCGTCGTCCGGACCGTCGGCCCATCCCCTGCCGGCATTGCAGCCTACCGATCGCCGACCATGACTACCGACTACCTCAAGAGAATCCTGACCGCCCGCGTCTACGACGTGGCCGAAGAAACCCCGCTCGAGTACGCGCCGACCCTGTCGCAGCGCATGGGCAACCGCATCTACTTCAAGCGCGAGGACATGCAGAGCGTGTTCAGCTTCAAGCTGCGCGGCGCCTACAACAAGATGGCCAACCTGACGCCGGAACAGCTCAAGCGCGGCGTGATCTGCGCCTCGGCCGGCAACCACGCGCAGGGCGTCGCCCTGTCGGCCGCGCGCCTGGGCTGCCGCGCCCTGATCGTGATGCCGACCACCACCCCGCAGGTGAAGATCGACGCGGTGAAGTCGCGCGGCGGCGCCAGCGTCGAGGTGGTGCTGCACGGCGACTCCTATACCGACGCCTACAACCACGCGCTGCTGCTGGAAAAAGAGCAGCGCCTTACTTTTGTGCATCCCTTCGACGACCCCGACGTGATTGCCGGCCAGGGCACCATCGGCATGGAGATCCTGCGCCAGCACTCGGGCCCGATCCACGCGATCTTCGTCGCCATCGGCGGCGGCGGCCTGGTCGCGGGCGTGGGCGCCTACGTCAAGGCGGTGCGCCCCGACATCAAGGTGATCGGCGTGCAGACCATCGATTCGGATGCGATGGCCAGGAGCCTGAAGGCCGGCCAGCGCGTCACGCTCACCGATGTCGGCCTGTTCTCGGACGGCACCGCGGTGCGCCTGGTGGGCGAAGAGACCTTCCGCGTGGCGCAACGGGTGGTGGACGAGATCATCATCGTCGACACCGATGCGATCTGCGCGGCGATCCAGGACGTGTTCCAGGACACGCGCAGCATCCTGGAGCCGGCCGGCGCGCTGGCGGTGGCCGGCGCCAAGGCGTATGTCGAACGCTCGCAGATGGGACGCATGCCGGTCAAGGGCGAAACCCTGGTGGCGGTGGCCTGCGGCGCCAACATGAACTTCGACCGCCTGCGCTTCGTGGCCGAGCGTGCGGAACTGGGCGAATCGCGCGAAGCCGTGTTCGCGGTGACCATCCCCGAACAGCGCGGCAGCTTCCGGCGCTTCTGCGCGCTGGTCGGCCCGCGCAACGTCACCGAATTCAACTACCGCATCAGCGACGCGCGCGAAGCGCACATTTTCGTGGGCGTGCAGGTGGGCAGCCGCAGCGAGTCGGGCCTGCTGGCGCGCACCTTCGAGGAACACGATTTCCGCACCCTCGACCTGACCCACGACGAGATGGCCAAGCTGCACATCCGCCACCTGGTGGGCGGAAAAAGCGCACTGGCCGAGAACGAATTGCTGTATCGTTTCGAGTTCCCCGAACGCCCGGGCGCGCTGATGCGCTTCCTCGACAGCATGGCGCCGAACTGGAACATCTCGCTGTTCCACTACCGCAACCAGGGCGGCGACGTGGGACGCATCCTGGTCGGCCTGCAGGTGCCGGCGGCCGAGATGGACGAGTTCCGGCAGTTCCTGGCGACCCTCGGGTACCGGTACTGGGACGAGAGTGCCAACCCGGTGTACAAGCTGTTCCTGGGGACCTGACAATCGGTCGATCTCGCCCCTATCGTGAGCACGTCGCACCGGCGAAGGCCGGTGTCCAATGACTGTCCCGCAGTGTTATCCCCACCGCGGTACGCAACTTTTCGTTGAACGCGTGGGCAGGAAAACCTGCCCACCCTACGAACGTCAAAAGCGTTCTGTTTTCCTATGAATACTCCTGATCAATCGCCTCTCGGCAAATCCTCCGCTTACCAGAGCCAGTACGCTCCCGAGCTCCTGTTCCCGATCCCGCGCCTGCAAAAGCGCGAAGAGATCGGTCTGGGCGCGGGCGCGGGCCCCCTTCCCTTCTTCGGCGTCGACATCTGGAACGCCTACGAACTGTCGTGGCTGAACATGCGCGGCAAGCCGCAGGTGGCGATCGCCACCATGACCGCACCCGCCGATTCGCCCAACATCGTCGAGTCGAAGTCGTTCAAGCTGTACCTGAATTCCTTCAACCAGACCCGCCTGGCGGGTACCGATGCGCTGGTCGAGCTGTTGCGCCAGGACCTGTCCGCCGCCTTCGGCGCGCCGGTCCACGTCGCGATCACCACGCCGGATGCCTTCGGCAGCCTGAAGATGGGCGAGCTCGACGGCACCCTGCTCGACCGCCTCGACGTGGAAATCGACCAGTATCTTCCCTCGCCCCAGTTGCTGGGAGCGAATGTCGACGAAGCGCCGGTCGAGGAAACCCTGGTGTCGCACCTGCTGAAGTCGAACTGCCTGGTCACCGGCCAGCCGGACTGGGGCACCGTGCAGATCCGCTACGTCGGCCCGCAGATCGACCAGGAGGGTTTGCTCAAGTACCTGATTGGCTTCCGCGAGCACAACGAATTCCACGAGCAATGTGTTGAGCGCATCTTCATGGACGTGCTGCGCCAGTGCAAACCGACCAAGCTCGCGGTGTATGCCCGCTACACCCGCCGAGGCGGCCTCGACATCAATCCCTGGCGCGCCAATTTCAGTACCGGCAAGCCGGGCAACCTGCGTACCGCGCGCCAATGAGGCGAATAGCCGCCTGGATGCCAGGCGGCTGTGCGTTTTCGGCCACACCCACTCGAATTTTCCATATCAAAACTACACGGGAAGAGGCTGCTTAAAATATGAGCAGCATGCAGGCAAAAAACGGTATGACGCCTGCATAGCCGCCGATTGCGGTGGATTTCAGGTGATTTCGTTTCGGAAATTGCGTTTTATTGCAGCTCCGATTTCATGGCAAAACACTGGGTTTTTGCCACATCGTCTCCATGTAGTCGACTGTATGCCCGTACAGATGCGAAATCGAATGTCACTGCCATGAAACAGGCCTATAATTCCGCCTCGCAAGCAGCTACCCTGTGCATCGCACACTAGTCATGACGAACCTAAGCAAAATCCTCTCGCTCGAAAATGTGCAGCTGGACCTGGAAGTCTCCAGCAAGAAACGCGCGTTCGAGCAGGCCGGCCTGATCTTCGAAAACAATTGCGGCATCGCACGTTCGACCGTGTCGGACAACCTGTTCGCACGCGAGCGTCTCGGCTCCACCGGCCTCGGTCATGGTGTCGCCGTCCCGCACGGCCGGATCAAGGGCGCCAAGAGCCTGAAGTCGCCCCTGGCGGCCTTCGTGCGCCTGAAAGAACCGATTCCCTTCGAGTCGCCGGATGGCCAGCCGGTCAGCCTGCTGTTCTTCCTGTTGATTCCGGACCACGTCACCCAGCAGCACCTCGAGATCCTGTCGGAAATCGCCGAGCTGTTCTCGGACGAAGCCGTGCGCACCGCGTTGGCCACCGATCCGGATCCGAAATCGGTGTACGAGCGCATCATCAACTGGCAACCCAGCCTGCAGGCTTTGGGCTAAACTGTCTACGCGGCAATTCGCCGCGTACGGAACGACATGCCCATGCTGCAGACTCCGCTGACCATCCAGCGCCTGTATGACGACAACCGCGACAGCCTCCAGCTCGGCTGGTTCGCGGGTTTCCCCGGCGGCGAACGCCAGATCGCGGGCGACGCGGCCTCGGCCGCCGACCAGGTCGGCCACCTGAACCTGATCCACCCGGGCCGCATCCAGGTCTTCGGACACCAGGAACTCAACTACTACCACCGCCTGAAGTCCAGCTCGCGTTCCCACGTGATCGGCGAGCTGATCGGCGGCGGTCCGCCGGCCCTGATCATTGCGCAGGGGCTGGAAACGCCACCCGACATCCTGGCCATCTGCGACGAGCAGAACATCCCCCTGTTCTCGACCCCGCTGCCGGCGGCGCAGGTGATCGACTTCCTGCGCGTCTACCTGTCCAAGAAGCTGGCGCAGCGCGTGATCATGCATGGCGTGTTCATGGACGTGCTGGGCGTGGGCGTCTTGATCACCGGCGACTCGGGCCTGGGCAAGAGCGAACTCGGCCTGGAACTGATCTCGCGTTCGCACGGCCTGGTGGCCGACGATGCGGTGGAGTTCTCGCGCATCGCGCCGAACATGATCGAGGGCCGTTGCCCGCCGCTGCTGCAGAACCTGCTGGAAGTGCGCGGCCTGGGCCTGCTGGACATCAAGGCGATCTTCGGCGAAACCGCGGTGCGCCGCAAGATGCGCCTGAAGCTGATCGTCCACCTGGTCAAGCGCGGCACGCTGGACGAGGAAGTCGAGCGCCTGCCCTTCCATTTCCCGACCGAGGACGTGCTGGGCCTGCCGATCCGCAAGGTGGTGATTCCGGTGGCAGCCGGCCGCAACATCGCGGTGCTGCTCGAGGCTGCGGTGCGCAACACCATCCTGCAGCTGCGCGGCATCGATACGCTGCAGGAATTCATGGAACGGCAACGTCAGGCGATGAGCGGAGATTGAGTGTTGCCAGGGAGTCTGCCCTTGCAAGGGCAGACCGTTCCGCAGGCGCGGAGCATGCTCCGCGAATTCCCTGCTCCACCAACGTCAAGCGATGAGCGGAGATTGACCCATTTGGGGTATCATCCCGCCCATGCACATCGTCCTCATTACCGGTATTTCCGGCTCGGGCAAGTCGGTTGCCCTGAATGTTCTGGAAGACGCAGGCTACTACTGCGTCGACAACCTGCCGCCGGCCCTGCTGCCGGCCCTGGTCTACGCGGTCAGTGAAAAAGGCACGGAAAAAATCGCCGTCGCGGTCGATGCGCGCAGCGCCGAATCGCTGGTCGAACTGCCGGTGAGCGTGCGCCACCTGAAGGAAGAAGGCCACAACGTCAAGGTGATGTTCCTGACCTCGAGCACGCATTCGCTGGTGGCGCGTTTCTCGGAGACCCGCCGCAGCCACCCGCTGTCGCACGAGCTGCGCCCGGGCGAGAACCCGGCCTCGCGCCGCACCCTGATCGAATGCATCGCCGAGGAGCGCGAGCGCCTGTCGGCGATCGAGAACCTGGGACACGTGATCGACACCTCCGAGCTGTCGGCCAACAAGCTGCGCGCCTGGGTCAAGGAACTGGCCGACATCGAGCAGGCGCCGCTGACGCTGTTCTTCGAATCCTTCGCCTTCAAGGTGGGCGTGCCGCTCGACGCCGACTTCGTATTCGACGTGCGCGCCATCCCGAATCCCTATTACGACCTGTCGCTGCGCCCGTTGACGGGCAAGGACGCGCCGGTGATCGCCTTCCTCGACGCCCAGCCGAGCGCCACCGAGATGCTGGAAGACATCCGCGCCTTCGTGGAAAAATGGCTGCCCTCGTTCAAGACCGACAACCGCTCCTACCTCACGGTGGCGGTGGGCTGCACCGGCGGACAGCACCGCTCGGTGTACATGGCGGAACGGCTGGGAGCCTACTTCGGCACGAGCGAGCGGGTCATCGTGCGGCACCGCGAGCAGCCGAAGCACGTGGCGGCTTGATACTTCACGCGGCATGTGTTTGCCGCGACATCGTAGGGTGGTCGGCTATGCCGACCGCGCGTTCAAACAGAATACGAACTTAGGGGGCGCATCAATTCGCCCTTTGATTGGACGCGCGGACGGCGAAGCCGTCCACCCTACGCCAGATGCCGCAGCGGATGCGCATACGCCGGCCACACCGGCTCGAAGAACCTGTCCACCATCGAAGGCGTCACCTCCTCCAGCGTCGCCGGCTTCCATTGCGGCGCATTGTCCTTGTCGATCACCAGCGCGCGCACGCCTTCCAGCACTTCGCCGTGCTCGAAGTTACGGCGCACCAGGTTGCGCTCCATGCGCAGGCAATCGGCCACGCCGAGCGAGGCGCCGCGCAGCAGCAGCTCGCGCGTCACGCACATCAACAAGGGCGAGCGCTGGCGCATGGCCTTGAGCGCCTTCTGCGCGAACGGGTTCTCGTCGCGCGCCAGCGAAGCCATGATCGCCCCCACCGACGCCGCGCCGAAGTGTGCATCGATCACGCCGCGCTGCGCCTGCAGTTCGCTCGGTCCGGCCTGCGCCGCATACTGCGCCGCCAGGCTGCGGATCGCCGCCGGCAGTTCCGCACCCGGCGTCGACTCGACCAGCGCCATCAGGCCGCCCAGTTGCGCGCCCGGCACGAACACGTCCGCCAGCCCCACATAGAGCGCATCGGCCGCGCCGATCGTCAGCCCGGTCAGGCCCAGGTACTGGCCCAGCTGGCCCGGCGCGTGCGACAGGAAGTGGCTGCCGCCCACGTCCGGGAACAGGCCGATGTTCACCTCGGGCATAGCCATCCTGGTCCGCTCGGTGACGATGCGCAGGCCGCAGTCCGGACCGCCCTGGGCGATGCCCATGCCGCCACCCATCACCACGCCGTCCATCACCGCGATGTAGGGTTTCGGATAGAAGTGGATCAGGTGGTTGAGCGCGTATTCTTCGGTGAAGAAGTCTTCCAGCAGCGCGCTGCCGCCGGTCGGTCCGACCTGACCCATCTCGTGGAAGAAGCGGATATCGCCGCCCGCGCACAATGCCTTCTCGCTGCTGCTGGTGATCAGCACCGCGTCGATGCCCGCATCATCCTTCCAGCGCAGCAGGGTGGCGGTCAGGACACGTACCATGTCGAGCGAGAGGGAATTCAGGGCCTTTGGCCGGTCGAGCGTGATGACGCCGGTGCGGTTGGCAACGCGGGTCAGGACGTAATCGGTCATGATGGTGCTCTATGGTCGAAAAGACATGCATTCTACAGAAGGAAACCGTCAAACCGAAGCCTTGAAAAGTAACAAGCGCAGTAATAGTAGAGGTTTGACGGAAACACCGATCGAAACTGGCTGGATCAGCAAAAAGGGCGTCCCCTCAGACGCCCTTGCTGTGTTTGCGGTCGCCCGTGTTTACGCGGCGGCGGCTTCTTCTCCGATGTCCGGCAGGCGCTTGTGCGCCACGTGGCTATGGTCCTGCAGCATGGATTTGTGTTTCAGAACCTGTCTGTCCAGCCTGTCCATCAGCGTGTCGATGGCCGCGTAAAGATCCTGTGCCGCACTGGCGACGTGCAAAATCTTGCCCGATACCTGGAGGTTGATCTCGGCTTTCTGCCGTTTTTCTTTTTCGGTAAGGTTATCGATGGCGAGGAACACGTGGGTGTCGATCACGTGGTCGAAATGGCGGGTGATGCGCTCGAGCTTATTCTGAACGTATTCACGGATGGCGGGGGTGACGTCGAGATGGTGGCCGCTGATTGTGAGGTTCATACACACTCCTTTGGGAAGGTGCCCTGCCCGCGCCACAAGGTAAGAGTGGGCAGTAGCTTTACAGGGATTTGCGGAGGCTGACGGGCGGAATCTTGAGCGCTTCGCGGTACTTGGCAACCGTGCGGCGCGCAATGACCATACCTTGTTCCCCGAGCATCTCCGCGATCTTGCTGTCGGATAAAGGGTTCCTAGGGTCTTCTGCTCCTGTCAATTGCGCAATGAGCGCGCGGATCGCCGTCGAGGAAGCTTCTCCCCCCGCTTCGGTGGCGACGTGGCTTCCGAAGAAGTATTTCAGCTCGAACATGCCGTGCGGGGTCAGCATGTATTTCTGCGTTGTGACACGAGAAATCGTGCTCTCATGTAGGCCTAGTGTATCAGCTATCTCACGCAAAACAAGAGGGCGCATCGCAACCGCGCCGTGGCTGAAAAAGTTGCGCTGACGCTCGACGATCGCCTCGGCAACACGCAGGATCGTGTCGAAACGCTGGCGCATGTTCTTGATGAGCCACTTGGCTTCCTGCAGCTGCGCGCCCATCTGGCTTTCGCTTCTGCCCTGCTTGAGCAGGTTGGCGTACAGGCTGTTCACGCGCAGCTTCGGCATCACTTCCGGATTGAGCGCTACCTGCCAGCCGTCCTTGGCGTGGCGCACGATCACGTCCGGCACCACGTAGTCGGAGACGCCCGCGCCGAAGGCCGATCCGGGGTGCGGATTGCACTGGCGGACCACGGCCTGCACCTCGCGCAGGTCTTCGTCGTCGCAGTCGAGCGCCTTTTTCAGCTTGGTGTATTCGCGCTGCGCGAACCAGGTCAGGTAAGCCTCGACGATCTTGAGCGCCAGGCGCCGCGTCACCAGCGGCACGCCGGGCATGCGGCGGATCTGCAGCGCCAGGCATTCGGCCGCGCTGCGCGCGCCGACGCCGACCGGGTCCAGGCTCTGCACCAGCGCCAGCGCGCAGCGCAGCTCGTCCATCTCGATGTCCAGTTCGGCCGGCAGGCGCCCGTGGATCTCGTCCAGCGGTTCTTCCAGGTAGCCGTTGTCGTCGAGCGCATCGATCACCAGCTCGGCCAGCGCGCGGTCGCGCATGCTGCAGCCGGTCAGGCGCACCTGTTCCACCAGGTGCTCGCGCAGCGTGATGCTCTCCGCTTCGAGCTGTGGACGGCCGTCTTCGTCGTCGCCGCTGCGCGCGCCGCCACCCTCCCCGCCCCAGTCGCTGTCGGCCTCGCCGCGCTCCGTGTGCTCGCCACCGTCGTCGTTGCCGGCGTCCGGCTTGGCGCCCTCCTCGGCCGCATGCTCGCCGCCCGGCGCCGGCGCCGCTTCGCCACTGACCGGCGCACTGTTGATGGCGCCGTCGGCCAGCAGCCGCACCGAGCGGTCGAGCGGATCGTCGAGCCGTTCCAGCAAGGGATTATCGGACAGGATCTGCTCGATCTCCTGGTGCAGTTCGAGCGTGGACAGTTGCAGCAGCCGGATCGACTGCTGCAACTGCGGCGTGAGCGCCAGGTGCTGCGAGGTGCGAAGCTGGAGCGACTGTTTCATCGTTACATTCTAAAATGCTCGCCCAGGTACACACGCCGCACCGACTCGTTGGCGATGATGTCGTCGGGCCGGCCCGATGCCAGCACCGCGCCCTGGTTGATGATGTAGGCGCGGTCGCAGATGCCGAGCGTCTCGCGCACGTTGTGGTCGGTGATCAGGACGCCGATGTTGCGCTCTTTCAGGAAGCGCACGATGCGCTGGATCTCGATCACCGCGATCGGGTCGACGCCGGCGAAGGGTTCGTCCAGCAGCACGAAGCGCGGATTGGTCGCCAGCGCGCGCGCGATCTCCACGCGCCGCCGCTCGCCGCCCGACAGCGACAGCGCCGGGTTCTCGCGCAGCTTCTCGATCTGCAGTTCGGCCAGCAGGGTATCGAGGCGTTCGTTGATCTGGTCCTTGGAAAGCGGCTTGCCGTCCACGCGCTGCAGTTCCAGCACGGCGCGGATGTTCTCCTCCACCGTCAGCCTGCGGAACACCGAGGCTTCCTGCGGCAGGTAGGACAGGCCCAGCACCGCGCGGCGGTGGATCGGCAGGCTCGAAATGTCGGTACCGTTGATGTCGATGGTGCCGGCGTCCGAGGGCACCAGCCCGACGATCATGTAGAACGAGGTGGTCTTGCCGGCGCCGTTCGGGCCCAGCAGGCCGACCACCTCGCCGCATTCCACCTGCAGCGACACGTCGCGCACCACCAGGCGCTTGCCGTAGCTCTTCTGCAGGCCCTTGACGATCAGGGTGCTGCAGCCTTCGCGCGCGCTCGTCATTGCTTGGCGCCCTCGCTTGGTGCCGGGCGGCGTGGCGCGATGATCAGCGTGCCGCGGCCACCGCCCACCTTGCTGGCGCCGCTGGCGTCGTTGCGCACCTGCGCGACTTCGCGGCGGTTGTCGTAGGAGATGAAGGGCCCCTTGATCTCGTTGGTCATGCGCCCGTTTTCCAGTTCGCGCACTTCGGCATTGGTGAACAGCTTGACCAGTTCGGCGCGCTCGTCGTATTCGATGCGCTGGGCCTGGCCCTCGACCCACAGGTCGGGGCCGCCGTCGCGCTTCTGGCGGAAGGTGGCGGCCTTGCCGCTGTTGGCCGTGAGCGTGACGGTGAGGTAGCCTTCCGGCGTTTCCTTCATCAGGGCGCGGTCGGACTTGAGGACCAGCGTGCCGCGCGTGAGCACGACGTTGCCGGTCAGGATGCGGGTCTGGGTGACCTCGTCGACGTCGAGCGAGTCGAAGTTGATCACGGCCTGCTTGAGCGAATCGGCACGCTCCGCCGAGGCGCCGAAGGCGACCAGGCTGAGGAGTGCGGCTGCGATGATGTTTTTCATGTTGCTTGTCCTGGTTGACGCGCTGCGCGCTTATTGGCGCGCTATTGGCGCGCGCGTGGCGGATAAACGATCTGGCCGCGGCTCGCGAGGTGCAGCTGCTGGGTCGCGTTGTTGGCCACCATGCCGGTGCCGGTCACGGTCGCCGCGCCGAGCTGCATCTGGATCGGGCGCTTGGTCTTGAGGATTTCTTCGTCGGGCAGCACGGTGAGCGCCTCGGTCTGCACGCGCAGCGCTTCGCTGGTGGGCGTGGCCGGGCGCTGCACGTCGACCTGGCCGAGCAGTTCGACGCGGTGCTCTTCGTGGAAGATCTCGGCGCGCTTGGCGACGATGGTCATGCGCGGGCGGCCCGGTGTCATGGCCTGCATCACCGGCTGCTCGACCTGGGACACGTCGCCCAGCGGCGTATGGGCCAGGCGCTTGCCCGATACCACGTAGCTCGGCTTGCCCTCCTCGGTCATGCGCACGACCGAAAAGTTCTCGACGATGTAATCCGGTTCGCTCATCGGTCCGCCAAGGCGGGCGTCGCCGTCCGCGCGCTCCATCAGCTGCACCAGCCAGAAGCTGCCGAAGGCGCAGAAGGCCGCGAGCATCATGATCGCCAGCAGTTTCCAGCGGTGGGCGGTGCGCTTGTAGTTGACCATGTCCCGGGCGTTCCCGCGCTAGGCGAAATACGGCGCGAGCGCCTGTTCGTAGGTGCCCTGGGCGCGCATCACGAGGTCGCAGACCTCGCGCACGGCGCCGCGGCCGCCCGCGTTGTTCGTGACGTAGTGCGCGCGGTGCCGCACTTCCGGGTGGCCCGAGGGCACGGTGACCGCAAAGCCCACGCGGGTGAACAGCGGCAGGTCGATCACGTCGTCGCCGATGTAGCCGCATTCCTCGGGCGCGACGCCGGTAGCCGCGAGCAGTTCGGCGAAGCCGACGCGCTTGTCGTGGATGCCCTGGTAGACGTGCCCGATGCCCAGGTCGGCGGCGCGCTTGAGCACGATCGGCGACTTGCGCGCGCTGATGATGGCGGTCTTGACGCCGGTCTTGTTCAGCAGCTGGATGCCGAGGCCGTCGAGCACGTTGAAGGTCTTGGTGACCTCGCCCTCCGGGCCATAGGTCAGGCTGCCGTCGGTGAGCACGCCGTCGACGTCGAAGATCATGACTTTCACGCGCGCGGCGCGCTGCATGTGTTGAAGCGAAGTGTCCAGGTTGCTCATCGGTTCACTCATCAGATGACCTTCGCGCGGGTCAGGTCGTGGATGTGGAGCGCACCGACCAGGCGGTCGTCGCCGTCGACGACCAGCATCTGGTTGATGCGGAATTCTTCCATCACGGCGACTGCATCGACCGCCAGCTGTTCCGGATGGACGCGGCGCGGGTTCGCGTGCATCACGTCGCGAATCGTGATGTTGGAGAAGTCCTGCACGCGTTCGATCAGGCGGCGCAGGTCGCCGTCGGTGAACACGCCGACCGGACGCCGTTCTGCGTCGACGATGGCGGTCATGCCCATGCCCTTCTGGCTGATTTCGAGCAGCGCGCGCGTCAGCGGGGCATCCGGCGACACCGCCGGGATCGCGTCGCCGCTGCGCATCACGTCGCGCACATGGGTCAGCAGGCGGCGGCCCAGGGCGCCGCCCGGGTGCGACATTGCGAAGTCTTCCTCGCGGAAACCGCGCGCATCGAGCAAGGCCACGGCCAGCGCGTCGCCCATCGCCAGGGTGACGGTGGTGCTGGTGGTCGGCGCCAGGTTGAGGGTGCAGGCTTCCTTGGCCACCGAGATGTCGAGGTGGATCTCGGACAGCTTGGCCAGGCGCGAATGCGGCTTGCCGGTCATCGCCATGACGGGCGTGCCCATGCGCTTGATGGCCGGCAGGATTTCCAGCAACTCGGCCGACTCGCCCGAATTCGAGATGGCAATGAACACGTCGTGCGCCGTCACCATGCCGAGGTCGCCGTGGGCGGCTTCGCCCGGGTGCACGAACATGGCCGGGGTGCCGGTCGAGGCCAGGGTGGCGGCGATCTTGCGGCCGATGTGACCCGATTTGCCCATGCCCGAGACCACCACGCGCCCGGTGCAGCCGTACAGCAGCCCGACGGCGCGCACGAAACTGTCGTCGTCACCCAGGCGCGCATGCAGGGCGCGAATGGCGTCGGCTTCGATGGCGAGGGTCTCGCGACCCAGCTCCAGCACACGGCGGGCCTGGTCCGCGTCAAAACTTTTCAGCATTATTTTTTCATGGGTTACACTCATCATGGCAGTATAAACGAATTGGGAAAGCAAAAAACTTGCCAGTCGTAACAAACTGCGTCAAAGCCTACAACAAGAACACGACAACAACACCTGGGGAAGATGCATTCCGGACTTGAACTAACCCTGCTCCTGCTGGGCTGCGCCGTGCTGGGCGTGGTCGCCTTCCGGATGCTGCACCTGCCGCCGATGCTCGGCTATCTGGCCGTCGGCGTATTGATCGGCCCCCATGCACTCGCGCTTGCGGACGACAGTCCCGCCACCCATACGCTGGCCGAATTCGGGGTGGTCTTCCTGATGTTTTCGATCGGGCTCGAGTTCTCCCTGGCCCAGCTCAAATCGATGCGGCGCATCGTTTTCGGCCTGGGTCTGGCTCAAGTCGTATTGACAATTGCGGCGGCAATGGCCTTCGGATTGTTCATTTCCTGGTGGGCGCCCGAACTCCACGTGAGCTGGCAGGCCGCCTTCGCCCTGGGCGGCGCGCTGGCCATGTCGTCCACCGCCATCGTGGTCAAGATGCTGACCGAGCGCCTGGAGCTGGAAAGCGAGCACGGCCGCCGGATCATCGGCATCCTGCTGTTCCAGGATCTCGCCGTGGTGCCGCTCCTGATCATGATTCCGTCGCTGGCGCGGCCGGCCGAGGAACTGGCCATCACGCTCGGCTGGGCGGCGCTGAAGGCCGCCTTCGTGCTGGCCCTGCTCCTGAAGTTCGGCCAGAACCTGATGCGCAGGTGGTTCACCATCGTCGCCAAGCGCCGCTCGCAGGAGCTGTTCATGCTCAACCTGCTACTGGTGACGCTCGGCCTGGCCTGGATTACCGAACAGGCCGGCCTGTCGCTGGCGCTGGGGGCGTTTGTTGCGGGCATGCTGATCTCCGAGACCCAGTACAAGCACCAGGTGGAAGAAGACATCAAGCCCTTCCGCGACGTGCTGCTCGGGCTGTTCTTCATCACGGTGGGCATGCTGCTCAACCTGCAGCTGGTGCTGCAGCACTGGTGGGTGGTGCTGGCGCTGGTGATCTTTCCGGTCATGCTCAAGTTCGCGATCATCGCGGCGTTGGCGAAAGCCTTCGGTTCGAGCGACGGCGTGGCGATGCGCACCGGCCTGGCGCTGGCGCAGGCCGGCGAATTCGGCTTCGTGCTGCTCAACCTGGCGATGGGCTCGAACCTGGTCGATCCCTTCCTGATCCAGCTGGTGCTGGCCTCGATGGTGCTGTCGATGCTGCTCGCGCCCTTCATGATCGAGAACATGGACCGGATCGTCATGAAGCTCGCCTCGAACGAGTGGATGATGCAGTCGCTGCAGCTGACCCAGCTCGCCAGCCGCACCATGAAGACCCAGAAGCACGTGATCGTGGCCGGCTTCGGGCGCAGCGGCCAGAGCCTGGCGACCCTGCTCTCCGAAGAGAAACTGCCCTGGTACGCGCTCGACCTGGACCCGGAACGGGTGCAGGAAGCCCAGAGCGCCGGCGCCAACGTCTCCTACGGCGACGCGGCGCGCCGCGAGAGCCTGATCGCGGCCGGCATCCACCGCGCCAGCGCCCTGGTGATCACCTTCGCCGACACCCGGCTGGCGCTGAAGGTGCTGCACCTGGTGCACGAACTGGCGCCGAACCTGGCCGTGATCGTGCGCAGCCACGACGACAGCGACCTCGACGTACTCAAGAAGGCCGGCGCCACCGAGGTGGTGCCGGAAGCGCTGGAGAGCAGCCTGATGCTGGCTTCGCACGCGCTGGTGACGATGGGCGTGCCGCTGCGGCGCGTGGTGCACCGCGTGCAGGTGGCGCGCGACGAGCGCTACGCCTCGCTGCGCGGCTACTTCCACGGCGCCAGCGACGTCTCGGACGACCTGGAACACACCTATGTGCGCCTGCATTCGGTGACGCTGCACAGCGGCGCCATCGGCATCGGCAAGCCGGTCCGGGAGCTGGCGCTGGAGGAATTCGGGGCCGAGGTGACCACCCTGCGGCGCAATGGGCAAAGCCTGCACTTCGACCCGGAGACGGTGCTGCTGACGGGCGATGTGCTGGTGTTGCGTGGTGAAGGCGAAGCCGTCAGCCGGGCCGAGAGCCGCTTGATTTGATTACCGTCGGGTGGTCGGCGGCGCCGACCGCGCGTTCACATCACGTTGGACATGACGCGCCACGATGACATCGATGCCGGTTGAACGCGCTGTTGTAGGGTGGGCGGCTTCGCCGCCCGCGCGTTCAAACATCATCTGCGTCATCGCGGCGCGTCAATGCATAGGTGATTTGAACGCGCGGGCGGGAGACCCGCTCACCCTACGAACACACCGGGTGCCGTCGTAAGGATTACGACAGCGACACGACGCAGTTGCGCCCCTTGGCCTTGGCCCGGTACAGCGCCGTATCGGCCTGCGCCACCAGCTCCTGCGCCACGCCCTCGATCGCATGATCGCGCTCGAAATCGTCGAGCGTCGCCACCCCGATCGACACCGTCACCGCTACCCGCTCGCCGCTGCCCAGGTCCACCGGATCGAGGGCGACGCTGGCGCGGATGCGCTGCGCCACCATGCTGGCGCTTTCCAGGTCGGCGTCGATCAGCAGCACCACGAACTCCTCGCCGCCGAAGCGCGCCAGCGCATCCGAGATGCGCAGTTCGGCCTTGATCCGGTTTGCCACTTCGCGCAGCACCTCGTCGCCGCCGCCGTGGCCGACACTGTCGTTGACCTGCTTGAAGTGATCGATGTCGATGTACATGCACGAGATGCGGTAGCCCTGGCGGCGCGCCCGCGCAATCTCTTCCACCAGGCGGCGGTCGATGTAGCGGCGGTTGTAGACGCCGGTGAGCGAATCGGTCAGCCCGATAAACTTGAGCATCTCGTTGCTGATGACGTTCTCGAGGCAGATCGCGACGATCGAGCCCATGTGCTCGATGAAGTCGGTGCCGAGCGCCGGCGTAAACCGGTTCGGATCGGCGCTGCCCAGGTTCAGGCTGCCGATCAGGCGGGTATTGCGCAGCAGCGGCACCAAAGCCACGCTCTGCAGGTTCGTCGGCGGATGCGGGAACATCCCGCCATGGCGCGAGGGCGCGTACGGCCCCAGCACCGGCCGCGGGAGCCGATCACCGATCGCCATGAACCCGAGTTCGTCCGCATGCTCGCAGAACAGCAGGTTGGGCAGCTGTTCGTAGTCCACGCCCAGCTTGTGCATGACGGTGTAGATGTCGGCTTCCGGGTCCACCAGCGACAGGGTCACGGTGTCGAGCTCCGAGATGACGGGCAGCGTGCCGAAGATGGTCGACACCAGTTCCTGGAACGAGCCGGCGCCGACGATCTTCAGGTCGAAGGCCTGGTGCCGGGTCATGATCGAGTGGTTGCGCTCGGCCTGCTCGAGCAGGTAGGCCATGCGCGAACGCAGGGTCTCGTTCTCCAGCATCAGTTCTCGCGTCTGCGCATCCGGCTCGTGCATTGAAAATTCCTTTCGGCAATAGGCGTAACAGTACGCCATCTTTCCGGCCTTGGAAACGAAAAATCGCCCGGATGGGCGATTTAGCGACAGTGCACGGCCATGCCGGCTGCATATTCCGCTCTAGCCGGGGCCGCCTCAGAATGCGATGGCGGCGTCCAGCTGTTGGCCGACCCGTAGCGCGCCCCCCGCACCGGCCGTGACGATGCAATTCATGCCCATGCAGACCGCCCCTTCCATGCGCGGGTTGGCGCGGTAGGTGTGCAGGATGTCGAGCGGATCGGGGCCGGGGATGCCGGTGGCCTGGTCGATCGCCGGGATCGGGCAGCGGGCGCAGGGCTTGACCGGACGCAGCGCCAGGCCCGCGGCCGCGAAGGACGCCACGTAGTCTTCCTCGAAGGCGTCGATGCCGCCCACCACCAGGTTCGGGCGGAAGCGGTTCATCGGCAGCGGCGCGCGGCCGGCCCGCACCAGCTTTGCATTCAGGTCGTCGAGCGAAGCCTGGCCGATGACCAGGATCGGGTAGCCGTCGGCGAAGCGGGTTTCGGCGGGAACGCCGCCGGTCCACTTGGTGCTGGTGGGACGGTGCACTTCTGGGCGGAAGCGCACCAGGCGGCAGGGCCCTGAAATAGCATCGACGAACCAGGCGGCGGCGGCATCGCCGCAGTCGGCGGCCTGCACGCTGTGGTCCCAGATCCGGACCGTCATGCCGGACGCTTCGCGGTCGTGGGCGAGCGGCAGGCGCAGCGGCGGCATGCCGGGAGCGTTGACTTCTACGGTATCGCCGTCGATCCGCGGCGTGACCAGCGCCATGCGCGGGTACTCGCGCTGGGTCAGGAACTGGCCGTCGTGGGTGACCAGCATCCACTCGCGGTCGTGCACGCCCTGCGCCACCAGGCCCGAGACGTGGAACTGCGCTTCCGGCACCGCGATGCCGGCGCAGGATTTGATCGGGTAGATGAGGAGTTCGGTAAGCGTTGCCATGCTGTCAGACCTTGCGCGTGAAGGCCGACAGTATGGCAGCAATCGGGGCCCTTGTCCTTCAGCCCTGGGGGAGCTTGGCCTTGTCCTCGCGTTCGCGCTGCAGGCGTGCATCCAGGTTCTTGCCGGCGCCGGCCGCCAGCTTGCGGCAGCCGTCCGGATCGATGAAGGGATTGGCTTGCGCGCTCTTGCGCGCCGCCTTGCCGAAGGCGTCGGTGGCGGACGGATGGGCGGCGATCACGATGTCGCACTTCAGGCCGGCGACCTTGGCGATGGTGCTGCGAAACGCTGCCGAGCGATCCGGATAGCCGGCGCCGCCGCTAAAGTAAGGTAATCCCCCCATTTTTAGAGCGAGCTAAAAGTAGAGGTTACGCGGCAAGTGCCAGTTTCTGTTTCGGTGTGATACCGCCGAGGGCCATATTGGGCCGATCGTTATTGTAGGTCCACAGCCAGCGAGTGGCAAAGTCCTGGATTTCGTCGAGCGTTTCAAACAGATGATGGGCAAGCCAGTCGTAGCGTACGGTCCGGTTATAGCGCTCCACGTAAGCGTTTTGCTGGGGCTGACCTGGCTGTATGAAATCGATGCGAATACCTCGCTTCGCTGCCCAAGCCAAGGTGACTGCACTGATGTACTCAGGGCCGTTGTCGCAGCGAATAGCGTCGGGCTTGCCGCGCCATTCGATGATCCGGTCGAGCGAACGAATTACGCGCTCAGATGGCAGCGAGAAATCGACCTCGATCCCCAGGCCCTCACGATTGAAGTCGTCGATGACGTTGAACAGACGAATACTGCGGCCATTGGAGAGTTGATCATGCATGAAGTCCATCGACCAGCTTTGGTTGATCGCGGTCGGCACAGCCAATGGCAACGGCTTTTCGCGCACCAGACGATGGCGCGGCTTGATCCGAAGGTTCAGCTCAAGCTCGCGGTAAATCCGGTAAACCCTTTTATGGTTCCACCTGAAGTTTTTCACGTTGCGCAGGTACAGGAAGCATAGCCCGAAGCCCCAGTTACGCTGGTTGTTGGTCAGCCGTACCAGCCAGTCAGCAATGACCTCGTTTTCCGCATCCAGCTTGGCCTTGTATCGGTAGCAGGTCTGGCTAATGCCGAACGCCTGGCAGGCCAGCTTGATTGTGGCCGATCGCTCCGTCACGGCACGTTGCGCCATCTCTCTCCGCCGAGATGGCGCTACCACTTTTTTGCGAGGGCCTCGGCGACGATTTCAGCTTTCAGGCGCTCCTCGGCGTACATCTTCTTGAGGCGCCGGTTCTCCTCCTCCAACTCCTTCATACGGGCCATCAGGGACGCATCCATACCGCCGAACTTGGTGCGCCACTTGTAGAACGTGGCGTTGCTGATGCCGTGCTCGCGGCACAGCTCCGGGACCGGGCTGCCGGCTTCGGCTTGCTTGAGAATGGCGATGATCTGGCTGTCGGTAAAGCGGGACGTCTTCATGTAGAGCTTTCTGTCTTAAGTAGAAAATTCTACTTCTAAACGCGCTCTTTTTGCGGGGGGATTACCGTAAAAGCCGTCGGTCGAGACCGGAGTCAGACTGTCGGCATAAACCATATCCAGGCATGCCTTGCCTTCGCAGGACTGCCAGCTCCAGGTGATGCCGCCGGGCGTGTGGCCGGGCGTAGCGTGCGCGGTGAAGCGCAGCGGGCCGACCGACAGGGTCTGGCCGTCCGCAACTTCCTTCACCTGCGCGAGCTTCGGGATGTGAAAGCGGTCTTTCGGGTCGTACTGCGGATCGTCCGTGCCCGGCGTGCCGTCGCGCAGCACCTGGGCGCCGTGCGGGCTGTGGACGACCGTGGCGCCACTGAGCTTCTGCAGCGCGGCGATGCCGCCGGCATGGTCGAAGTGGGCGTGCGAATTCAGGATCAATTTGACGTCCCGCATCTTGAAGCCGAGGGCTTCGATGTTCTTCCGGATCAGCGGGGCGGACTGCGGCAGCGCCCCGTCGAGCAGGACGTGGCCTTGCGGGCTGGTGACCAGCAACGCGGACAGGCCGGCAGTGCCGACGTAGTAGGTGTTGCCGTGGATGTTGAAGGGTGTCAGCAGCGGTTGTAAACTGATACAGGCAGCGATTGAAAACTGATACACCATTTTGAGAAGATGGCCGCTTTGCGGAGCGGCCTTGAAACCCAAAGAGGTGTACGTGGAAATTCAACTCCTGAAGAGGCATGGGTTAAGCCTTCGGCAGATCGCCGCCGAGGTAGGCTGCGCAGTGAACACGGTACGCCGGCATCTGGCCCTGGAGGCCGTGCCGAAGTACGAACGCAAGGTCAAACGCCAGACGAAGCTGGCGCAATTCGAGCAGTACCTGAGAGATCGGCAGCAAGCCGCTCAGCCCGACGTGATTCCGGCCACCGTGCTGTACCGCGAGATCGCCGCTCGCGGCTACGAGGGCGGCATGAGCCAGTTGAGGGCCTTTCTGCGCACCTTGCGCCCGGCGCCTCCAGCCGACCCGGTGGTGCGTTTCGAGACGGCGATGGGCGAGCAGCTGCAGGTGGACTGGGTCGAATTCCGTAAAGGCAGCGCACCCTTGCACGCGTTCTGCGCGACGCTCGGCTTTAGCCGGGCGAGCTACGTGGAGTTCGTCAGCAACATGAAGGTGGAGACCCTGATCGCTTGCCACGAGCGCGCCTTTGCGGCGTTCGGTGGCGTGACGCGGCGGGTCCTGTACGACAACATGAAGACGGTGGTGCTGGAACGCGATGCGTACGGCGAAGGCGAGCACCGCTTCCACGCCGGCTTCCTGGACTACGCCAGGCATAGCGGTTTCGTGATCAAGCTGTGCCAGCCGTACCGGGCCAAGACCAAGGGCAAGGTCGAACGATTCAACGGCTACCTGCGTCGTTCGTTCTACGTGCCGCTGGCGAGCCGGCTCGCGCAGAGCGGCCAGAAGCTCGACGTCGTGACGGCCAACGTGGAAGTGGCCCACTGGTTGCGCGACGTGGCCAATGCGCGCATCCACGGAACAACCGGAGAGCCGCCAGCCGAAGCATTGAAGCGGGAGGTGGAGCACCTGCAAGCGCTACCGGCACCGTGGCGGGCGGACATCGCGGCAGCCAGGCCGCAAACGAGTACTGCAGCACCTGCGGCGCCGCGGCCGGCGGCGGTGGTGGAGCGGATCGCGCAACCGTCTCCAGTACAGCATCCGCTACAGGTGTACGACGCGCTGCTGGTGCGGGTTACTGAAGGGGTGGCGGCATGAACCTGCAGCATGAGCGTATCGCGGCGTTGTGCGAGAGCCTGAACCTGCCGTTCGTGGCACAGGGCTATGGCGCCGCAACCCAGAAGGCGGCGAAGCAGGAGATGGCCTACAGCGACTTCCTGGAGGGGCTCTTGAGGGAAGAAGCCGCCGGACGCAACGTACGCAAGCAGAGCATGATGACCAGGCTGGCCGGGTTCCCGGCAGTGAAGACGCTGGACGAGTTCAACTATGACTTCGCCAAAGGCGTCAAGCGCAGCCAGGTCGAGGAACTGGCCGGCCTGGGCTTCGTTGAACGGCATGAAAACGTGGTGCTGGTCGGGCCCAGCGGCGTAGGCAAGACGCACCTGGCAATGGCACTGGGCTACAAGGCCACGCAGGCAGGCATCAAGACGCGCTTCACGACGGCGGCCGACTTGATGTTGGCGTTGTCGACGGCGCATACGCAGAACAATCTGAAAGCGGTGATGCACCGCGCGATCAAGGCGTATCGGCTCTTGATCATCGACGAGATCGGCTATTTACCGATGAACCGGGAACAGGCCAACCTGTTCTTCCAGGTGATCGCGGCCCTGTATGAGCGTAGCAGCCTGATCGTGACCAGCAACCTGCCGTTCGGGCAGTGGGACACGACCTTCGCGCAGGACACGACGCTGACCGCGGCCCTGCTCGACCGGCTGCTGCACCACGCGCACATCGTGCCGATTGCAGGGGAAAGCTACCGGCTGAAGCACCAGCGCCAGGCCGGGATGATGAGGGGGAGCGATGTTGCAGAAGTTGGCTGAACGCGGACGGTGTTCGGCAACGGCGGTGTATCAGTTTTAAATCGCTGGCACGACGAAATCTGTATCAGTTTTCAATCGCCGTTGACAACGACCGGGTCAGCAGTCCTCTCATGTTCTCTTTTCTGTGCTCTTGGGCGATCTGGAACTACCGGCTGCTGATCATTCTGTTTTCGAGCACCGACCCGGAGAAAAAGTTTGCGCACGTTGAGGCGCTGTCAGCAAAATCATATCTCTTGCATCTGTTCCCAAGCTTCCCGCCCGAAGCATACTGGCTGTGCATCGGCTTCATGGGACCACTTCTAACAACACTCTTCTATCTACTTGTTCTTCCGAAGTTTGAGGCGATGGCGCTTAAAATTTCGCTTGAGAAGTCGGTACAGTTAAAAGGGATCAAGCTGGAGGCAGAGAACGCCACACCGATAGCTCACGACGAAAGTATTCATCTGCGTGAAATGATTCGTGAGGCTGAGGAAGCGCGAGATGCTGCTATTGAAAGACAAAGAATTCTCATGCAAAAGGAAGTCGATAAGAAGCAGAAGGAACTTGATGATGCGCAAAACGCCATCAACGCGAACCACCATGACTCGATTAGCAAAGAGACAACGATGCAGAACGAGATTAACGCGCTCAGACAAGCGAAAGATAATCTGGAGCATGAGCTTGCAAATTCTGAAGATCTTATCAAAGCGGTTTTCTCACTTGACCAAGGCGCACGCGAAATGTTGTTTTCGATTAGCGACGGGAGAGTGAAAAATTTAAAGGTGTTTGCTCAGCAGGACCATAGGGCTAATGAGTGGTTCGGTCAACTATATGCTACTGGACTTGCTACCTCTTTCGACGGGATTGCTAGTTTGACGCCGCTAGGCCAGAAGCTGGTGCTCAAGCACCAGCTTCTTTCAAACAGTTGAGATGCAACGGACCCGCCGGAGATAAAAGCATGAAGTCAGCAGAATCACAATTGGTTTCCACATAAGTAAAAAATATCACTATACAATCAAGAGAGAATGACGTTCAAAGATATTCCTGACCAGCTCCTTGTAGGAGACGACTCTGCGCTCACGCAATGGTTCAGCAGAGGTTCCGAACCGTTTCCAGGTAGCGATGATCACGTACCTTACCTACGTGACAATGCATTGACCCCTGCGGGAACAGACCTGTTCCTTCATCGCACTAAACTGGGTAGCGAGTGGATTGGGTACCTCCAGGATCTTTATTGTGGCCGCTCCATTGAACCCAAGATACTTGCAGTCCTGTTGCGACTCGGATTGGTAAATCAGTTGCACCAATTGACTCGCGCGGCATTTTATAAGTTAGTAGAGGCATCCCGTCTCGAGCAACAAGTTGCCATGCTTGACGTACAGTTGACTACGTCCATAGCGGCTCGTTGTGACGGTTTGACGACGGAGATGCACGCGCTATCTCATCTCGAGCAGAAAGGATGGTCTGGTTTGCACGACGAAGGTAGCGCGATTCACCGTCTGATTCTCATGTCATGGATGAATGATGTTTCTTTGCTTAAGGAACTACTGTATCGCAGACCATTCATGAGGGAAGGCCGCTATTTCATGCCTGGCAGCCTATTCATGATGGGGTATGCCGACTGCGTAGTGGATGGCGAATTGGCATACAGCCCAGCCAGTAAGGCGGCGCTACTCGACCTTGTCTCCCGGCTCACGCCTGCGCGACTCGAATCCGGCTACGCCAACTACTGTGAGGAGGTCGAAAGTCGCGGCAACGGTGACCCTAACACTCTTGCCGGCATTGATCAGGAGCGGAAACTACTGCAATACATGGACATAGATATCTTAGTAAAAATCGCGGACGGAATGATGTCGGGGACAATTCCTATTGATGGATGGCCTGACTTGACAATGTTCGGACCAGAGGGCCTAGCGCTTGTCGAAATCAAACGCGGCGATAAGCTCAAATATCATCAGGCCCGCGCCATTGATCGGCTTGCTTCGCTTTCGCCTCAACTGTTCAAGAGCGTATCGCTACATAAAATAAAAATTTTATAACTATCGATTAAACAAGTACGAACGCTTAACGAAACCTACTTTTTCCAAGGGATACTTCGTCCCTGTAGATAGCATTCTGCAACAGCGACGTGCCAGTCTAGATGCCCTGCCCACTAACGTTGACGGGACAGATACCGGCAACAAAAAGGTAGAACCATCGTCTCCACTCTGTCCGCTTCAGGTCGAAGGCGGACATAAAAAACCATTTCAGAGTGCTACTACATGGTAATTAAAAGAATACTGGCTAGGCCAACCGGAAAAATATACGAGGCGAAGTCTAAACATTACCCTGACGGATCGGCTTTACTTGTATACGATTCAGGAGTACTGGTATTGGTCGAAAAACATACACCCTATTCGTTAAATTCATCAGCGCTTCATATATCTGAACAGGTTAGCATAACCGATGTAGAGAAAGCCGCTTTGCGCGCGGATTAACGACCTTATGCCAAAACATAGTAGCCAGGCATGCGCATGCTTTGGCAAAAATCATACTTACCGAACATAATTTGGGTCTTCTGTTGAACAGCTATCTTTGCTAACCGAGCTGCTAACTGCGAAGCGCTAACTGGTTGGCTACTCATTGGCTAGCCATCTAGCCAACTGCGTTGCTGTGAACCCTACAGAGACATAGGGTTTCCATCTACTGATCACCTAATTGAGTGCGAAATTTTGACATTAGCGCTAAGCCCCAAGGGTACGAATTCGCCGATACCAGCGGCAAACCCTAGGGAATATGACTCATCTGATGCTATGATTTAGCATCATGAAGCTAGTACCGCTCCCGCTACGTGGGCGATGTCATAATTTCTACAAACGTTTTTTTACGTCGAGCTGGTCTTACCGCTGGCGAGATAAGACCTATTGCAGCTTGTAATCGTTCTGGTTTCGCCGCAATTAGTTCGATTAGAATTTCGCAAATGGTTGGGATGCTCAGTAACTTTAAATCCGCACAGATCTTTCGTAATACTGTTGCTGCAATTTTCCGACGCTCTTCGCTGTTTGACTTAAATGTCTTTGAACTGTACAAGAGTCCATAGTTCGCACCAACCTTCCGGTTAAAGTCCTGCTGAATATCTTGCAGTTTCGACTTGTACCCCATCAAATCCGACCCGATCATGCGACCATTGACTAATGGCAGCACGATGATGTGGCAGTGTGGGGCGCCTTCGTCCAAGTGGACAATGGCACTGATAACGGGGGCCCCAAAATATGATTCGCACCAAGCAGTAGCGTCAATAAAAAACTGACGCTCGTTGACATTGCTTCCCGGATTGAGACTAACAATAATTTCTAAAGCTCTCACAGCATCTTTGCGCAGTGTTTTGATTCCGCTTGCTACCATGCGGTCTTGTGCTTCCTGTGCAATATCAGCGGCCGTGCAACCGCCGCAAATTACATAATTGCGATTGATACGGGTGAGATCGATAGAATTGTACTCATGGCCAAGTTCTGTCACAATTTCGCGATGGTTATGTCGTCCTGCCACCTCCACAATATCTGCACCTGTTAGCTTCTTCACCCGCAGAAATTGTGAATTAGCCATAGATTCGCACCAAGGCAATAATGGCAATTAGCATTATCAACTCTACAATTTCGACTATGAATTTCTTTGAGCGTACGTTGCGGTTATTTCTCTGCTTCATCGGTGTGCTTTTGGACAAAAGAGTTTAGCCATTCTGTGAGCATTGCGTGCCCTTCTGATGTGAGTGAGTAACGTCCGGGATGACTCACCCTACCGTCGCGGTCAATTACCTTAAAGAGTGTGGTCACTAGGTGCTTACGGCCCAAGCCAAGCCGGCGAATTTCAGCGATCAGATCGGGGCTGTTAGAGCACCCAGCAATACGGTCGGCATCTTCGCGCGTTACGGTTCCGCATAGCAGCGCGCGGACTAATCGGATCATGCGTTGATTGACACTCGAACTGACATGAATGGATCGGCTGCTTTGTTTGTTGTTGGACATGGCGTGTCCTTATACAGATGCAATGAGGGCACGAATATCCTCAACACGCCACATTGTGCAGCGGCCGAACTTAATTGGTTTCGGAAAGCGGCCTGTGCGCACGCCTTCCCACCAGCACGACTTCTTCACTGGGATGATCGCGGGAATGGGCGGTACAGCTTTAGAATCGCCAATAATTTGAGGAAGACGAAGGAATCCGGTTTCGGGAAGTGTGTACATGTGCATCCATTACAGTGTGTGTTTGAATGGGTGCATCCTGACTCATCCGTACTTGAAAAAAAAGAAAAAGGGGTTCACCTTTAAAGGTGCCCCCCTTCGGAACCTGCACTAGTACGGGTGCTCCAAGTATCTCTATTTTTCAGGCTTCCTTCCGGAGGGAGCCCATTCTGGACGGATGACACTCGCTACCTTGTCAGCAAGCGTTTCAGAAAAACCATGCTGGGAAAGCCAGCTAGCTACAGCAGAGTTAGAGGGATGTGTATCCCGGTCACCTCTGCTAGCGTTGCTCCAGAACTTTTTCGCTGCTTGGATTGTTCTAACCAACTTATCCGACATATAACTACGGTCTTCGGGAACATCGCGTTCGGCAGTATCAGGCTCCTCACCGAGGAGCAACCGCTCGAAATCCTGAAGCACAGCAGTGCGAACTACAAGCATCCCGTCTTTTGGAAGATTACTTGCTGGGCGAGGCTTCGCTGGTGGAGCATTTCCTTCTTCGTCATCCTCTGTTTCAACGAGCTGAACAATTTTCCCGTCTATGCTTTCTAAAAATACGCCATCATGACACTTGATCTTTACAGTATGCCCATCAGTTCGATTTTGAAGCTCCTGTTGGATACTCATGCACTCGTTACCAAGCATAGGAAGGTCCCACACACCATGAATCGGCATGGAAAAGTTGTCCAATGTCAAATAGCGGTCTTCTCCAAGCGGAATGGATGCCAGCAAAAGCAACGACTTTTGCAGTTGTTCAGCAAAAAAATCGCCAGCAAACAACTGCATCTTCCCGTCGCTCCAGGTTTCCCAGGTTAAGTCCTGAGGAAGTAATCCGGATTCCACCGCACGCTCTAGCTCAGCCCTAGTATATTGAACGACAGTGCCTGCTCGAGCTTTGGCGTGATTCAAAAAATAGACCGAAATTCGTAGTTTTCGATCAAGTGCCAATTGAAGCACATCGGCCTCTGTTACCTGTTCGCCGCAAATTATCGTTAGGTGTTGGGCAGTCTGCGGCAGTGTTAACCACTGTTTTAGTTTGAATAATTTTCCCATTGCGGCGCCACCGCCTCTCTTACCAGAAATTTCAAGTTGATTTACTAACTTTCCACTCATCTAACATGTCAGCCCATTTCTGCATCATTTCGGCACGAGCTGCGAAGTATTCCGCATGATTGTATGTACGGCGCACGGTGTTTGGCTCAGCATGCGCTAACTGACGCTCAATCCAGTCTGACGCGAATCCCATTTCGTTTAGTCGCGTACTTCCGGTTGTCCGAGTGGCGTGTGGACTGTATTTACCACCCCAACCCAGTGCGTTTAGCATCTGTCTAAACGACGCACTCACCATTGGCTTTTGCCTGTCATCCCGATGCGGGAACAAATGTTCTCGATGACCGGTAATGCCATGCAAGGCACGCAGCATAGCGACAGCTTGGTTGGGCAACGGCACGGCGTGCTCCTTCCGCTTCTTCATCCGTTCCGCTGGGATACGCCAGATTGCTGAGTCAAGGTCGAACTCGGCCCATCTTGCTTCCACCGCTTCACTTGGCCTACATAAAGTCATCCACATGAGACGGAACGCAGTGATGGTCTCGTGCCGTCCTCCATGGCCGTCTACGTCGCGTAATAGTTTGCCAACTTCTTCTCTATTAAGTGGCCGCTTGTGCTGAGTCTTGTTGGCTGGTAGCGCCTTACGAACCGGGTGGACTGGATCGGCATCAGCGCGCAGGGTGGATATGGCAAGCTCGAACACGCTGGACATTGTTCGCTTTGCTTCCGCAGCTACGGTCAAGCCGTTGTTCTTAGCTGTACTGCTCAGCACATCAAGGATATGCGCAGGCGTGATGCTCTTGACCGGTAACGCCCCGATTTTCGGAAACACCACACGCGCCAGCATATCGAGGCGACGCACTTTTGTCGTGTCTGCCCAGTCCTTCAGCGCTACCCATTCCTTGGCAACAGCCTCGAACGTGGTAGCACTCTCCTGTTCTCGCTTGATGCGCTCCAGTTGACGCTTGTGGGCTGGATTGATGCCTTGTTTAACGAGTGCACGGCACTTAACGCGTTCTTCCCTTGCCTCGGCCAGCGTAAAACATCGACCAGCACGTCGCGCTTGTGCCTCTTCCAGGGTTTCACCCCGAGGAGCGACTACATAATCGCCAACTGCAAAAACGCTTTCCTTGACAGACCCATCCTCGCGGAGCTCAAAACGGTAGCGCCAGGCCTTGACGCCGTTTGGCTTTACTTCCAAGTAAAGCCCTTTACCATCTGTCAGCTTGTAAGGCTTGTCTTTTGGCTTCGCATTGCGACATTGAGTATCGGTTAGCACGTTACCTCATGATCGCACCTATACCCGGTTTTAATTTTCGGGACTCTAAGTACGTACCCGGCATCGTACCCGGTATGTGGCAGGATGGCAACGATCTCAGCCGGACAATCATGGATAGAAAAAGCCCCGGCTCTAGAGTAAAGCCGGGGCCCTCGTTGTCCATTGGAATCCGTTGGATTCCAACCTCATGCTTAGACGTTGAACAGGAAGTTCAGCACATCCCCATCCTTGACGATGTACTCCTTGCCCTCAGCACGCATCTTGCCCGCTTCCTTGGCGCCCGCTTCACCCTTGTAGGTAATGTAGTCGTCGTAGGAAATGGTCTGGGCACGGATGAAGCCGCGCTCGAAGTCGGTGTGGATCACGCCCGCGGCTTGCGGCGCGGTGGCGCCGACCTTCACGGTCCAGGCGCGCACTTCCTTGACGCCGGCGGTGAAATAGGTCTGCAGGCCGAGCAGTTTGTAGGCGGCGCGGATCAGGCGGTCCAGGCCTGGCTCTTCCATGCCCATGTCGGCCAGGAAGTCCTTCTTGTCGGCGTCGTCCATCTCGGCGATTTCCGATTCGATCGCGGCGGAGATGGCCACGATCGGCGCATTCTGCTTCTTCGCGAACTCGGTCAGCTTGTCCAGCAGCGGATTGTCGGTGAACCCGGTGTCCGACACGTTGGCGACGTACATCGCGGGCTTGGCGGTGATCAGGTGCAGTTCGCGGATCAAGGCCATCTCGTCGGCATCCAGGCCCAGGGTGCGGACCGGCTGGCCTTCGTTCAGGTGCGGCAGCATGCGTTCGCAGATTGCCACCAGCTTGGCGGCATCCTTGTCGCCCGAGCGCGCCTTCTTGTTCTCGCGGTGAATCGCTTTCTCGACGGCGCCCAGGTCGGCCAGCGCCAGTTCGGTCTGGATGACTTCGATGTCGTCGATCGGGCTGACCTTGCCGGCCACGTGGATCACGTTGTCGTCTTCGAAGCAGCGCACCACGTTGACGATCGCATCGGTCTCGCGGATGTGCGACAGGAACTGGTTGCCCAGGCCCTCGCCCTTCGAGGCGCCGGCCACCAGGCCCGCGATGTCGACGAATTCGACAATGGCCGGCACGACGCGTTCCGGCTTGACGATGTCAGCCAGCGCCTGCATGCGCGGATCCGGCACCTCGACCACGCCGACGTTCGGCTCGATGGTGCAGAACGGGTAGTTCTCGGCCGGGATGCCGGCCTTGGTGAGGGCGTTGAACAGGGTGGACTTGCCGACGTTCGGCAGGCCGACGATGCCGCATTGGAGGCTCATGGGAACTCTTTCTCTCGTATAGATGCGGAGCGGAAGGAAGCCCGGCTCCAAAACCCCACATTGTAACCGGGGACGCCTTGGGTTGCTGAAAAAAACGGCGTGCGCGGCGGGTTTCGCAACGAACGAACGCGCATTTTGCAGCGTCACCGCGAAGGCGTGCAGTTCAGCGCCGGGGTGCTGCTGTGCTGCCTCCCCCGCCATTGCCGCGCATCGCAATCTACCTTCCTTGCTCAGTGTCAAGGCTGTGCTTGTGCCTCAAGAGCAGAGTACGCTTTTGTAGAATTTTCTTCCAAGCCATCTATCTAGATCACTAGGTTTGAACTGTTCTCTATCCTGGGAAGTATTTGCGTAGGGGATAAGACTTCGTGCGGCGGCACAGTGGTAACTGGGTCACCCTTTTCCGACGTGAATGGCCGAGGCATCGCCCGCCAGGGCGACAGGATCACCTGCAGAAAAAACTGTGTCATCGTGGACGGCAATATTACGGAAATCATCGATGGTGCGGCCATGGCGCTTCATGGCGCACGCACTTCGGGCGGATGCACTTGCCTCTCCCAGAATAATGACTATCACGGAGATGGCCATGCGCCGGCCAGCGCTGCCCAGGTGCCGCCTGCTGCAGATGCAGGGATCGCTTTTATGCCGGACACAGCGGAGCTACTCAACGAAGATCACTGGATCGAGTTCCAGTTATCAGATGGGAACGATCAACCGATTCCTCATCAGCCCTATGTGGTCATCGATCCGGGAGGCGCCCAGTTCTCCGGACAACTCGACGAGAACGGGTTTGCTCGCGTCGAGCAGATCAAAGCGGGGCTATGCACAGTCAATTTTCCTGAACTGGGCTATTCGATGGGCGTCGAGTCATGCCAGCGCTAAGCGTCCCGGTAAAGACGGCACAGCAAGGGGTGCGAGCTACGACAAACCAGCTCACACGCATCCAGGTGCGGTTAGCATCAGTCGAATTCTTGGTGGGCGGCCCCTACCGTAATCACCCCTACGGCCATACAGCGCTTCGTGTCACTACTGCAGACGTTGATAAAGTATTCGATTATGGGCGGTACGGACGCACCTGGGGCTTGGGGGATTCAGAGGGTGAAGGGATTCTAAAAGTCTGGAATAATTTCAACGCATATATTGCGGAAGAAAATAGTACTGGCCGGGTGACGACTGGTTTCGTCTACGAAACCACGGAAGAAAACGCAACAAGAATTCTGCAGTTCTTTGAGCGAAAGACGTCGGGGAAAAAGCCGATATCTGAAGACCGGACCAAGATCAAATTGCGGATCGAGGACTATTATGCGCTCGGGCCAAACTGCACAACATTGAGCGTCGACGCCATCAAAACGATATTTCCCGATATCGACAGAGGCTGGTCAGTCTTCCAAAAAGGACTCGGACTGGGCATGATGGAAAAGGCAGCGGTCACTGCGAGAGGATGGCCTAAACACATCTTTATGCCGGCAGACCTCCAGGCGATGCTGGAGAGTCCCTCCGCGAAGAAGGCCAAGAAAATCAACAAGTACGGGAAGAGTCGATGAATACCCGGAATGCTCTTGCCGTCACCGCCCTGATTGCGGCCGCCTTCTTGTGCGGGATTCTTTTTCAAAAATTTGGAGTTATCGCAATGTCGAAGACGACCTACCTGAAATTGCAAGAACCCCTTTTGCTTGACGCGGAAGGCAAATCACAAGATTTCCATGTGCTACCCGTGGGGACAGCTCTGTACAAAGACCGTGAATTTCCGGAAGGATTCACGCGCTACATCGTGTACCTCAACATCAAATCGGAGTTCGCAGCAGAACAGATTGTTTCTGACAAACCGAATCTGATCGATCCGATCTGGGGACACCCGGTACAACGCGACGACCTTCCTTTTCTGATGGCGAACACGCCTGTCAGCAAGGACGACCTGGTTCGAATACTTAAGGCCCGCAAGATGACGCGTGAGGACCTTGCTCAGATTGTTAGAGAGTGGAAAGAGTAAGGATCCCCTTCGGGGCGTGAACACCGTTTAGATCGGCTTAATCAGCGCCAGATCGGGCCTCGCTACGAATTCCGCCAGCTCATCCCGCAACCGCTCCCCTTCCCCCATCGCGCGCGTCCAGTTGCGGATGCGCTCATCATGGTCGAGCCCGTAGAACTTGAAGTCCGCCCGGTCCGGCAGCTTGCCGCGCGGCAGGGTGCGCAGGAATTCGTCCGATGGCGCGACGATCAGCACATTGTCCAGCCAGCCGCGGTGGGCGCGCGCCGCGCGGCGCCACGGGAAGCCCTTGTCGAGCCAGCCCGGCACGATGTGCTGGGTGAAGTGCGGGTACAGCACCAGGTCGCCCTTGGTCGCATCTGTTCCCCCTGCCGCCGCCTTCGAGTAGGGCAAGGCCAGGTGGTAGTCGATGATGCCGCCGTCCCAGTAGCTGCCGGGTGGCAGGTCGGCGATGCCGGTGACCGGCTTCATGATGAGCGGCAGCGTGCCCGAGGCCAGCAGGCTGGCCGCGAGGTTCTGGCGCGTGAGCGATGAAAAATGGGTGGTGAAGGCGTCGAAGCGCTCGCGCAGCCAGGGCGCCTGGGCGCGCGCGTCGCCGATCACGACCCGCTCCATCATGCGTCCGAGCCAGGCACGCGAGCAGGCGTTGTGCAGCGCCGCCGTCGCGAAACCGCGCAGCTCGGCGCGCGGATGACAGGGTGCGGCGAGGCCGCCCTTGCCGCGCACCGCCAGCAGGTGCAGGCGATGGTGGGGATGGCTGACGATATCGTCCTCGTGGCCGCGCACGAATTCTCCCAGCAGGCCCTGCACCACCTTGTCGATCTCGTGCGGGGTCGGCTTACGACTGGTGTAGCGCTGGCCCGCGTACAGCTCGCCCAGGCGCGCGAAAGCCTTGGCCGGGTCGCGCTGGCAGGCGGCGGCCATGCGCCAGGCGCCGATCGAGGAACCGATGAGCACGCGCTCGCGCGGCGCGCCCGGCAGCCATTCGCCGAACATCCACGCGTCGAGCGCCTGGAAGATCAGCCCCTTGGGGCCGCCGGCCGCGGCCGGCACGACGCCGATGTCCTGCGCGCGCAGGCCCTGCGCGCCGATCTGGGCCAGGGCCAGCGGCCCGGCGTGGAATGTGATTGCCTTCATGGGGCAAAATTATCGCAGGAAGAGCGGGCTTGCGCAGGCTCAAGGGAGGCACCAGGCTGCTGCGTAACATGGGTCGGTCGCTTTCGCGGAGCCCGCCATGCCCTTCCGACTTGCGCCGCATCTGGCGCGCTTGCCGATCTTGCTGACCTTGCTGACCTTGCTGTTCGCGTGCTGCCGGCCGGCGGCAGCCGAGGGCGGCACGGATGATGGCGTCGTCATCGAACGCCATTGGCAGTATTTCACGGTCGATGCCGATGGCGCGTACACCCTCGATGTCGAACTGGTCAAGAAGATCGGCAGCGCGGCCGCCGTCGAGCAGCATGCCGAACAAGGCATCCCCTTCAACGGCTCGCTCGACCGGGTAGTGAGCATCGAGGCATGGACACTCAAGCCGGACGGGCGCCGGGTGGCGGTCGGTCCGCAGCAGATCCGCGAGCAGCACGAGGCCGCGTCCGCGGACGCTCCCATGTTCCAGGACACGCGCCTGAAAGTCGTGATCTTCCCGGGCGTGCAACCCGGCGACACGCTCACCCTGCGCTATACGATCCGGCGCCATACGCCGCTGTTTCCCGGGCAGTTCGAAGATCTTACTGTGGGCCAGCCCCACCGCCACCAGGATTTCCGGCTGAGCTACGACCTGCCCGCTTCGATGCCGCTGCAGGCCGATGCCGTCGGCTTCGTGCCGGAGGCCAGCGCCAGCGCGCCCGGCCGGCGCCGTTATACCTGGCGTGTCGTGGACGGCGACGACGCGCGCATCGAGCAAGGCGCGGTGAGCTACCTCGACTACGGCCGGCGCCTGGCGGTCTCCACCTTTGCGGACTACCCGGCCTTCGCCCGCGCCTACCACGCACGTGCGGCGGCTGCGGCAGCGCCCGACGCGGCCATTGCGCAGCTCGCGGCCCGGCTCACGCAGAGGCTGACGGATCCGCAGGCGAAGGCAGCCGCGCTGTCCGACTGGGTCCGGCGCAACATCCGCTACGTGGCGGTCTACCTTGGCCCGGGCGGCGTGGTGCCGCACCCGGCGCCGTCCGTGCTGGCCAACCGCTACGGCGACTGCAAGGACCACGCCGCGCTGCTGCAGGCCCTGTTGGGGGCGGCGGGCATCGCGTCGAGCGCCGGGCTGGTGAATGGCGACGACGCCTACCGCCTGCCGGCGGTGCCCACCCTGGGGGTGCTGAACCACGTGATCGTCTACGTGCCGCAGTTGCAGCTCTTCCTCGACCCCACCGCCGGGACGGTCGCGGCCGGCTTCCTGCCGCCTGCCCTGCTGGGCAAACCGGTGCTGCTGGCCGATTCCGGCGGATTCGCGGTCACGCCGGTGTCGCAGGCGGCGCGCAGTCGCACAGCCACGCGCTTCGACATTGCCCGCGACGGCAGCAGCCGCTTTCACTTCCGGCGCACCAGCGGCGGCGCCATCGCCGAACCCTATCGGCATGCCGTGCGCAGCACGCCGCAAGCCGAGCGCGAGCGCTTTGTACGCCGCATGCTGGCCGGGCTCGGCCAGACCGGCGACGGCCTGTTCGAGCCGGGCGAGGCCGATGCGCCGGACAAGGCATCGCCGCGCGACGACTACACGCTGGCCTTCTCCGGCGCGACCGAGGGTTTTGTCCGCCTGCCGGGGCCGGTGGCGCTGGCCACGACCTATAACTTCTGGGGCGGAATGGGCGACGCGGTGTTCGGGCTGGGGCGCGAGCCGGAGCGGCGCCAGGAATTCGTTTGTCCCGCCATCGATGCCGAGGACGAACTGCGCTATGCGCTGCCGCCGCGCACCCGCGTGCTGGCGCTGCCCAAGGGGCTGGTGGTGGATGACGGCAGGTTCTACTACCGCGCGCAGTATGCGCGCCAGGGTAATGAGGTGGTGGTCAAGCGCCGCCTGCAGTTCCGGCATACGGCGGCCACCTGCACGCCCGACGATTACCGCCGGATGCGGCCGGCGCTCGAGCGCATGATGGGCGACCTGCGCGGGCAGGTGGTGGTGCAGGGACGCTAGCGCGCCTGCACGCAGCCTCTCAGGCGGTGTGCAACTGCATCATCGCCACGTCCATCTTGCCTTCGCAGCACAGCGGAATGATGCGCAGGGCCTTGTCGATCGATTCCTCGATCAGGGTCTGCTCTTCGCGGCGCGGACGGTGCAGCACGAAGTCGGCCACGGCCTGCTGCAGGTTCAGGCTGCGCGGGTGACCGATGCCCAGGCGCAGACGCCAGTAGTCCTGGGTGCCGAGGCTGGAGGTGATGTCCTTCAGGCCGTTGTGCCCGCCTGCGGAGCCGCCCTTCTTGAGCTTGGCCACGCCCGGCAGCATGTCGAGCTCGTCGTGCACGACCAGCACTTCATCCGGATTGATCTTGTAGAAGCGCGCCAGCGCGCCGACCGACTGCCCGGAACGGTTCATGTAGGTCAGTGGTTCCAGCAGCCAGACCTCGCTGCCGGCGATCCGGGTCTTCGCCACCATCGCATTGAAGCGCGACTCGCGCTGCAGGCGGCAGCCCGGCAGCGAATTGGCCAGGTTGTCGACCAGCCAGAAGCCGGCATTGTGGCGGGTTTGTTCGTACTCCGGGCCCGGGTTGCCGAGGCCGACGATCAGACGGATGGACATGCGTTGTCTACTTTGATTCTGGGAAAACAGGATTATCGCTGAAAAACTTCGGAGCAGGCCTTTCGTAGGGTGGGCGGCTCCGCCCGGTATTGGGTTCAGCCCGTACATCGACGCCGCCCACGCGTTCAAACAGCGGGAGAAGAGACGCACAGGCAACATTGCCGTGGTTTGAACGCGCGGGCGGCGTCCAGCTTCCGGCCTGCCAGCGTTGCAGGTGCAGCCGCCCACCCTACGACTCGCGGCGATGCCGCTCGTAGGGTGGGCGGCTGAAATCGCTAGTGGCACGGGTCATCCGTAGGGTGGGCGGCTCTACCGAGCAGTGTGACGGGCCTGTACGCTGACGCCGCCCGCGCGTTCAGCGCCGGCAAGCGTCACGTTAACGCACGCGACAGTTGGACGCGCGGTCGGCAAAGCCGACCACCCTACGAAAACAAAAACCCGTCGGACTTGCGCCACGACGGGTTTCGTTTCCGATAGGCCACCGCAACGGCCCACAAGGAAGGTATTACTCAGCAGCAGCTTCAGCCGAAGCGACGCCGCGCGGGATCGAGGTGGTCACCAGGGTCAGGTTCTGGCCGTGGGTCAGCGCGGTCACGCCTTCCGGCAGGACCAGGTCGTTCACGTGGATCGACTGGCCGGCTTCCAGCTTGCTCAGGTCGACTTCGATGAACTCCGGCAGTTTGCCCGGCAGGCAAGCGACGTCCAGCTCGTTGGCCACGTGCGAGATCACAGCGCTGCTCATCTTGACGGCCGGCGAGACGTCGGCGTTGACGTAGTGCAGGGTGACCTTGGTGTGGATCGGCTTCGATGCGTCGACGCGCTGGAAGTCAGCGTGCAGGACCAGTTGCTTGTATGCGTGCATCTGGAAGTCGCGCAGCAGGACTTGCTGGGTCTTGCCTTCGATTTCGAGGTCCAGGATCGAACCGTGGAAAGCTTCTTTCTTGAGCGCGTGGTACAGGGCGTTGCCGTCCAGGGCGATCAGTTCCGGGGTTGCTGCGCCACCGTAGATGATGCCTGGGGTCTGGCCAGCCTTGCGCAGGCGGCGGCTCGCTCCGGTCCCCTGCTGAGTGCGGTTGAATGCGACTACTTTCATGTGAAACTCCAAAAATAAACGGGTTCGAATGCCGGCTTTGACGCCCGCCCGGTAACCCAGTGGTGACCGCCCCGCGACCAGGGCCGTCGTGAATAAGCGCCATGTTGCGCGCTCAAGAATACAAAACCGACATATCGGCACCGCCAACATGTCGTCCCCGCGCAGGCGGGGATCCAGGTTCTACTTACGTCAACGGCGCGCCGGCTTCATCAGCCAGGCGCGCCGCAAGATACGACGGAGTGTTGCTTAGTCGACGAACAGCGACATCACCGAGTCGCCCTTCACGATCCGCTTGAAGGTCTCGGCCAGCAGCGGTGCGCAGGTCAGCTGGCGGATCTTGGTGCAGGCGGCGCCGGCCGCGCTCAGCGGGATGGTGTCGGTGACGACCAGTTCATCGAGCGGCGAATTCTGGATACGCTCGATAGCAGGACCCGACAGGACCGGGTGCGTGCAGTAAGCGACAACTTTCTTGGCGCCGCGCTCTTTCAGCACTTCGGCGGCCTTGCACAGCGTGCCGGCGGTGTCGACCATGTCGTCCATGATGACGCAGTTGCGGCCTTCGACTTCACCGATGATGTTCATGACTTCCGACACGTTCGCCTTCGGGCGGCGCTTGTCGATGATCGCCAGGTCGCAGCCGAGGCGCTTGGCCAGCGCACGGGCACGCACCACGCCGCCGACGTCCGGCGAGACGACCAGCAAGTCGTCGTAGTTGCGCTTTTGCAGGTCACCCAGCAGCAGCGGCGAGGCGTAAATATTGTCGACCGGGATGTCGAAGAAGCCCTGGATCTGGTCGGCGTGCAGGTCCATGATCAGGACGCGCTCGACGCCGGCTTCTTCCAGCATGTTGGCGACCACCTTGGCCGAGATCGCGACACGCGCCGAGCGCGGGCGGCGGTCCTGGCGGGCGTAACCGAAATACGGGATGGCGGCGGTGATGCGGCCTGCCGATGCGCGCTTGAGCGCGTCGACCATCAGCATGATTTCCATCAGGTTGTCATTGGTCGGTGCGCAGGTCGACTGCAGGACGAAGACGTCCTTGCCGCGCACGTTTTCGTTGATTTCGACCATGACTTCGCCGTCCGAGAATTTCGAAACGACTGCTTTGCCGAGTGGAATGCCGAGGTTCTTAGCGACCCCCTCTGCTAGTGCCGGATTGGCGTTGCCGGTAAAAACCATCAGGTTTTCGTAAGCCATGGAGGGAGTCCCAAGAGAAAAACGTTGACACTGGAAAAACAATCAGCCGGAAGAACCGGCTGATTAGCTTATCGATGCAGACTGGGCTGCACCGCTATTTATCCCGCTGGAGGATCATGCCTCGACAGCCGGGAAAACTTTGGCAGGGGAACAAGGATTCGAACCTTGGAATGCCGGAATCAAAATCCGGTGCCTTAACCAACTTGGCGATTCCCCTACACGACTGAACTGCTTGCCGTTACATTCTGCGTATTTTAACGCCTAACGTCGCGACAGGCAAAATTTTATTCTATAACTGCTTGATTATGCAAGAGCGATTTCATCGGGTGACTCTCTAGCGAATGCGCTTTCCAGGCTTTCCACTGTCTTGGCACCTGTGCCAGAACCTGGTCCGCCTCACGCTCGCTGGAGAAGGCACAAAACACACATGCCCCCGAGCCAGTCATCCTGGCATCGCCGTAACTTCCCAACCATGTCACCGCCTCTGCTACCGGCGGGAACAGGCGCTCAGCCACGTCCTGCAAATCATTCTTTCCGAAGCCTAACTGCTTGCCTGAAACACCGCAGTTACCAACATAGCTGCTGGAAAAGTCCGCTATTGTAACGGGTCTGGTGTCCCTCGTCAAATCGGGCGCTGAAAAAATCGCCGGGGTCGGCACCGACACGCCCGGCTCGATCACCACATACCAGCAATCCGGGCCTGGCACGGGCTGCAGGGCTTCGCCCACGCCCTCGACGAACGCGGTCTCGCCGAACAGGAAGAAGGGGATGTCGGCGCCCAGCGGCAAGCCGATCTCCATCAGTTTCTGCTGCGTGAATCCGGCCTGCCACAGGTGGTTGCCCGCCATCAGCGCAGTGGCGGCATCCGAAGAGCCGCCACCCAGCCCGCCTCCCATCGGCAGGATCTTCTCGACCGCCACGTCGATGCCCGGCGGCACGCGGCCATGGCGGCGCGCATATTCCGCCTGCAGCAGGCGCAAGGCGCGCACGATCAGGTCCTGGTCTTGCGCAACGCCCGGGACCTCGGTGGTGCGCACGATCCGGTCGTCTGCGCGCAGGTCGAAATGCAGGGTGTCGCCGTGGTCGATCAGCTGGAACACGCTTTGCAGCAGATGGTAGCCGTCGGCGCGGCGGCCGGTCACGTGCAGGAACAAATTCAGCTTGGCCGGCGCCGGGCAATGATGCAGCGAACGCATGTGTGCTCAGCCCTGCCCTGCGGGATTGATGACGATGCGAATCGACAGGTCTTGAATGTCGCCGGCCGCGCTGCGCGTCGCGTGAATTACGCGCGGCAAGGGCTTGGCCGCGTTCGGGTCTTGCCACTCGACGAAACGCAGGCGCCAGCCGTCCCGGGTGCTCACCTCGTTCTTCGCCGGCGACGCGGCAAAACGTTGGCCCTGCGCATCCACGGCATAACCCTGCAGCCAGTCGCGCAGGCCGGACACCGGCAGCGGCCAGCCCAGCGTGCGCTGGGTCAGGGTATCGATATTCGCCTCGGTCAGCGGCTCTCGGCCGGCCTGGGTCAGCGTGGCCGACTGCGGCGTCACCTGGATCGTCGCCACGGTCTGCCCCAGCGGATTGGCCAGGGTGACGTCCACGCTGCCCGGACGCTGCGCCCAGTCGAAGCTGCCGGTCAGCGATTCCACCTTGCCGTCCTTCTGGTAGTTCACCGACAGGCGGCCGCCCAGGTCGATCGTGTCGCGGTAGGCGCCCACGGTGGCGACATTGGTGCTGGTGGTGGCGCAGCCGGCCAGGGCGGCGGCGAGGGCGAGCAGGGTCAGGCGTCGGGTAATCGGCATCGGCAAATGAATGGGTAGTTGATGGAACGGGCTTGCTTCGATGCGCGGCCGCATCGAAGCGGCCGGCAAGGCGTGGATTATTTCACAAGCTCTGGCGCAGGCGCGCCAGCGTACTGCGCAGCGTGTCGTTCTGCGGATCCTTGGCGCGCGCTTCGCGCCACAACGCCTGCGCCGCGGCCTGCTGCCCTTTCTGGAACAGCACCTCGCCCAGGTGCACGGCGATCTCGGGATCGCGCCGCAGCGCATAGGCATTGCGCAGGTGCTTCTCGGCCTCGTCGAGATTGCCCATGCGGTACTGCACCCAACCCATGCTGTCCATGATGAACGGGTCGCCGGGCGCCATCGCGAGCGCCTTGGCCACCAGGGCCTGGGCTTCCTGCAGGCGCACGTTGCGTTCGGCCAGCGAATAGCCGAGGGCGTTGTAGGCGTGGTGGTTGTCCGGCGCCAGCGTCATCACCTCGCGCAAGGCCTTTTCCATCACGTCGACGCGGCCGACCTTCTCGGCCAGCAACGCGAAGTCGTACAGCAGGTCGGGATTCTTCGGGAAGCGTTTGGCGGCGGCCTCCATCAGCGCATAGGCCTCGAGCGTGCGGCCGGCGTCGCGCAGCAGTTGCGAGTCGGCTGCCGCCACCTGGGCCTGCTGCGCTGGCTCGGCCGGCTTCAGGCCGGCCAGCAGCTTGCGCGCGCCCGCCAGGTCGCCCTGGCGGGCCAGCAGTTGCGCGCGGCGCAGTTGCGCGCTGAACTGCAGTTGCGGCTCGGTGCCGGCGGGGATTTTCTCGAGCCAGGCCAGCGCCGCCGCGTCATCGCCCCGCTCTTGCGCGATTTGCGCCAGCGTCAAGAGCGCGCGGGTCGGGTCGCGCTCGTCGCCCGGATTGCGGCCGAGCACCTCGACGAAGCGCGTGAAATAGGTTTCGGCGCCCTGGACATCGTTCATCTGCGCCGCCAGCACGCCCAGCGCGTACAGGTTGCCGGCGTCGTCCGGACGTTCCTTGAGCAAGGCCTCGAACTGGGCGCGCGCCTGCGGATACCGCTTCTGGCTGACCAGCACGCGGGCATGGGCGGCGCGCACCTCGCGCGCTTCCGGATGGGTCTCGAGGAAGGCCTCCAGCATCGGGCCGACCTTGGCGTCGTCGTCGAGCACCTGGGCCATCATCAGCACCGCGATTTCCGAGTCGGGCCTGGCCTCCAGGGCGGCCTGGGCCGCGCGCCGGGCCGCATCCTTGTCGCCGCGCGCCAGCGCCGCCTGGGCGCGCACGATGTGCGCTTCGAAGCTGTCGTTGTAAGGCGCGATGACGCGCTCGAGCATCGCCGCGGCGGCCTCCTTGTCCTTGGCGCGCCCCAGCAGTTGCTGGATCTGGAACAGCAGCAGGCCGCGCTTGTCGGCCGGGGCTGCGCGCAGGCGCTCCACGAAGATCGGTTCGACGTCGGCGATATTGTCCGAGCCGACCACCATGCCGACGAAGTACTGGGTCGCCTCGTCCGATTCCGGATCGAGCTCGCGCCACAGGCGCACCGCGGCCAGCGTGTCGTCCGCCTGGCGGGCCGTGACCGCCATCTCGGCCGCGCGGCGCGCCAGGCGCGGGTCGCGCGTCTGCTGGGCCAGCGAGAGCATGGTCAGGTACGGTCCCTGCCAGTCGCCCTTGCGAAAAGCAAACTCGGCCTTAAGTAACTGCTTCAGCATCGTGCTGGTCAGCTCGACCTTCGGCAAGCGCGCTTCCGCCTCGGCCCGGGCTTTCGCCGCGAGCGCTTCTTCGCTGGGCGCGTCTGCTGCGGCGCCTGGCTCCCCGTCCTGGCCGGAGGCCGCTTCGGCGGCCGCGGGGGCGCCGGAGGACGCGCCTGCCGCACCCTGCTGTGCAGGCTGCTGTGCCTGCGCGACAGTGCATGCCGCCAGGATGCTGGAGAGGGTTACAATGACGAAAGCGTTTTTCAAGGCAATTCCAGGGGTTCTGAGATGTTGTCTGATTCTACGCTCAAGCATGCGCCCGCGTGCACGGCAGCGCCATTTATCTCCGCAGCTTAATCGCTGCCTAAGAATTGACACTCCCCATGCCTGAACTGCCAGAAGTCGAAGTCACCCGGCGCGGTGTCGCGCCCCATATCGAAGGCCGCATCGTCGAGCAGGTGGTACTGCGCCGCGCAGGCCTGCGCTGGCCCTTCCCGCCGGAGCTGGCCGAGCTGCTGGCCGGGCGCCGCATCCTGGGCACCGGCCGCCGCGGCAAGTACCTCCTGATCGAATTCGAGCACGGCACCCTGATCGTCCACCTCGGCATGTCGGGCCACCTGCGGGTGCTGCCCCCGGGGATCGAGCCGCGCAAGCACGACCACTTCGACCTGGTCGTGGCCGGGGCCGATGCGGGTCCCGAGGGCAGGCAGGTCTTGCGCCTGCACGATCCGCGCCGCTTCGGCGCCGTGCTCTGGCACGGCAAGGAAGAAGGCGAACTCGACGCGCACCTGCTGCTGCGCGGCCTCGGCGTCGAACCGCTGGGCGAGGGTTTTTCGGGCGAACTCCTGTGGCGCGCGACGCGCAAGCGCAATGCGCCGATCAAGCAGGTCCTGCTGGCGGGCGACATCGTGGTGGGGGTCGGCAACATCTACGCCTGCGAAAGCCTGTTCCGGGCCGGGATCAACCCGAAAACCCCAGCCGCGCGCATCAGCCGCGCCCGCTATGACCGGCTGGCCGAAGCGATCAAGGACATCCTCGCCGCCGCGATCGTGCAGGGCGGCAGCAGCTTGAAAGACTTTATTGCAGTAAACGGACAATCTGGGTATTTCCAGCAGACATATTTCGTCTATGATCGTGCTGGAGTGCCCTGCCGCAACTGTGGGACGCCGGTCCGCCAGATCAAGCAGGGCCAGCGCTCGACCTTCTACTGCGTGCAGTGCCAGCGATGAATCGTAGGGGTGATCTGGTCCGGTGGACCGGATCACGCTTCGCCGACCGCGCGTCCAGCTCCGGTATGCATCGCCTCAGCGCGTCTACTGTCTGGACCCGCGGCCGGCATGGCCGGCCGCCCTACAAGAACCGGGTCTTAGAAACATGCAGGATTTTCAACAGTATGGCGCATGGCGCGCCACCGTCGCGGACGCGCTGGAAGGCTACGGAGCTGCGCTGCGCGAGGCGGCGCTGATCGACGGCACCGGCGAGCAGCAGCTCGAGCGGGCCCTGGCGCGGCTGCGCGACGACCGCCTGTCGGTGGCCTTCGTGGCCGAGTTCTCGCGCGGCAAAACCGAGCTGATCAACGCGATCTTCTTTGCCGACTACGGCCAGCGCATCCTGCCGTCCAGCGCCGGGCGCACCACGATGTGCCCGACCGAGCTGCTGTACGACGCGGCGCTGCCGCCCTGCATCCGCCTACTGCCGATCGAGACCCGCAGCCAGCACCTGTCCACCAGCGACTATCGCGAAGACACCGGCGCCTGGACCGTTCTGCCGCTCGAGCTCGACGCACCGGAACGCATGAGCGAGGCGTTCCGCCAGGTGAGCCAGACGCGCCGCGTCCCCGCCGGCGAGGCGCAGCAGTACGGCCTGTGGGACCCGGACGATCCGGACAGCGCCACCAGCCTGGCGGCGGACGGCACGATCGAGATCCCGCGGTGGCGCCACGCCATCATCAACCTGCCCCACCCGCTCCTGAAGCAGGGCCTGGTGATCCTCGACACGCCGGGCCTGAACGCGATCGGCACCGAGCCCGAGCTGACCCTCAAGCTGATTCCGAACGCCCACGCGGTGCTGTTCATCCTGGCCGCCGAGACCGGCGTCACCAAGAGCGATATCGCCGTGTGGCGCACCCACATCGGCGCCGGCCCGGGACGCATGGCGGTGCTGAACAAGATCGACGCGATGTGGGACGAGTTGCGCACGCCCCAGGAAAACGATGCCGAGATCGCGCGCCAGCAGATCGAGGTGGCCCAGTTGCTGGGACTGGACAGCGCGCGGGTGTACCCGGTGTCGGCGCAGAAGGCCCTGGTCGGCAAGATCAACGGCGACATGGCCCTGTTCGAGAAAAGCCGCCTGGGTGCGCTCGAAGCGGCCCTGTTCCACGACCTGATTCCCGCGCGCCGCGCGATCATCGCCGGCCAGCTGCGCGGCGACCTGGCATTGCTCGCCGGCGGTCAGCAGGTGCTGGCGACGGCGCGCATGCGCGACCTGCTCGAGCAGCAGCAGGAACTGAAAAGCCTGCGCGGCAAGAACCAGGGCATGATCGCGCACATGATGCGCCGCGTCGAGATGGAAAAGAAGGAATTCGACGCCAGCCTGGTCAAGCTGCAGGGCACGCGCGCGGTATTCGCCCGCCTGTCGACCGAACTGTATTCGACGCTGGGCATGGAGGCGGTGCAGGAGCAGGCCGAGGCGGTACGCGCCGCCATGCAGGCCTTGCGCTTCGCGACCGGCATGCGCGCCCCGGTGCGCAGCTATTTCGAGGCGATGCGCGCCAGGCTCGACGCCTCGGCCGGCAAGGTGGAAGAGATCGGCGCCATGATGGACAGCATGCTTCGCAAGTTCTCGGCCGAGCACGGCCTGTCCCTGGGCAGCCCGATGGCGCTCTCGCTCGAGCGCTACCGCCGCGAACTGATCGAGATCGAGGAGCTGTTCCTGAAGCAGTTCGGCACCGCTACCCTGCTCATGACCAGCCGCGCCACGCTGCTGGAGCGCTTCTTCGATTCGATCGCCTCGCGCGTGCGGCACTGCTTCCGCGCCGCCAACCTCGAGGCCGAAACCTGGCTCAAGCTGATCATGGCGCCGCTCGAGACGGCGGTCCGCCAGCACCGCGACCAGCTGCGCCACCGCCAGTCCTCGATCCAGCGCATCCACGACGCCACCGACAGCCTGGAGCAGAAGATCGCCGCCTTCGCCAGCACGCAAGCGGCGCTGGAAGCCACCCGCACCCGGCTGGCGCAGCAAGCGTCGCAGGTCGCAGCGGCACTGGAGACCCCATGAAACGCCTTACCGAATTCGACCAGCTGGCCGACCCGACCTTCTCGCAGGCGGTGATCGACTGGCAGCGCAGCCACGGCCGCCACACCCTGCCCTGGCAGAACACGACGGATGCCTACCGCATCTGGCTGTCCGAGATCATGCTGCAGCAGACCCAGGTGGCGGCGGTACTCGGCTACTACGCGCGCTTCCTGGAGCGCTTCCCGACCGTGCAGGCGCTGGCCGAAGCGCCGCCAGAGGACGTGATGGCGCACTGGAGCGGCCTGGGTTACTACACCCGGGCACGCAACCTGCATGCCTGCGCCAAGCGCGTGGTGCAGGATTACGACGGGGTGTTCCCGAGCGACCCGGCGCTGCTGGCCGGGCTGCCCGGCATCGGCCGCTCGACCGCGGCGGCGATCGCCGCCTTCTCCAGCGGCGCGCGCGCCGCGATCCTGGACGGGAACGTCAAGCGCGTGTTCGCGCGGGTGTTCGGCATCGACCAGTATCCGGGCGAGAAGCGCGTCGAGGACGCGTTGTGGCGCCGCGCCGATGCGCTGCTGCCGGAGCAAGGCATCGAATCCTATACGCAGGGCCTGATGGACCTGGGCGCGACCTTGTGCACGCGCAGCCGGCCGGATTGCCCGCGCTGTCCACTACAGGCGCGTTGCGTGGCCCATGCCAGCGGGCGCACGGCCGAGCTCCCGGTGCGCAAGCCGAAGAAGACCACGCCGGAGAAGCGCGCGGCGCTGCTGGTCATCATCGATCGCGGACAGGTGCTGCTGGAGCAGCGGCCTGGCAGCGGGATCTGGGGCGGCCTGCTGTCGCTGCCGGAAGTCGACGGACACCTGGCCGTGGACGTCGAGGCGGTGTCGTCCCCCGACGTGGCTGCCGCTGCGGCGCAGTTCGGAACGGTGGACGAAGTGGAGGCGCTCAGGCCGCTGGTGCACGTGTTCACGCACTACAAGCTGCACATCGCGCCGTGGCAGGTGCGGCTGGCGGCGCGCGCGGGCGCGACCGGGCGCCACCTGTGGTGGGACCTGCATGCGATCGGAACCGCCCCGCTGCCGGCGCCGGTGAAGAAGCTGCTGCAGGAATTGGCGCAGCCGGGATTGTTCGGGTGAGGTCGCGGCGCACCAGCTGGTCGTAGGGTGGGCGGCTCTACCCGGGAATATGACCAGGCGGTCCGTGAGCGCCGCCCACGCGTTCAAACCACGCCGATGTCGCCCGTGCGTCTGTTCGTGCGCATGTTGAACGCGTGGCCGGCGGCTCCAGTTCGTAGGGTGGGCGGCTCTACCCGGGAAGATGACAGGCGGGTCCGTGAGCGCCGCCCACGCGTTCAAACCACGCTGATGTCGCCCGTGCGTCTGTTCGTGCGCATGTTGAACGCGTGGCTGGCGGCTCCAGAGTCAGAAATGGTCGAGCGAGAAGATGCGCCGATGTTCCCGGATGGCGTAGCGGTCCGTCATGCCCGCGATGTAATCCGCGATCTTCCTGGCCTGCAGCATCGCGTTTTCCTCACCCTCCCCCTGCACCTGGTAGTCGTTCGGCAGCAGCACCGGGTCCGTCATGAAGGCGTCGAACAGTTCGCGCACGATGCGGCTGGCCTTGACGCGCATGCGGTTCACCTGGAAGTGGCGGTAGAGATTCGCGTACAGGAAGCGTTTGAGGGCGGTGGTCTCGGCGCGCATCTGCGGCGAGAAGCGGATCAAGGGCGGCGACGCGCGCACGTCATCGATGCTCTGCGGCGCCGCTTCCAGCAACAGGGCCCGCGAGGTCTCGACCAGGTCGGCCGTCATTGCCGTGATCATCAGGCGGATCGTCTCGTACAAGGCGCGCCGCCCCGGCAGGCCCGGATACTGCATTTCCACCGTATGCCGGTGGCGCGCGAACAGCTCCACTTCGTCCATCTGCGCCATCGTCAACAGCCCGGAGCGCAGGCCGTCGTCGATGTCGTGGTTGTTGTAGGCGATTTCGTCGGCCAGGTTGGTCAGCTGCGCTTCCAGGCTGGGCTGGCTACGGTCCATGAAGCGGTGCCCGAGCTCGCCCAGCTGGCGCGCATTGGCCAGCGAGCAGTGCTTGAGGATGCCCTCGCGCGTCTCGAAGGTGAGATTGAGGCCGTTGAAGGCGCCGTAGTGCTCTTCCAGCTCGTCCACCACGCGCAGGCTCTGCAGGTTGTGCTCGAAGCCGCCGTGGTCCTTCATGCACTCGTTGAGCACGTCCTGGCCCACGTGGCCGAAAGGCGTGTGCCCGAGATCGTGCGCCAGCGCGGTGGCCTCGACCAGGTCTTCGTTCAGCTGCAGGCTGCGCGCCAGGGTACGGCCGATCTGCGCCACTTCGATGCTGTGCGTGAGCCGCGTGCGGAACAGGTCGCCCTCGTGGTTCAGGAAGACCTGGGTCTTGTACTCGAGCCGGCGGAAGGCGGTCGAGTGGATGATGCGGTCGCGGTCGCGCTGGTATTCGCTGCGCGATCCTGCCGGCGGCTCGATGTGCGTACGGCCGCGCGACTTCGACGAATGGGCTGCGTAAGGGGCAAGGCGTGCGTCGAAGTCCATGGCGTTCACTCCTTGTCGGCGGCCACGCAGGCGTCCAGGGTGGCCTTCAGGACCTCGGGCGGCACCGTCGTGATCGACGGGCTTCCCAGCGGCTTGAGCAGGATGAACTTGATCTCCCCGCCCTCGTTCTTCTTGTCCACGGCCATCAGCTCGATCCAGCGCTCGGCGCCGAGGTCCGGCGCCACGGTCGGCAGGCCGGCCGCCTTCACCAGGCTGCGCACGCGCCGCACCGTCGCCACGTCGACCAGGCCGAGGCGCGCCGACAGGTCGGCCGCCATCACCATGCCGCAGCCCACCGCTTCGCCGTGCAGCCAGGTGCCGAAGCCCAGGCCCGCCTCGATCGCGTGGCCGAAGGTGTGGCCGAAGTTGAGCACGGCGCGCAGGCCGCCTTCGCGTTCGTCCTTGCGCACCACCTCGGCCTTGATCTCGCAGGAGCGTGCGATGGCATGGGCCATCGCTTCCGGCTCGCGCGCCACCAGCCTGGCGATGTTGGCCTCGATCCAGTCGAAGTAGGCGGCATCCAGGATGGCGCCGTGCTTGATCACCTCGGCCAGGCCGGCCGCCAGCTCGCGCGCCGGCAGGGTGTCGAGGGTGGCGGTGTCGGCGATCACGGCGCGCGGCTGGTAGAACGCGCCGATCATGTTCTTGCCCAGCGGGTGGTTGATGCCGGTCTTGCCGCCCACCGAGGAATCGACCTGCGACAGCAGCGTGGTCGGCACCTGCACGAAGGGCACGCCGCGCATGTAGCTGGAGGCGGCGAAGCCGGCCAGGTCGCCGATCACGCCGCCGCCCAGCGCCACGATCGTGGTCTTGCGGTCGCATTTGTGCTGGAGCAGCGCGTCGAACACCAGGTTCAGCGACTGCCAGGTTTTATGCTCTTCGCCATCGGGCAGGACGATCTCGACCACTTCGCGGCCCGCCGCGCGCAGGGCGCCGGCGACGCGCGCCAGGTACAGCGGCGCGACGGTGGTGTTGGTGACGATGGCGGCCTTGCCGCCGTCGATGTGGCGCGCCAGCAGCGCGGCGTCGTCCAGCAGCCGCGGGCCGATCGTGATCGGGTAGCTGCGCTCTCCCAGTTCGACGTTGAGAATGGTGGGGCCGGGTTGGTTCATCGCGTTCATGGGGTCGCTTGCCAGCCGGCGCGCAAAATGGGCTGCATGGGCGGCTGCGTGAGCGCTTGCATGCGCGGCCTCCTGCACGGCGAGCTGGTCCAAAATGGTCTGTACCATCGATTGTACGTTAGGTCGGCCGGTGTCGATGACGAGGTCCGCAATCTCGCGGTACAGGGGGTCGCGCTGGGCCAGCAGTTCTTCCAGTTTGGCGCGCGGGTCGGCGGTCTGCAGCAGCGGACGGTTCTTGTCGTGCGAGGTGCGCTGAAGGATGCTGCCGATCGAGGCGCGCAGGTAGATCACGGTGCCGCGCTCGGCCAGCAGCGCGCGGCTGGCCGGGTTCAGCACGGCGCCGCCGCCGGTGGCCAGCACCAGGCCGGCCTGCGCGGTCAGCGCCCGGATCATGTCCGCTTCACGGCGCCGGAAGCTGCCTTCTCCCTCGATCTCGAAGATCCAGGGGATCGAGGCGCCGGTACGGGCTTCGATCTCGTGGTCGGAGTCGACGAAGCGCATGCCGAGCCTGCGCGCAAGCTGGCGCCCGATGGTGGTCTTCCCCGACCCCATCAGGCCGACCAGGAAGATGTTGTTGTTCTTGGGATGAGGCACTGCCAGGTCCGCAGAAATAAAAAAAGACGGCCAGTATAGACTGGCCGCCTCTTTTTGCGTCAAAACCCTTGCTTCAAGCTCAAGGGCAGCTGAACGTGACCTTGAATGGAACCGAGGTCGTGCTGCCCTTCGGCGTAGTCACCGTCACGTCGAAGGTGGCGACGCTGCCTGCCGTGCAAGGCTTGGGAGCGGCGCTGCTGATGGTGAAACGATGGGTCGAACCCTGGGGGCCGGCGGCGTTGCTGCCGGTATGGTCGTCCACGCCCGCCAGGTTGTGTGGCAGGATGTTCGGCACGGTCGCCGGGACCACGCCGACAACCGAGGCGTTGGCGATGGCGGTAACCTCTACGGTCGAGCTGGCTGGCAGCGGATTGAGGTTCAGGTCATTCAGCTGCAGCGTAAAGACCAGCGGATTGTCCGAAGGAACCGGGCCGATCTCCACCAGCCGGTTCGGCAGCGGCGTGGTCGAGCCGTTGAGGTAAATGTTGTCAGCAAAGCTGCCGCTGAAGAAGATCGCCGTCTTCGCGAACTGCGTGTTGCTGCCGTCGGTCGTGCTGGCGCAGATCGTTGCGACGCCCGCGCGCGGGCTGTCGGGCGTGCTGCCGGCCAAGGTATTGCAGGGAGTTGCCGGCTGTCCAGGCACCGCAACACGGGGATTCTGGGTGCGGAAGTCCACCGAGCAGCCACCGTTGACGGTATTGCAGCCCCCCTTGTCGGACGAGCCGATCGCGCCGAGGTTCGTCTGGAACACGACTGGCGTGCCGTCCGGGACCGGATTGCCAGACTGGTCGGCAAGCAGGATGCTGACGACGCTGGCTGGCGTGGTCGTACCGCTGTCGACGCGCCATCCCTCGACGTTCGAAACAGAGGTGCTCAGCGACAGCGAGCGCTGCACCGGCAGGCCGGTGGTGACGACGATCGAGTCGGAAAGGGTGGAGATGTTCGGGCGCGTGGCGGTAGCCGTGTTCGGCAACGTCGCCTGGACCCGGAAAGTGGTCGGCGTATCGAGCGAATTGACCGTCGTGATGACCTCCCCGTTCTGGTCGGTCGTGTCGGTGGCCTTGTTGAGCGTTACTGCGCTATTCGGGATCACCGAGAAGTCGACGCGCTGGCCCACCAGCGGGCGGTCGAAGATGTCAAACACGCGGTAGCGCAAGGTGGCGGTTTCGGTACGACCGACGCCGCCCTGGCCGCGGATCACGATGGACTTTTCCAGCGGCGCGGCCGACACGAACTGCACCGACGACGCCGCAGGCGGCGCGATCTTGAGCGTTGCGGTCACGGGCGTGCCGACGCCATCGGCCGACGCGGTGATGACATCGTCGTTGCCGCAACCCTGGTCGCGGTAGACTGCCATGGCTTTGCCCTGGTTGGTCGCGACGGAGGCCGCCAGCGTGGCCTTGCCCGCGGTAACGCAGGCGGAACTGAAGCGCACGGTGACCTGCTGTCCGGTATAGGCGACGCCGTTTGCCAGAACATCGACCGACACCTCGGTCGAACCATAGGCGGCAATGCTCGTCTGCGATAGGCGCAGCGTGCTGAAGGTGAGCGCGGTAGCGCCGACCGAATAGTTGGCTTCGCTGGTCAGCGTGGCGCCGGCGACGGTCGTGGTCGCCGTGACCTTGCCGGCGCCGCCGGCCGACAGGCTGGCGGTGCGCAGGGTCACGGTGGCGACGCCGCTAGCATCAGTCAGGCTGGTGCCGGCAGTTGGCGAAAAAACCGCCAGCGCCGGATCGGTGGCGAACGAGACGAGCGCATTCGGCACCGGCTTCCCGGCCTGGTCGAGCACCAGGGCACGCACGGTGAGCGGGGTAGCGCCCGTGAGCGAATTGCTGGCCTGGCCGCTCGCGTTCACGAAGCTGACCGCCACGGTCGGCGTGGCCGGCACCGTCGGGGTCGGGGTGCTGCCGGTGCCGCCGGAACCGGTGCTGCCGCTGCCGCCGGCGCTGCCCGGATCGCCGCCGCCGCCGCCGCAGGCGCTCAAGAGGGCTGCGGCCAGGCCGATGGCGGTCCAGCGGCCGATCGACGCCAGGGTGTCCTGTTTTGGAGAGTGGTCCATGACTTCTGTTCTTCCTGTTGTTATGTCGTTGTGATGCTTTCCCCGAGGGGGATCAGCGTCCCGCCGCGGCGTCGTTCACGATCTTCGGCGTGATGAACACCAGCAGTTCGGTCTTGGTGCTTTCGCGGCCGGTGGTCTTGAACAGGTAGCCCAGCACCGGCACGTCGCCCAGCAGCGGCACCTTCTGCTCGTTGTTGCGCTCGGTCTGCTGGTAGATACCGCCCAGCACCACCGTGCCGCCGTTCTCGACCATGACCTTGGTCTTCACGTGCTGCGTGTTGATGGCCGGGCCGGCGCGGGTTTCCTCGCCCTTCGAATCCTTGTTGACGTCGACCTCGAGCACGACGTTGCCGTCCGGGGTGATCTGCGGCGTCACTTCCAGGCGCAGGTTGGCCTTCTTGAAGGTGATCGAGGTCGCGCCGCTGCTGGTGGCGACCTGGTACGGCAGTTCGATGCCCTGCTCGATCACGGCGATCTGCTTGTCTTCGGTGACCACCCGCGGGCTCGAGATGATCTTGCCCTTGCCGTCGGCTTCCAGTGCCGACAGCTCCAGGTTGAGGAAACGGTTGGCGGCCGAGGAGAACAGGCTGAAGGCCAGCGAGGAAGCCGGGGTGCCGCCGATCGGCGCGGCCGGCAGGTTGACCATCGTGGTATTGGTGTAGCCGTCGCCGGTGTCCGGGGTCTGGCCGGTGACCTGGCCGACGCCGGTGAGGTTGCCGCCGATGGCGACGCGCTCGTTGCCCTTGACCTGCCAACCCGAATCGCCGCCGCGCAGGGTGCGCAGGTCGGCGAAGCCGAGCTTGGCGCCGAGGTTGCGCGAGAAGCCGTCGTTCGCTTCCACCAGGCGCGCCTCGATCAGCACCTGCTTCGAGGCGACGTCGGTCTTCTGGATCAGCTTGCGGATGTCCTCGATCTTCGACGCGACGTCGGTCACGAACAGCTGGTTGGTGCGCGGATCGACGATGGCGCTGCCGCGCTTGGACAGCACCCGGTTCCTGCTGTCGCCGGCAACCGAGGCGCCGCTGGCGTCCAGGCCGAACACGGTGCGGAAGGCCTCGACCTTCTGGTAGTTCAGCTGGAAGATCTCGGAGCGCAGCGGCTCGAGCTCGGCGATCTGGGCGCGCTGCTCGAGTTCGAGCTTTTCCTTGGTCAGCAGCTCTTCCTTGGGCGCGATCCACAGCACGTTGCCGTTCTTGCGCATGTCCAGGCCCTTGGCCTGCAGGACCACGTCGAGGGCCTGGTCCCAGGGCACGTCGCGCAGGCGCAGGGTCAGGTTGCCGGTGACGGCATCGCTGGTGATGATGTTCAGGCCCGAGATATCGGCGATCGCCTGCAGCGCGGCGCGCACTTCCACGTTCTGGAAGTTGAAGGACAGCTTCTCGCCACGGTAGCCATTGGCCGTGCCGCCGGGACGGTTCGGGTCTTCCTTCACCGGGCGTACGTCGACGATCAGCTGGGTGTCGCTCTGGTACACCGACTGTTCCCAGGCGCCTTGCGCATCGATGGTCATGCGCACGTTCTCGCCCTGGGCGCTGGTGGTGATGCGCGATACGGGGGTGCCGAAATCGGTCACGTCGAGGCGCCGGCGCAGCGTTTCCGGAAGGCCGGTGCGCAGGAAGTCGACGAGCACCTGGTTGCCGACCTGGCGCACGTCCACGCCAACCTGGCCGTTCGGCAGGTCGACCACGACGCGGCCTTCGCCGTTGCTGCCGCGGCGGAAGTCGAGGTCGCGCAACATCTGGCGCGGCGCCGGCACCGCTGCCGGGCCGGTCACCGGCATGCCGGCCGCGTTCACGGCCTGGGCCACGCCGCCCGAGCCCTCGACGGTGACGATGACCGACTTGCCGTCGATGGCAGTGGCGTAGTTCAGGGCGCGCGCCAGGTTCAGCACCAGGCGGGTACGCTCGCCGGCCTGCACCACGTTCAGGCTGCGTACGTCGCCGAGATTGATCTCCTGGGAGCTCTTGCCGGTGGCATTGCTGGTGGCGCCGAAGTCGAGCGCGATGCGCGCCGGATTGGTGATCGAAAAGCCGATCGGCGGCTTGGCCGGGGCCTGGCGCATCGCGATGTTCAGGACCACGTTCGCGCCCTGCTGGTTGGCGGTGATCGATTCGATGGCATTTCCCTGCGCCGCGGCCGCGCCGGCACAAAGGGCCAGGACGACCGCCAGGGGAAGCCTTGCACAGCGCGCCAGGAAGCCCGGCACGGTGAGTCGAATGGTGCTGCGATTGTTCATGCCTGGGGTCATTTCCCGGTCTCCTTGCTGTCCGCCAGCTCGATCGTCGCCTTGCGCTCGACCCAGTCGCCGGTGGCGTCCTGCACTACTTCCCTGATGTCGATCGCGCCTTCGCTGATGCGCGTGACCGACCCGTGATTCTGGCCGATGCGCTGGCCCGCCTTGACCCGGTGGATCGCTGCGTCGATCTGTACCAGCGCATAATTGACGCCGCCCTTCTGCAGCGTGCCGACCATGCGCATGGTGTCGAGCGGGTAGTTCTCGAGCACCTCGCGCGGGCGGCTGTCGTCCGGCTGCAGCGGATTCGTGCTGCGTGCCGCCACCCGCGCCATCTCGTCGAGCAGCTTGGCTTCGCTGAACGGCTCGACCTCGGCGCCCGGATTATAGGCATAGGGGACGAATTCCTTCGGTTCCGGCAGCGGCTTCACCTTCGGCACGGTCTCGCGCTGGACCTGCTTCATCCAGTCGCGCACTTCCTGGACGTCACCGTCGCCGCAGCCGGCGAGCAGCGCTGCCGCGCCGAATGCACACAATAGGCGCATCATTTCACCGCTCCTTTGTTTTCCTTGGCCTTGCCGCCTTTGGCTTTTCCTTTGCCCTTCTTGGCCTCGCGCGCCGACTTCTGCGCGCTGATCTCGTCGGGGTCGAGGTAGCGGAAGGTCTTGGCCACCGCTTCCAGCTGCAGGCCGCCGTCGCGCGTGCTCAGCACCATGTTGTTGAGCGTGACGATGCGCGGCAGATTCGCCATGTCGGCGGCAAAGGCGCCGACGTCGTTGTACTTGCCGCTGACCTTGATGGCGATCGGGAGTTCGGCGTAGTAGTCGCGGATGACCTCCTGGCCCGGCTTGAACAGCTCGAACTGCAGGCCGCGGCCGACGCCGGCCTGGTTGATGTCGGACAGCAGGTCCGCCATCTCGGACTTGCTCGGCAACTGCTTCTCGAGGCGCGCCACGTACTGGTCGACCTGGGCCTTCTGGGCCTGCAGGGCGTCGAGGTTGATGGCCTGGGCCATCTTGCTCTTGTATTCGGTGCGGAGCACGGTTTCTTCCTTGGCGCCCTTCTTCTGCTTTTCGAACTGACCGTCCCAGTAGAAAAAATAGCCGAGGCCGATGACGGCCGCCATCACGCCGGCCGCGCACAGCAGGCGCGGCGCCAGCGGCCACTGGCCGGGCTGGCGGCCCTGCAAGTCCTGGAACTGCCCGGCGACCTGGCTGCCGAGGTCCTTGAGATCGATGTTCATGTGCTCAGCCTCCCTTGCCCGGCTGTTGAGCGCCGGCCTTGGCCACCTTGGCCACGTCGGCAGGGTCTTCCTGCTCGCGCAGGCGCTTGATCGCCACGTCCATCTGGAACTCGACCACCTTGCGCCCGGTCTTGCTCTGGTTCAGGGTAGCGACCTTCACTTCGGTCAGGTTGGGACGCTCGAGCCAGGGCGAGACGCCGGACACATTGCGCAGCAGCTCGGCCACCCGTTCCTGCGACTGGGCGTAACCGTTGAGCGTCACCTTCTGGCCTTCCTGCCGGAACGACTTCAGGTACACGCCCTGCGGCGTCTGGCGCACCAGTTCGTCGAGCACGTAGACCGGCTGGTTGCGGTCGCCCTGCAGGTCTTCGACCGCCTGCTGGCGCGCCTTCAGGGCCTCGATTTCTTCCTTCAGGGTCTTGATCTGGCCGATCTTCTTGTCCAGTTCCGCGCTGGCGGTCTTGAGCACCAGGTTGCGTTCGTTCTGGACCGCGATGCGGCTGGCGTTCCAGCCGCCGACCAGCAGCACCACGGCGGCGCCGACGATGCCGCCCAGCGCCAGCATGGCCACAAACGCAGCCTGCTTCTGCTTGCGCTTGGCTTCGCGGTGGGGTAACAGGTTAATGCGGATCATCAGCCGAACCTCCGCAAGGCCAGGCCGCAGGCGACCAGGTAGGCCGCACCTTCCTGGCGCAGCTGCTGTTCGCGCACCAGCGGGCCATGGGACATGCCGGTGAACGGGGCCACGACGCTGCTCGGGATGCGGGTGCGGCTGCCGATCAGCTCCAGCAGTCCGGGCAGCGCGGCGCAGCCGCCGGCCAGGTAGAGCTGGTCGATCCGGGTGTAGGGCGTGGAGGTGAAAAAGAACTGGATCGCACGCGTGATTTCCAGCGCCGCGCTTTCCAGGAAGGGGCTCAGCAGCTCGGCGCGGTAGTTCTCCGGCAGGTCGTCGGCCTTCTTGCGGGCTTCTGCCTCGTCGAAGGCAAGGCCATAGGCGCGCACGATGTCCTGGGTGAGCTGGGTGCCTCCGAAAGGCTGCTCGCGCTCGTAGATGGTCTCGCCGTTCTGCAGCACCGACACGTGGGTGGCCTGGGCGCCGATCTGGAACAGCGCCACGATCTGCTCGGGCCTGGCATTGGCGGCGCGCACGAGGGCGGCGCGCGCCGCGTAGGATTCGATGTCCATCACGGTGGCACTCAGACCGGCCGCCTCGGCGATCGCCACGCGGTCCTCGACCTTCTCGCGGCGCGCGGCGGCCAGCATGACTTCCATGTCTTCCTGCGAATTCGGGGCCTGGCCGATCACGTCGAAGTCGAGACTGACCTCGTCGAGCGCGAAGGGGATGTACTGGCTGGCTTCGGATTCGACCTGCACTTCCAGCTGGTCTTCCGACAGGCCGGCTGGCAGGATTATTTTCTTGGTGATGACCGCGGCCGGCGGCATGCCCAGCGCCACGTGCCTGGCCCTGGTGCCGCTTTTTTTCCAGACCCGGCGCACGGCCTCGGCCACCTGGTCGATGTTGTCGATGTTGCCGTCCACGACCGCGCCGCGCGGCAGCGGTTCGGCGGCATAGCGCTCGAGGCGCAGTTCACCTTTGCCGGCGTCTTCCAGCTCCACCAGGCGGACGCCCGACGTGCTGATGTCGAGACCGGCCAATGGCGGGCTGGACTTTCCGAACAAGGAACCTAGATTGATCACGAGCGTACTCCTTGGCTGCCCTTCCCGCCTGAAGCAGGATCTTGTGGGCACCTGTGAGGTGCCCTATTGAACGCCCGCTGGGGGATATGTCCTGTTAAATCACTCAGTTAGTGCATATTTATGAGGCACCGCTTCAGATCGTAGCGAAAAGGATGCACCCAGACAAGATATTTCTATGAAGGAACACCCCAATCCGGGGCATGTACGCCACACTCTGGCAGTCACTGTTATCACCCCTGCCACGACCATTACTTGCTTGATATCGCAGCTTGTCAATCTTGAACTTGGTTTGCTTGAGCTCGCACTCAGCAGCGCGTGTGTCGGGCTTGAAAGGCGTGACTTATAATGGGATGGTTCAAGGGAGCAAAGACCAGCATGAAAGAGAAACAAACCCCGGGCGCGTCCTCCGCCGCCTCCAAATACAGCCCCAAGCGCCTGTTCCTGCTGGCGCTCGGCGCCATCACCGGCCTGGCCGTGATCGGCGTGCTGGTACTCGTGTTCGCGCTTGCGATGGCCTATCCGAACCTGCCCGCGCTCGACACCATCACCGACTACCGGCCCAAGATGCCGCTGCGGATCTTCACCGCCGATAACGTCCTGATCGGCGAATTCGGCGAAGAGCGCCGCACCCTCGTGCACTTCAAGGACATTCCGGATGTCATGAAGAAGGCCGTGCTGTCGATCGAGGACGACCGCTTCTACGAGCACAGCGGCATCGACTACTGGGGCATCCTGCGCGCCGCGTTCAAGAACGCCACCGGCGGCGCGCGCCAGGGCGCCTCGACCATCACCCAGCAGGTGGCGCGCAACTTCTTCCTGTCGTCGGAGCAGACCTTCAAGCGCAAGGCCTATGAAGCGATGCTGGCCTGGAAGATCGAGAAGAACCTGAGCAAGGACCAGATCCTCGAGCTCTACATGAACCAGATCTACCTGGGCCAGCGCGCCTTCGGCTTCCAGTCGGCGGCGCAGATCTACTACGGCAAGGACCTGCGCGACATCAGCGTGGCCGAAGCCGCGATGCTGGCCGGCCTGCCGAAGGCGCCGTCGGCCTACAATCCGGTCGTCAATCCGACCCGCGCCCGCACCCGCCAGCAGTACATCCTGCAGCGCATGCATTCGCTCGGCTACATCACCGACGCCCAGTACCAGCAGGCCAAGAACGAACCGCTGAAGATCAAGACCGACAGCACCGCCTTCGGCGTGCACGCGGAATACGTGGCCGAGATGGCGCGCCAGCTGGTCTACGAGCAGTTCAAGGAAGACACCTATACGCGCGGCCTGAACGTGTTCACCACCATTACCAAGGCCGACCAGGATGCGGCCTACCTGGCGGTGCGCCGCGGCGTGATGGAATACGAGCGCCGCCACCCCTACCGCGGCCCGGAGTCGTATATCGACATCCCGCGCGCCAAGGCCGATGCCGAGGAAGCCATCGAGGCCGAGCTGGCCGAGCATCCGGACAGCGACAACATCGTGGCCGCCATCGTGCTGCAGGCCTCGCCCTCGAAGGTGAGCGCCACCATCGCTTCCGGCGAGACCATCGACATCACCGGCCCCGGCCTGTCCTTCGCCAAGTCCTGGCTGTCCGAGAAGGCCGCGCCGAACCGCCGCCTGCGCCGCGGCGCCGTGATCCGCGTGATGCAGGACGACGAGTCGAAGTGGATCATCACCCAGATGCCGGAAGTGGAATCGGCCTTCGTTGCGGCCAGCACCGAGGACGGCGCGATCCGCGCGCTGGTGGGCGGCTTCGACTTCAACCGTAACAAGTTCAACCATGTGACCCAGGCCTGGCGCCAGCCGGGTTCCTCGTTCAAGCCCTTCATTTATTCGGCCTCGCTCGAACGCGGACTGTCGCCGGCCACGATCATCAACGACGCCCCGATCAGTTTCGATGCCGGCCAGACCGGCGGCCAGGCCTGGGAGCCTAAGAACTACGACAACCGCTACGAGGGCCCGATGACCATGCGGCGCGGCCTGACGCAGTCGAAGAACATGGTCTCGATCCGTATCCTGAACAAGATCGGCGCGCGCTACGGCCAGGAATTCGCGACCCGCTTCGGCTTCGACCCCGACCGCAACCCGGCCTACCTGACGCTGGCACTGGGCGCCGGCTCGACCACGCCGCTGCAGATGGCCGGCGCCTACGCCGTGTTCGCGAACGGCGGCTACCGCATCAGCCCTTACCTGATCTCGAAAGTGACCGACAGCGACGGCAAGGTACTGTCGGAAGCGCGTCCCGAGCGCGCCGGCGTCGAGGCCAACCGCGTGATCGACGCGCGCAACGCCTTCCTGGTCGACAGCATGCTGCGCGACGTGGTGCGCCACGGTACCGCGACCAAGGCGCTGTCGCTCAAGCGCCCCGACCTCGCGGGCAAGACCGGCACCACCAACGACTCGATCGACGCCTGGTTCGCCGGCTATACCCCGCAGCTGGTGGGCGTGGCCTGGATCGGCTACGACCAGCCCAAGAACCTCGGCAACCGCGAGACCGGCGGCGGCCTGGCGCTGCCGATCTGGATCGGCTACATGGGCAAGGCGCTCAAGAACGTGGAAGTGGCCGAGCGCGAAGTGCCGCCGGGACTGATCCTGTTCAATGGCGATTACTACTACGCCGAGACGCCGCCGGGCACCGGGGTGCAATCGCTCGACGTCGGCCCGCCGCCGGCGCCGGCCGAGCAGAAGCAGCGCGACGCGGTCAGGAACGAGCTGTTCTGATTTGACCGATCGGTAAAAAAATGGCGACCAGCTGGTCGCCATTTTTGCAGGTGGACCGGGCCACCCTGTACATCAGCCCAGCGCCACCGGCGCCCCGCCCTGCTCGGTGACATACTGCGACAGCGACACGAACAGTTCCGAGTCGTCGCGCGTGTTGCGCCACTGGTCGCCGACGCGCTTGTAGTGGTAGCCGCCCGAACGCGCCGCCACCCACATTTCCTGCAGCGGCGCCTGGCTGTTGATGATGATCTTGGTCGCGTTGCGCAGGAATTCGACTTCCAGCACGTTGCCGCTACGCTTGCATTCGACATCGACCACGTCTTCGTCGTTCAACTTGTCGAGGCAGGCCTCGATGCGGTCGAGGGTGCTTTCGGCCAGCGCCAAAAAATCGGATTCGGTCATGCTACACTCCAAAGTCTGCTAATCAAAACACCATTCTAATCGTGAACTCCACCATCGCACGCGGCATCGTGCCAATCGCGGGCGCCGGCCTGGTTGCCGTGTTCCTGGCCGGCTGCGGCCAGACGGGTCCGCTCTACATGCCGACGCCGCCGGCCAAGCCGGCGCCCGCCGCCGACACCCCGCGGCCAGCTCCACCCGTTCCGTCCAATAACGCCTCGATTCCGGCGCCGACCAGGTAAGCTTTTTTCGCACCCTTTTTCGCACCCTCTCGCCCTCTTTCTCGCCCTCTTTCCCGCACCCTCTATGTCGCACTTCCAGTACCAGAACGGCGTCCTGCACGCCGACAGCGTTTCCCTGCCCGCCATCGCCGAAGGGTTCGGCACGCCGACCTATGTCTATTCCAAGTCGGCGCTGCTGGAGAATTTCAGGGCCTATGCCGATGCCTGCCGGGGCCGCGACGCCGTGGTGTGCTACGCGATGAAGGCCAATTCGAACCTGGCCATCCTCGACCTGCTGGCGCGCGAAGGCGCGGGCTTCGACATCGTCTCGGGCGGCGAACTGCTGCGCGTGATCGCGGCCGGCGGCGACCCGCGCAAGACCATCTTCTCGGGCGTCGGCAAGACCGTCGAGGAAATGAAACTGGCGCTGGAAAAGAACATCCTGTGCTTCAACGTCGAGTCGATCCCCGAACTGCACCGCCTCAACGACGTGGCCGGCAGCATGGGCAAGCGCGCGCCGGTGTCGCTGCGCGTGAACCCGAACGTGGACGCCAAGACCCATCCCTATATCGCCACCGGCCTGAAGGCCAACAAGTTCGGCGTGGCCTTCGATGATGCGCTGGATACCTACCGCACCGCCGCATCCCTGTCGAACCTGGACGTGGTCGGGATCGACTGCCATATCGGTTCGCAGTTGCTGGACGATGCGCCCCTGCTCGAGGCACTGGACAAGCTGATCGAACTGATCGACACCCTGGCGGCAGAAGGCATCATTCTCCACCACCTCGACATCGGCGGCGGCCTGGGCGTGAACTACGGCGCCGAAGGCGACCAGCCGCCGGTGCCGGTGGGCGACTACCTGGGCCGCCTGTTTGCCCGCATCGATGCCTGGCGCGCCGACAAATACGAGGGCAAGCCGGTCAAGGTGATCTTCGAGCCGGGCCGCTCGATCGTGGCCGATACCGGCGTGCTGCTGACTAAAATCGAGTTCCTCAAGCCCGGCGCGGAAAAGAACTTCGCCATCGTCGATGCGGCCATGAACGACCTGATGCGCCCGACCCTGTACCAGGCCTGGATGGGCGTGCAGCCGGTGGTGCCGCGCGAGGGCGACAAGCTGGTCTACGACGTGGTGGGACCGGTGTGCGAATCGGGCGACTGGCTGGCGCGCGAGCGCGAGCTCGCCGTCGAGACGGGCGACCTGCTGGCGATCATGACCGCCGGCGCCTACGGCATGACCATGGCCTCGAACTACAACACCCGCGGCCGCGCCGCCGAGGTGATCGTCGACGGCGACCGGGTCCATGTGATCCGCCAGCGCGAGAATCCGGCCGACCTGTTCGCGCTGGAATCGATGCTGAAGTGAACTGTAGGGTGGACGGCTTCGCCGTCCGCGCGTTCAACACAATCATGCGTCGTCACAGCGCATCCGGGAGTTGAACGCGCGGGCGTCTGTCATTCCGGGCATTGCCCGAAAATTACCCCGCCCACCCTAGCTTACTGCGGCTTTCCGTGTCTTCCTGGCCGCGCTCCAATACACCCGTACTCCCAGCAGCGCCGCCACGATCAAACCAAAAATGATCGGCTCCTGGAAGTCGTTCTTACCCGCCTTCATCCACCAGAAATGCAGGATTCCCAGCGGCGCGATCACGTAGATGAGCCGGTGCAGCCACTGCCAGCGCTTGCCGCCCAGCCGCTTGATCATCGCATTGGTGCTGGTCGCCGCCAGCGGAATCAGGAGCACGAAGGCGATGAAGCCGACCGTGATGAAAGGCCGCCTGACGACATCCTTGAGCATCGCCGCGACGTCGAAGAAATGGTCGAACCAGAAGAAGCAGGTGAAGTGCAGCAGCGCGTAGAAGAACGCGAACAGCCCCAGCATGCGCCGCAGCTTGATTACCCAGTTCCAGCCGGTGAGGCGGCGCAGCGGCGTCACGCCCAGGGTGATGCACAGGAAGTACAGGGTCCAGTCGCCGGTGCCGCGCGTGAGGTATTCGAGCGGCTCGACCGGCACGCCCTGCGCCACCAGCCACGCCATGCGCAGGAAAGGCAGCAGCGCCAGCACGAACACGACGGCCTTGATGGCGCCGACCTGCCTGGTCGATGGATTGAAAGCCATCGTCAGAAGTAGCGCTTCAGGTCCATGCCGCTGTACAGCGAAGCGACCTGGCCATAGCCATTGAACATCAGGGTCTTGCGCTTGGCCTTGAAGAAGCCGTCCTCGCCGATGCGGCGCTCGCTGGCCTGCGACCAGCGCGGATGGTCCACGTTCGGGTTCACGTTCGAGTAGAAACCGTACTCGTTCGGGGCCGAATCGTTCCAGGCGGTGCGCGGCTGGCGGCTCGTCAGGCGGATCTTGACGATCGACTTGGCCGACTTGAAGCCGTACTTCCAGGGCACGATCAGGCGTACCGGCGCGCCGTTCTGGTTGGGCAGCACCTGGCCGTACATGCCGACCGTCAGCAACGTCAGCGGGTGCATGGCTTCGTCCATGCGCAGGCCTTCCACATAGGGCCAGTCGAGCACGGGGCTGCGCAGGCCCGGCATCTGCCGGTTATCGGCCAGGGTGGTGAACTCGACGTACTTGGCATTGGCGGTCGGCTCGACCTGTTTCAACAGGTTCGACAGCGAATAGCCGACCCAGGGAATCACCATCGACCAGCCCTCGACGCAGCGCAGGCGGTAGATGCGCTCTTCGAGCGGGGCGAGCTTGAGGATGCGGTCGATGTCGAGGGTGACCGGTTTCTTCACCTCGCCCTCGATCGTCACGGTCCAGGGACGGGTGCGCAGGCTGTCCGCGTTCTCGACCGGATCGCCCTTGTCGGTACCGAATTCGTAGAAATTGTTGTAATGCGTGGCGTCCTTGAACGAGGTCAGCTTTTCGTCGGTGGACAGGGCCGCGTTGCGGGTGGCGGCCAGGCGCTGGCCGGCCGTCTGGGCAAATGCCTCGCGGTTGGCCATTTCCCACACGCTGGAGCCGACCGCAGCGGTGGCGGCGATGCGGGCTATAAAGGCGCGCCGGCCTTCATACACCTCGCGCGGCGTGATCTCGGAAGGATACGGAAGGTCGATTCCGTTCGGATTGCGTTTGAAAAGCATGATTGACTCCGCTTCAGAGTGAAAGTTCAGCTTACACCAGACAGCTTAAGTGCACGTTAGCACTTTCCCAGCCTGGCCCAGAGACGGCATGGCGCGCAGGACAAAAGCGTGTCATGCGCCGGCGTCCGCCTTGCCCATCGGAAAGGCGAGCGTAAAACGGGTGTCCGGCCCATCGGCCTGCACGGTGACGCTGCCTCCATGCGAGTGCATGATGGCGCGCACGATCGACAGGCCCAGCCCGGTCGATCCTTCCGCATCGCTGCGGGCGGCGTCGGCCCGGTAGAAGCGCTCGAACAGGTGCGCCAGGTGCTCGGGCGCAATCGCGGTGCCGCGGTTGTGGACGCTCAGTTCCACCGTGCCTTCGCGTGGCTGCGCATGCAGGGTGACGACGCTGCCCGGGTCCGCATGGCGCAGCGCGTTCGAAACCAGGTTCGCCAGCGCCCGGCGCAGCAGGGACGGATCGGCCGGGAACTGGCCGGCACCGCTGCAGGCCAGGCGCAGCCCGCGCTCTTCCGCCATGCCTTCGAAAAAATTCGCCACCCGTTCGAGCTCGTCCAGCGCCTGTACCTGGCGCCGCGCGAGCACCAGTTCGTCCTGGCCGGCGCGCGCCAGGAACAGCATGCTCTCGATCATGCGCGCGAGCCGCTCCAGTTCCTCGATGTTCGAGGCGATCAGCGTTTCGTATTCTTCCCTGCTGCGGCCTTGCGCGAGCATGACCTGGCTCTGGCCGATCATGTTGGTCACCGGGGTGCGGAACTCGTGCGCCAGGTCGGCGGAAAAGCCCGACAGGCGCGCATAGCCCTCCTGCAGGCGCGCCAGCATGGCGTTGAAGGCGTCGATCAGCGGGCGCAGCTCGGACGGCGCCGTGGCGATGTCGAGCCGGTGCGCCAGCGTACCGGGCCTGACCAGCGCGGCATGCTCGGCCACCGTCCGCAGCGGGCGCAGGCCGCGCCGCAGCATCAGGGCCGCCAGCAGCGCCGCGGCCAGGGCGCCGACGCCGCAGGCGGCGCCAATGCGCAGGCGGTAGCGGGCGAACATGGCGCTGCGTTCGCCGTAGGCGCGCGCCACCACCACCGTGACCGGGGTCGCTCCCAGGCGCGCGCTGCCGGCGACGACCCTGCCGGGAACGCCGCCACGGCCGGTCCAGCCGGCGATCGACGCGATGCCTGGCGCCGCGCCCGCGGACGGCGGCAGCGGATAGCGTTCGCCGGCCGGATTGATATCGGCCAGCACCACGCCGCCGGGCGCGACGATCCGCACCAGCGAATTCTCCTGGCCGCTCATGGTGTCGCGGAAAAAATCCGGCTGCGAGGCCACCAGCTCGGCGGCGCCGGGCCGCCCGAGCAGGATCTGCACCTGGCGCAGCTTGCCCAGCAGCTGGATGTCGTCGCGCCGCGTGATCTCGGCCACGAAGGCGCGGTACAGGTACAGGCCCAGGCCGGCCGCGGTGAACGCGACGATCAGCACGAAGATCAGCGTGACCCGCAGGGTCAGCGAATTGCGCCAGGATGCCTTCATGCCGGGTCCTGCGCTTCGCAGACATAGCCCATGCCGCGCCGGGTATGGATCAGCTTTTGCGTGAAAGGGTCGTCGATCTTGCGCCGCAGGCGGCGCACGGCGGCGTCGATGACATTGGTGTCGCTGTCGAAGTTCATGTCCCACACCTGGGACGCGATCAGCGCGCGCGACAGCACCTGTCCGTGGCGCCGCGCCAGCAGGTGCAGCAGGCCGAACTCCTGGGCGGTCAGGGCGATCGCCGTCGTGCCGCGCCGCACGCGGCGGCGCAGCACATCGATTTCGAGGTCGGCAATCCGGATCAGCTCTTCCTCGCGCACCGGGCCGCGCCGCAGCAGCGTGCGGATGCGCGCCACCAGTTCCACGAAGGCGAAGGGCTTGACGAGATAGTCGTCCGCGCCCAGTTCCAGCCCGCGCACGCGGTCCTCGAGCTCGTCGCGCGCGGTCAGGAACAGGACCGGGATCTGCTCGGTGGCGGGGCTGGCGCGCAAGGCTTCCAGCACCTGCCAGCCGTCCATCCGGGGCAGCATGACGTCGAGCACCACCAGTTCGATCTCTTCCTCGTGCACGATTGCCAGGCCGTCGCGGCCATTGCGCGCGAGCCGCACCGGAAAGCCCGATTCGGCCAGGCCGCGCTGCAGGTAGTCGCCGGTCTTCGGCTCGTCTTCGATCACCAGGATGGTCATGGCAGGCAGGGAAGCAAAATCCCATTCTATGCCGGAGCGGCCCCGTCCAACATGACAGGATTGTCATCCGGCGGTCAGGCTGGCGTCGCCGGGGGCGTGACAAGATGATGCTCATCCCGTTTCGAAGGTCCACCATGTTCAGGCAGTCATCCATCATTCTTCTTGCGGCCCTGGCCGCAGGCCCGGCCGGCGCACAGCTGCGCCAGCATCCCGAACTCGGCCTGGAGGCGGCGGAGCGCCTGGCGGCGCGCGCCATCCAGTCCTGCCGCAGCGAAGGCCGTGCGATCGTCGTCGCCGTGCTCGACCGCGGCGGCAACCTGGTCGTCGTGCAGCGCGACGATGGCGTCGGTCCGCACAACACCGAGGCCAGCCGGCGCAAGGCCTATACCGCGCTGTCGACGCGGCGGCCGACGCTTGCCCTGGCGCGCGACGCCCGGGCCGGCGCCGATACCCGCAACCTGGCGACCCTGCCCGAACTGCTGCTGCTCGGCGGCGGCGTGCCCTTGCTGGCACAAAGCCAGATCGTCGGCGCCATCGGGGTTGCCGGCGGCGGCGGCCCGGTGCATGACCACGCCTGCGCGCTGGCCGCCATCGGCGCCGTCCCCGAGCTCGATCAACCCACCCCTTGATACCTCAATTTTAGGAGAACCCATGCGCACCACCCCACAACTCGCCCTTGCCGGCCTGCTGTACGCCGCCAGCCTGGCGGCCGCCGCGGCGCCGAATCCACTCAGCGTCCACGTGCTCGAACTGCAGAGCGGCCAACCGACCGCGGGCATCGAGGTCAGGCTGGAGCAGCGCGTCGGCGCGCAGTGGCGCGAACTGGCGAGCGGCGTCACCAACGAACAGGGCCGCGTCCCCGCGCTGTATCCGGAAGATAAACCGATGGCGAAGGCCGACTACCGCATCGTCTTCGAGACGGGCGAGCATTACGCGCGCCGCGGGCAGGCCAGCTTCTTCCCGCGCATTCCGGTCGAGTTCACCGTCAACGGGCCCGCGCAGCACTATCACATTCCCTTGCTGCTGAGCCCATTCGGCTACTCGACCTACCGCGGTAACTGAGGCGGCCTGGAACCTGTCTCAGTAGGGAGGAGGAAGTTGATGGTGATGCATGGCAAGCGAGGGCAAGGCGCGCCAGCAACGACTCATTCCCTACTGGGATAGGTTCTTACAGTTCGCCGTAGGAGTGCAGCCCCGACAGGAACATGTTGACGCCCAGGAAGGCGAAGGTCGTCACCAGCAGGCCCACCACCGCCCACCAGGCCGCCACGCGCCCGCGCAGGCCCGACATCAGGCGCATGTGCAGCCAGGCCGCGTAGTTGAGCCAGACGATCAGGGCCCAGGTCTCTTTCGGGTCCCAGGACCAGTAGCCGCCCCAGGCCTCGGCCGCCCACAGCGCGCCGAGGATGGTGGCGACGGTGAAGAAGGCGAAACCGACCGAAATCGACTTGTACATCACGTCGTCCAGCAGTTCCAGGGAGGGCAGGCGGTCGGCCAGGATGCCGTGCGATTTCAGCAAATAAGCGGTGCCGACCATCGCCGCCAGTGCGAAGGTGCCGTAGCCGATGAAGTTGGCGGGCACGTGGATCTTCATCCACCAGCTCTGCAGCGCCGGCACCAGCGGCTGGATCTGCGCGGCGTCGCGCGACACCGTGTACCAGAGCAGGAAGGCCACCGCGGCCGAAATGACGAGCAGCACGAAGGGGCCCAACTGGCGGGTCGCGTAGCGCTGCTCGTAGTAGAGGTAGAACATCGCGGTAATCAGCGAGAACAGGATGAACACTTCGTACAGGTTCGACACCGGGATGTGGCCGATGTCCGGGCCCAGCAGGTAGGACTCGAACCAGCGCACCATCATGCCGGTCCAGCCCAGCACCACGCCTGCCCAGCACAGCTTGCTGCCGACCGAGCTGCCGAAGTTCGATCTGCCGGCCAGGCCGATCCAGTAGAACACGGTCGAGAACACGAACAGCGCACTCATCCACAGGATGGCGGACTGGCTCGACAGCATGTATTTCAGGAAGAACTTCTGGTTGGCCGCATCCAGGGTTCCGCCGTACAGCGAGATCGCCCACAGCGACAGCACGGCCACCAGCGGGATCAGCCAGCGCACCGGTTTCCAGTGCCAGCCCAGCAGCGCGAAGGTCGGCGCGCTCAGCACCAGGATGGCCTGCTCGTAGATGTCCATGTGGTGCGCGTAGCGGTTCAGCGCGAACAGCGCGGCGGCCAGCAGGGCGGCGCCGTACAGCCAATCGAGCGCGTTCAGGCCGCGGAAAAAGCCCGGCTGCTGGACATAGGCCTTGCTCTGGCCGTTTTGGGCTTGCGACAGTTCCATCGTATTCTCCAGTGCCGCGGCCTCAGGCCGGCTGCGGCAGTTTTACTTTCAGGTCGTCGAATTCGCGTTCGAAGTCGAGGGTCTTGCGCTGGGTGCTCATGGCCATCAGCGCGTGGGCGCCACCGCTCTGGTCGCGCACCCACACCCACATGCGTCGTTCACGAATATAAAACATTGCGAACACGCCCGCCACCAATAGCACGCAGCCGAGGTAGACGATGCTCTTGCCCGGCGAGCGCGTCAACTGCAGTACGGAAGCTTTTACCTCGTTGAATTCTTCCAGCTGCAGGTAGACCGGCGCGCCGTAGAACACGCTGTCCGACAGGGCATTGGTGGCCAGTTGCAGGTAGCGGCCGTGGGCTTCGGTCGGCTCGACCGGCGGCAGGCCGGCCTGCGCGTTGGCGGCCTGCCACAGCTCCCACAGGGCGCCGTTGAGCATCTTCATGAAGATGGCGGCGGCTTTTTCCTGCTCTGCCGGCGGAATCTTTTCCAGGAACTGCGAGACACCGACGAAGCCGCCGCGGCCACCCGCGTTGCTCGCATCTCCGGCAAAAATCGCCAGGGTGCGGCTGGCGGACTCTTCCAGTTGTTGCGTCAGGCCGCCCTGCCCCTGCTGCTCCGGCGCCAGCGCCCGCGCCGCGTAGCGCCGGGCCGCCTCGCGCCGCAGCGCGGGATCGGCCAGCGCGGCGCGCAGGCGCATCCAGGTGCGCACGCTGTAGGCGTCGTCGGCCGGAATGCGCAGGAAGCTGAAGTTCTCCGAGGGGTTGGTGCGCACGCCGGCAAGGTAGACCTGGGCGCCCTCGAGCGTCACCGGCTGCATGTAGTTCAGGAATTCGCGCGCCTGGCCGGTCTTGTCGCGCAGCTTGTACTGCACGCTCGGGCCGACGTTCTTGAGGTCCTTGTTGTCGGCGTGCTTGGCCGCCGAGCCGGAAGCCTTGCCCAGGGTGGCCGCGAACTGTTCGTTGAACGACCGGTTCCTGGCGACCGCGCGCGCATCCTGCTCGGCCGCCACGTTCTCGACGTTGAACGGGCGGAAGCCCGACCATTCGACCGACCAGGTCTCGTTGCCCTGTTTCAGTTCGGTCGCCGAGCCGACCGTGCCGTCGATCTGGAAGGCCTTGTCGGTGACACCGCTCATCGGGAAGCCGGTGAGCTTGAGCTTGCTGCCGCCGTCCTCGAAACTCGACTGGTACACCGCCACGCCCTTGTAGATCAAGGGATGGTTGACCTTGATCGTCGCCGGGAAGGTCTTGCCGGTGGCGTGGTCGCGTACGATCACGTCGCTGGCGAACAGCTTGGGCATGCCGGTCGAGTAGAAATCGATGTGGAACTTCTTCAGCTGGATCGAGAACGGCAGCTCCTGCACCAGCACGCCCGAGGCTTGCGGCAGCAGCGCGGTGTCGCTGGTCTGGCCTTCGGCGATCAGGGTGTTGCCGCGGAAGGTCGGGTTCGACACGCTGAGTCGGTGCTGGGCCGGGATGTCGGCGATCACGCCGCTGCCGCCAAACGGGGTCTTGCCCAGGAACCACTGCTGGAACTTGATCGGCAGCTCCGAGTCGAGCATGCCGCCCAGCAGGATCACGATGATGGCCGTGTGGGCGAAAATGTAGCCGAACTTGTTGCCGGCGCCCTTCTTCGCCGCCACCAGCATGCCGCCCTCTTTCTCGACCAGCTTGACCGCGTAGCCGGCATGGCGCAGGCGTTCGGCGGTCTGGGCGGCGAGATCGGTGCGGGCCAGCGGCGCGGTCCACTCGACTTTATGGTGGAAATTACGCAGCGATTCTTCGCGTACCCCCTCGCGCCAGCTGCGCATGTCGCGCAGCATCTTGGGGGCGTTGCGCACCACGCACAGGGCGGTGGAGATGATCAGGACGACCAGGATCAGCAGGAACCACCAGCTCGAATACACACTGTACAGGCCGAGCCGGGCGAACACCTCGAACCAGAATGGCCCGAACTGGTTCACGTAGTTCGGCATCGGCTCGTTCTGCTTGAGGACGGTGCCGATGACCGAGGCGATGGCGACGATCGTGAGCAGGCTGATGGCAAAGCGCATCGAGGATACCAGCTCGACCGCTTCGGCGAACCCGCGGCGGCGGGTGTTCAGTTCAATTCCGGTGGTACTCATGTTCTATCTTCTACAGCGCCCACGAAACCGGGCAAACCTGCCGAGCATACAGCAAAAAGGGCAGCCAGCTCAGCGCCGCTGCCCTCTCGTCGTCCTATTTGTGCCGATTATTTCAGGCCCGCGATATAGTCCGCGACCGCCTTCATTTCTTCCGGCGACATGCGCTGCGCGAGCGTGGTCATCTGGATGCTGTTCTTGCGGGTGCCGTTCTTGAAGTTTTCAAGCTGGGCGTACGTGTAGTCCTGGTGCTGGCCCGACAGGCGCGGGTACTGGACCGGGATGCCGCCGGCGGTGGCGCCGTGGCAGCTGGCGCAGGCGGCGACGCCCTTCTCGGCGATGCCGCCGCGGTAGATCTTGCGGCCCAGTTCGACGGTGTCCTTGTTCTTGGCGGCGCCCGGCTTGGCCTGCTGGTCGGCGAGGTAGGCCGCGATGTCGCGTTTCTCGCCCTCGGTCAGCAGCTTGGCGTAGGTCGTCATGATCGGGTTCTGGCGGCTCGGAGTGGTGAAGTCGACCAGCTGCTTGTGGGTGTACGCGCCGATCTGGCCGGCCAGTTTCGGGTTGGCGACGATGGTCGAGTTACCGGCCGCGCCGTGGCAGGACATGCAGGCGGGCAGGCCGCGCGCGGTATCGCCTGAATCGTAGAGGGTTCCGCCCTTGGCGGGGTCGGCTTTGGCGGCAACGCCTTGTGCTTCGGCCGCCGACACCGTTGCGGAGACAGCCAGGCTTGCAAGCAACAAGGACTTCAACAGCGAAAACGTCAAACGATTCATTCAAGCACCCTGAAAAAGTCAAAAACAGATTTTGGAATTTACAGTGAAACAGTGCAGCAGCCTTACTGGTGCTCCCCCACCGGAGCATCAATTAACCCCTTATTGTACAATAGCTTTGTTTCCTCATCGCCATTTCGTTGCCTTTTGCACCTTGGCATTTAAACTTCATCCCCACGTCTACACGCATGTCCAAACTATGGCAGGCCCGGTTCTTTACGACCGTTAACCAGTTGCGCGATCTTCCGGGCACGCAGGTTCCCGAAATCGCCTTCGCCGGCCGCTCGAACGCGGGCAAATCCACGGCGATCAATATTCTCACCAACCAGAAGGGTTTGGCTTTCGCGTCGAAGACGCCGGGCCGTACCCAGCACATCAATTACTTCTCGATCGGCGGCGCCCACGTGGGCCAGCACCGCAAGGACCCGACCATCGTCGAAGAGATCCGTGCGCTGCTGGTCGACCTGCCGGGTTACGGCTACGCCGAAGTGTCCGGCACCGCCAAGCTGCACTGGCAGAAGCTGCTGGGCGACTACGTCCAGCGCCGCGAGCAGCTGGCCGCACTGGTCCTGATCATGGACTCGCGCCGCCCCTTCACCGACCTGGACGTGCAAATGCTGGAATGGTTCGCCCCGACCGGCAAGCCGATCCACTGCATCCTGACCAAGGCCGACAAGCTCAACCAGAACGAAAAGACCAACGTCCTGCGCCAGGCGCAAAAAATCCTCGACAGCTATGTCGACGAGGATGGCGAGGGCTTCCCGTTCACGGTGCAGCTGTTCTCGGCGCTCAAACGCATCGGCATCGACGAGGCGGACGCCAAGATCCTCGAACTGCTCGGCCTCGACCAGGAAGACGAACAGGAAGAAGACGCCGACGGTGCGGCGCCGGATGCGCCGGCCGCGGGCCAGGATCCGGATTCGGAATAACGCTTCATTGGGACATCATTGGAACTGAAATGACCATCATCACGCCAGCCACCTACCCTGCCGCCCGCATGCGCCGCATGCGCCGCGATCCATTCTCGCGCGCACTGATGCGCGAGAACGTCGTCACCAGCGCGGACCTGATCTATCCGGTGTTCATCCTCGATGGCGAGAACCAGCGCCAGCAGGTGGCCTCGATGCCGGGCGTGGAACGGGTATCGGTCGACCTACTGTTGACGGTGGCCGAGGAATGCGTGGCGCTGGGCATCCCGATGCTGGCCCTGTTCCCGGTGGTCGACGCCTCGCTCAAGACCTATGACGGCATCGAAGCCACCAATCCGGACGGCCTGGTGCCGCGCGCCGTGCGCGAGCTGAAGCGCCGCTTCCCGGAACTGGGCATCATGACCGACGTCGCGCTCGACCCCTACACCACCCACGGCCAGGACGGCCTGCCCGACGAGAACGGCTACATCGTCAACGAAAAGACCATCGAGATGCTGATCAAGCAGTCGCTGGCGCAGGCCGAGGCCGGCGTGGACGTGGTGGCGCCCTCGGACATGATGGACGGCAGGATCGGCGCGATTCGTGGCGCCCTCGAACAGAACGGCCACATCCACACCCGCATCATGGCCTACTCGGCCAAGTATGCGTCGGCGTTTTACGGCCCGTTCCGCGACGCGGTCGGCTCAAGCGCCAATCTGGGCAAGGCCGACAAGAACACCTACCAGATGGACCCGGGCAACAGCGACGAGGCCCTGCGCGAAGTGGCGCTCGACCTGGCCGAAGGCGCCGACATGGTGATGGTCAAGCCGGGCATGCCCTACCTGGACGTGGTGCGCCGCGTGAAGGACGAGTTCAAGGTACCGACCTTCGCCTACCAGGTCAGCGGCGAGTACGCGATGCTCAAAGCAGCGGCGCAGAACGGCTGGCTGGATCACGACAAGGTCATGATGGAATCGATGATGGCCTTCAAGCGCGCCGGCGCGGACGGCGTGCTGACTTATTTCGCGCTGGAGGTGGCGCGCAAGCTGAAAGCGCAGGGCTGATGCGCCCGACATGATACTGAAAGACGGCGCCGATGGCGCCGTCTTTCGTTTGCGCGAGCACTCCGCTCAGTAGGTTTCGACATTCACCGCCAGCAACTCCACCGCCTCCGCCCCTCCCATGCCATGGTGGTGCCCCGGCATCGCCGCCAGCGGCAGCACGCGCAGGCGGATGCTGCCGTCGGCCGGTAGCGGCTGGGCGGCGCTGGCCTGGCGCAGCTTCTCGGTCAGGGGCAAGCTGTAGGTCAGCGCGCCGCAGGCGCCGCGGTGGCCGAACATCATGATGGTCGCCAGGTAGAACGGGCTGCCCGCATCCACCTGCGTGGCGTCGTCCGGACCGTTGAGCACCACCACGTAGGCGTCGTGCACCATCAGCGGGAAGTTCAGGGTGACGTTGACCACCAGCACCTGGCTGGCTGTGCGCGCCCCGTCGATGGTCGCGCCGGACAGGCGCACGACCGCGCTGGCCGGCTCGGCGGTGGAAATTTCGCGCCGCAATACGGTGCCGTTGGTGCGGCCACGCTTGGCTTTCGGCCCCGGGACGGTGGCGTAGCGCGGAATCTGCTCCTCGCCCGCACCGGGCTCGTAGTCGTAGGCGAAGGCCGTGGTCCAGGCGTAATCGCCGGCCCGGGTCTGGGTGACCGGCTTGCCCTGGGCATCGACGAAGAACAGTATCGGCTCGCGCGCCCAGCGGTAGTAGTCGCTCGCGCGTTCCGCCGGCGACTTCTGCTCGTCCGGCAGGTCGGTGCGCAGGTCGTAGCCGGCCGGCAGATAAGGCAGGCCGAGCTGGATCTGCTTGCGGGTCCAGACGTCCCACAGGCGGTCCATGTTGCCATGGTGAAGGAAGAAGATCGGGTCGACCGGGGACAGCATGTCGCCCATGAATCCGCGTGCCTCGGTGAAGTTGCAGTCGCGCGAGCCGACGCAGCGGTGGATCGAATTGTGCGGCCGCGCTTCCAGGATGCCGAAGCCGGCGCTGGTGTGATGGTTCGCGCTCTTCGCGCTGCCGAAGGTGAGGAAATCCGGCGCCGCCAGCGCCGCCTCGATGGTGGCGGGTGCGACGGCGTCGGCGGTGGCCAGCGAGAAGCCCGGCTGCTCGCGCCGGATGCCGCGCGCGCCGGGCTGGTCGAAGAACATGCGGCCGGACGGATCCTGGACGATGTCGAACATCAGGTCCTGCTCGAAACGGATGCGGCGCGACAGCAGTTGCCCGAGTTGCGTGCGGCTACTGAAGCCGGTGCCGGGCAGCGACCAGTAACCGGCCTGCTCGATGACCCCTGTCAGCATGCGTTCGAAGTCCGGCGCGCTCGCCAGGTAGGCAGGGTGATTGGGATCGAGCACATCGTCGAACATGCCGTCGGGGATCTTCTGCTCCACCGTCCAGTCCCAGTACGGCAGGGCGAACTGCGGGTCGCCGCTGAGCTCGCGACAGACCTGCTCGAACCAGCCGAGGTAGCCGCGGTGCCATGGCAGGAACCACCAGTTGCCATGCGGGCAGTCGAGCGTGTGGACGATTGCCTGGCGATACCAGTTGCGCGGGTCTTCGGGCGGCAGCGCCAGCATGGCGCGGATGGCCTTGGCGTAGCTCTTCAGCATGCGCGCCCCCTGCTTGCCGGACGCGTTGTAGCGTCTGTAGCGCACGGGCTTGCTGCTGGCCATGGCGGTGCCGCCAAACGGCAGCATGCTGGTGCAGAGGGTGATGCCGGCGGTCTTCAGGACGGTGCGGCGCGACGGGCTGGGCAGCGCGAGTGGCTTGTCGATCATGGATGCTCTCCGTTGATGTGAAGAACAATGCCTGGAAACAGTTCCTCCAGACACGAAGGGATGACCCGCCCGAATGGCGGGCATGAACCCAGCCTAAATGCTTCGCCCGCAGCGCCATCTGGCCGCGCACAAGCATGCTCATCCTCGCGGCATTGCGCGGGATCGAGCCGCTTGCATGGGAACAGTCGAAAAGGGAGGCGGCTGCCGCGGACGCCGCAACCGGAGGTGGACAGCCAGTGAACGGGACGGCCCCGCCCCGCCCTGGGCCGGTGTCAGCGCCACTGCGCCGGCGGCTTGTACTCCGGGAACATTTCTTTGAACAAGAAGGTCATCAGCTGGTCGGTATCCTGTGGCCGCGCGCTCAGCTTGACGACGCGCCCCAGGCGGTGCGAATCCCACTCGAAGTCGCCGGTCTTTTCGCGGCGGATCAGTTCGATCATCTTCTTGACCACGGCAATCTCGAGGTCCGGCTCGCTGCCCTGCTCCACCGTCACCTGCGTCAGCCAGCGGCGCTGGAAGTTCGGATTCCAGCCGCGGAACTTCAGGTCCATGCTGTGGAACGTCTTGTTCGACACCGAGAACACGCCGCCGCTCTCGTTGCGGTCTTCGCGGCCGCGGCCGTTGATGGCGGCGACGTTGGCCAGCGCATTGCGCATGCCCTTGGCCGACTCGCTCTCCTGGGCCGGCTGCTCGCTGCCGGTGGGCGCCCCGCGCTGGCGGCGGCGCGCTTCGATGAAGGCCTGCATGTCGACCGGTTTTTCTTCGTCGAACTTCTGCGGCGGCCTGGTTTCCTTGACCGGCTCTTCCGGCGGCGTGGTGATCGTGTCCGGCAGGCGCGCGATCTCGATGCGCTCCTGGCGCGGCACCGGGATGGATGGCATCGGCAGGGGCTTCGGCGCCTGCTCGCGCGGCGCGTCCGTCGGCTTCTGTTGCATCGGTGCGACGTACACCACCTGGCCTTCGTCGCCCGAGGCCGGCTTGGCCTGCTTTGCGTCCTTGTCGGGATTGAACAGCCAGATCAGGACCAGCAGCAGGTGCAGCAGGATCGTCGCGACCAGCGCCGGCCGGTTCGGCCCCCGGCGTCCGTATACAGGCACGGGACGGGCGTGCAATGGCTGGCCGCAGTGCGCGCACACGTCGCTGTGCTCGTCGTAGATGTGGGAGTGGTCACGCAAGGTCGAACGGGTTCCTGGATCGGCGTCTAATCAATACTGCATGTGTGCCGCAGTCTACCCGTTTTGCGGCTGCGGCGCAGCTTAGGGGAAGCTTAGCGCGGGGCGATGCAGCCTTGATCGATGTTACAAGATGTTTCAGGACGAAAAAACGGCAGGCGGGTCGCGCCGCCTGCCGGTGTCGTCAATGGGTCGCTTCCAGCTTGCTGAGCTGCCTGTCGGTCATCGGGCCGGTACCGCTGTACCTGTCCAGGTACAGGTAGATGACCGGGGTGATGTACAGCGTGATCACTTGCGAGAAGATCAGGCCGCCGACGACGGCGAGGCCGAGCGGCTGGCGCAGCTCGGCGCCGGCGCCGATGCCCAGCGCGATCGGCAGCGCGCCCATCATCGCCGCCAGGGTCGTCATCAGGATCGGACGGAAACGCAGGATGCAGGCCTCGCGGATCGCCTCATGCGGGCTCAATCCCTGGTTGCGCTGGGCGTCGAGCGCGAAGTCGATCATCATGATCGCGTTCTTCTTCACGATACCGATCAGCATCAGGATACCGATCATCGCGATCAGGGTCAGGTCCATGTCGAAGATCCACAAGGTCAGCAGCGCGCCCACCGCCGCCGACGGCAGGCCGGCCAGGATGGTGATCGGGTGGATGTAGCTCTCGTAGAGCACGCCCAGCAGCACGTAGATCACGCCGATCGCGGCCAGGATCAGGATGAGCTGGCTCGACTGGGTGTCCTTGAACACCGCGGCGTCGCCGCCGTAGTTGGTGATGACCGAGGCCGGCAGCTTCATGTCGCGCCCCATCTGCTCGATGGCGGCGGTGGCGTCGCCCAGCGGCACGCCGGGCGCCAGGTTGAAGGACAGCGTGATCGCCTGCAGCTGGCCCTGGTGGTTGACCGCCAGCGGGCCGACCGTGCGCCGGACGGTGGCGAAGCTCGACAGCTTGACCAGTTCGCCGGACTTGGCGCGCACCGACACCCGCGACAGCGCTTCGTCGTAGTAGCGGTCGGCCGGGGCGGCTTCCAGGATCACGAAGTAGCTGGCCGCGGTCGAGTAGATGGTCGAGACCTGGCGCTCGCCGAAAGAGGCGTACAGCACGGTGCGGATGTCGGCCATCCCGACGCCCAGCAGCGCGGCCTTGTCGCGGTCGATGTCGATGGTGGCCTGCAGCGCCTTGTTCTGCGAGTCGCTGGTGACGTCGCGGAAGCGCTGGTCGGCCCGCATGCGCTCGAGGAACTGCTCGGCCCAGCCGCCGATCTCGCCGCCCGACACGCTCTGCAGGGTGTACTGGTAGCGGCTCTTGCTCGAGCGGCCGCCCAGCTGCAGGTTCTGCAAGGGCGCCATGAACACCTGCACGCCGGCGACGCCGCGCGTGGCCTGGCGCAGCTCGTCGACCACCTGGGCCATCGGCGGACGCTCGCTGCGCGGCTTGAGCACCATGAACATGCGACCGGTATTCCCGCCACCCGTGAACGAGGTCACGTCCTTCACGTAGGGGCTGGCGCGCATGATCGCCAGCACCTGGGCCTGCAGGCCGACCAGGGCCTGCGAGGACGTGTCTTCCGATGCCTCCACCGTCACGCGCACCTGACCGATGTCTTCCTCGGGGAAGAAACCCTTCGGCATGCTCATGTACAGCACGGCGGTCAGCACGAAGGTGCCGAGCATCAGCATCAGCACCAGGGGACGGTGGCGCAGCGCCATGTCCAGCGTGCGGGCATAGCCGTCGCGCACGTTGGTGAACATCGCTTCGAACCGGCGGCCGACCCAGGACATTTCTTTCGGATCGACGTGGCCGCCGTGCTTGATCAGGCGCGAGCACATCATCGGCACCAGGGTCAGCGACACCACGGCCGACACCAGCACCGCCAGGCCGACGATCACCGCGAATTCACGGAACAGCAGGCCGATCACGCCCGGCATGAAGAAGATCGGGATGAACACCGCCACCAGCGAGATCGAGATCGAGATGATGGTGAAGCCCATCTCGCGCGAACCGACCAGGGCGGCCTGCATCGGTTTCTTGCCCATCTCCATGTGGCGCACGATGTTTTCCAGCACCACGATGGCATCGTCGACCACCAGTCCCACCGCCAGCGTGATGCCGAGCAGGGAGATGTTGTCGAGGCTGTAGCCGAAGGCGTAGAGCAGCGACAGCGCGCCCAGCAGCGAGATCGGCACGGTGACGGCCGGGATCAGGGTCGCGGTGAGGCGGTGCAGGAACAGGAAGATGACCAGGATCACCAGGATGACGGTGCCGGCCAGGGTCAGGTTGACGTCGTGGATCGCTTCGCGGATCGACACCGAGCGGTCGCTGACGAGGTGGATCTTGATCGATTGCGGCAGTTGCTGTTCGAAACGCGGCATCAGCGCGCGCACCGCGTCGACCACCGCCACGGTGTTGGCGTTGGGCTGGCGCTGCAGCATCAGCACGATCGACCGCTCGCCGTTCAGGCTGCCCTGCGCCTTGACCGACTGGTAGCTGTCCTCGACCTCGGCGACGTCGCGTACGCGCACCGGCAGGCCGTCGCGGGTGGCGACGATCACCTTGGCGAAATCGGCGGCGCGCATCAGCTGGCCCGCGCCCTGGATGGTCAGGGTCTGGCTAGGCCCGTCGAGCATGCCCAGCGGCGTATTCGAGTTGGCCGAGCGCAGGGCCGCAGCCAGTTCGTCCATCGAGATGTTGCGCGCGTTCATCAGGTCGTGCTTCGCGCGCACCCGCACCGCAAAGCGCTTGCCGCCGTTGACCGTGACCTGGGCCACGCCCGGCAGGGTCGAGATCGCGGGCGACACCAGGTTTTCCGCGTAGTCGTTGAGATCGGCCAGGTCCATCGACGGCGAGGTCATGTGCATGAACAGGACCGGGGCGTCGGCCGGGTTGACCTTGCGGTAGGACGGCAGCTCGGTCATTTCCTGCGGCAGGCGGCGCTGCGCCAGCAGCAGGGCCGCCTGGACGTCGACGGCGGCCTGGTTGACGTCGATCGATTCGTCGAACTCGAGGGTGATGTTGGTGTCGCCCTCGGTGCTCGTCGAGCTGATCATCTTGATGCCGGCGATCGTCGCGAACTGTTTCTCCAGCGGCAGCGCGACCGAGGATGCCATGGTTTCCGGGCTGGCGCCCGGCAGGTCGGCGCGGACGTTGATGACCGGCGTGTTATAGCTCGGCAGCGCGGCGACCGGGATGTGCATGTAGGCCAGCACGCCGGCCAGGACCAGGCTGATCGACAGCAGCACCACCATCACCGGACGGCGGATACACAATTCCGACAGGTTCATGCCTTGTCACCTTTCTGGGCCGCCGCCGGCGTGCCGGCCGGACGCACCTTGCCGCCCGGACGCAGGTTCTGCTTGCCTTCGGTGATGACCTTCTCGTTACCGGCCAGGCCGGTCACGGCAGCATACTCGCCAAAACCGTGCAGGCGCGCCACCTTGACCTGGCGCGCTTCGTTGCCTTCGCCCACCACGTAAACGAAGGTGCCGTGGGTATTCGTGATGATGGCGTTCTGCGGGATCACGACCGCGTCGCGCAGGGTCTGCACGGTGACGCGGGTGGAGACGTACTGGCCCGGCCACAGGCCCGTTTCGGGATTCGCGAACTGGGCCTTCACACGGATCGTGCCGGTGCTCGGGTCGACCGCATTGTCCACGAATTTCAGCTCGCCGCTCACGGGCCTGGCTTGCGCGCCGGTGCTTGCCTGCACGACGACCTTGCCCGCGCGCTGGGCCGTCAGCAATGCCCCGAGCGCCGATTCCGGCAGGTTGAACGAGACGTCGATCGGGTCGAGCTGGGTGATGGTGGTCAGCGAGGTGGCCGGCTGCACCAGCGCGCCCGGGTGGATGTCGATGGCGCCGACGCGGCCCGCCATCGGCGCGCGGATGGTGGTGTAGCTGGCGCTGACCTGGCTGGCGCGTGCGGCCGCGGCATTGCTCTGCACCAGCGCGCGCGCCGCCTCGACCTGGCTTTTCAGCGAGTCGACGGCGCTCTGGGACAGGAAATTCTGGGACGCGAGCTCCTGGCTGCGCTTGTACTGGCGCTCGAGGTCGGCCAGGGTCGCGCGGTTTTGCGCCACCTGCGCTTCGGCGCGGGCGACGTTGGCGCGATCGGCGCGGTCGTCGAGCGAGAACATGACCTGGCCCTGCTTGACGAACTGGCCTTCGCGGATGTGCACCTGGCGGATGGTGGCGGTGGTCTGCGGGTGCAGGTCGACGGTGCGTACCGGGGTGACGGTGCCGTTGGCCGAGAGCTCGACGCCGACGTCCTGCCGTTGCGGGCTCACCACGTTGACCGTGGTCGGCGGCATGCCGCCCTTGCCGCCCGGGCCCTTGCCGCCGCCGTTCTCGGCATGGGCGGCGTCGCCCTTGTTCAGGTACCAGGCACCGGCGACGGCCAGCGCCACGACGCCGACGATGAATCCCGCATTCTTGTTTTTCATGATGTCCCTTGCTGCCGGTTCCGGCGGCTCTTTCTGTAGGATGGTGTATTCGCTATTTGTTGGGGTAGTACTCCGGCAGCACCAGTGTGACCTCCAGGCCGCCTTCCGGATGGTTGGCCAGCGCGATGCTGCCGCCGTGCCGTTCCGCGATGTTGCGTGCGATGGTCAGACCCAGGCCGGTGCCGCCCGATTCGCGCGAGCGCGAGGTCTCGACGCGGTAGAACGGGTCGAATACCCGGCCCAGCTCGCTCGCCGGAATGCCGGGGCCGCTGTCGCGGATACGCACGCGTGCCGCGCCGCCCACGCGGTCGACGCAGACACGCGCATCGCGGCCGTACTTCACCGCATTGTCGATCAGGTTGCCGAGGCAGCGGCGCAGGTCCAGCGGACGGCCCAGCAGGGCCATGCCGGCATGGCCCTTGAGCTCCACCTGCTGGCCGGCATCGACGGCGTCGGCGCACACGGCTTCGAGCAGCGAGTCGAGGTCCAGCATCTGCATGTTCTCGGTGGTATCCATGCTGCGCGCCAGCACCAGGCCTTCGCGCACCATTGCCTGCATGGCGGACAGGTCGCCGATCAGGCGTTCCTGCAGTTCGGCGTCCGCCACCTTCTCCAGGCGCAGGCGCATGCGGGTCAGCGGCGTTTGCAGGTCATGCGTGATGGCCGCCAGCATCTGGGTGCGCTGGAAGATGTACTGGCGGATCCGCGCCTGCATCGCGTTGAAGGCGGCGCTGGCCTGGCGAATCTCGCTGGCGCCATTGAGTTCGAGCGGCGCGCGGTTGATGTCCTGGCCCAGGTCCTGGGCGGCGCGCGCCAGCACCTTCAAGGGGCGGGTGGTCATGCGCGCCACCACATAGGCCAGCGCGGCGATGCTCACCAGGAACAGGCCGATGGTGCTGCGGTAGTCGGTTTCCGGGCCGGTGAAGGACGAGCGCGGCGGCAGCACCGACAGGCGCAGCTCCTCGCCGTCGCGCAGGCGCACGTTCAGGGTTTCGCAGGCGCCTTGCCACTGGGTGCGGATCAGGCCGTAGAGCACGGTCTGCTGGTGCGGCATGTCGCACGAGGCGGGCCGGAGCCCGGCCGAGTCGATGCCGTAACCGTCGCCGAGGCGTGCCGCCAGCGAACGCGCGAACCAGCTGCGGCTGGCGGCCAGCGGCTGCGGCGCGCCGACTTCGAGGCGCAGGCCCGGGCGGTTGGCCACCGACAGGTAGACCGAGCGTGCCGAGGTCGGCACGATTTCCGTGGCCATCACCAGTTGTTCGGCGCGCTCGAGCAGGTGCTGGTCGCGCTGTTGTTCGATGACGCGCTTGCGTTCGAGGTCGGCGGCCAGCTGGGTCAGTGTTGCCGAGATCAGGATACCGAGCAGCAGCGTGATGAACACGCGCCCGGTCATCGATCCGAGGAAGGCTTTCACGCAGGCTCCACGGTTACCTGTCCGGCCAGCACATAGCCACCGTTGCGCACGGTCTTGATGATCTGCGGCATGCGCGCGTCCTCGCCCAGCTTCTGGCGCAGGCGGCTGATCTGGATGTCGATCGAGCGGTCGAAGGGATCGGCGTCGCGGCCCTGGGTCAGGTTGAGCAGCTGGTCGCGGTTGAGCACACGGTTCGGGTGCTCGAGGAACACGCGCAGCAGGCGGAACTCGGCGCCCGAGAGCATGATCACCATGCCCTGCGGATTGACCAGGTGGCGTGCGGTCAGGTCCAGGGTCCAGCCGGAGAAACGCATCTGCTGCACGTTCTCGGACGGGGTATTGGACGGCATCGCGTGCGAGCGGCGCAGCACGCTGCGGATGCGGGCCAGCAATTCGCGCGGCTCGAAGGGCTTGGGCAGGTAGTCGTCGGCGCCCATTTCGAGGCCGAGGATGCGGTCGAGCGGCTCATTGCGGGCGGTCAGCATGATCACCGGCAGGCTCGAGGTGGCGCGCAGCTTGCGGCACAGTGTCAGGCCATCGTCGCCGGGCATGTTCAGATCGAGCACGATCAGGTCGGGACGGGCGTCGTCGAGCGCTTTCCACATGCCGGTGCCGTCGGCCGCCGACAAGCTGCGGTAGCCGTTCGATTCCAGGTAGTCGGCGAGCAGGCTGCGGATGTCGCGGTCGTCGTCGACGATCAAAATCGTAGAGGGATTATCCATGATCGTAATTATCCGCATCTACAGCAAGCATGGACAGCGGTTTTGTATCGGCTTGTATATGCCGATAGGCGCGAAACATATTGATACAAAGAACCGGACAGGGGAAATCCCGCGGTTACAGTTTGTGGCGATGATGGGAACCGTGCAGCGAGCAGTCCGGATGCAACGTGCACACCTTACTGACTCTGACCAAAGGAAATTACCATGAACACCGTCCGCAAGAATGTCCTGAAGAATGTTGTGATTGCACTGAGCGCGGTCGGCATTGCCGGCGCCGCGATCGGCGTGCAAGCCCAGACCGCTGCCCCCGCCGAAGGACGCCATGGCCACGCCATGAGCCAGGAACGACACGCCGCCAAGCGCGCCGAGTTTCGCGCCCTGAGCCCGGAACAGCGCCAGGCCAAAATGGCCGAGTTCCGCGCCAAGCGTCTCGAACAGCGTGCCGCCCGCCAGGCCAGGCTGGCGGACGCGCTCAAGCTGACCCCGGCCCAGCAGCCGGTGTGGCAGGCTTTCGTGGCCACCATGACGCCGCCGCAAAAAGGTGAACGTGCCGGCCAGCGCCTGAGCAAGGAAGCGCGTGCCGCCCTCACCGCGCCGCAGCGCATGGAACGCCGCATCGCCATGCAAAAACAGCGCACCGCCCGCATGGAAGCCCGCCTGTCGGCCCTGAACAGCCTGTATGCGGCCTTGAGCCCGGAACAGCGCAAGGCGTTCGACGCGCAGCAGCGGCGCGGTGGCGGCCGCCATCATGGCGGCCACCGCGGCCATGGCATGATGATGCGCGGCTAAGCGCCCCGCAAACGGCCAGGCCCGCTCCCTGTCGCGTCAGGGAGCGGGCCTGGTTCTTGGTAGTCATGTGACAGCACGCCTCACGGGGCGACGAACGGCCTTGAGTGGCGGCCCGTCAGGCCGAGGGCAGCCTGGCCAGCGAATTCAGGAACTTGCCGGCATCCTGGTAGCCGATCACGCGGCTGTCGGGGATTTCCTTGCCGTCACGGTCGAACAGGATGATGCCCGGCGGGCCGAACAGCTTGAAGCGCTTCAGCATCGCCTTGTCTTGCGCGTCGTTGGCGGTCACGTCGACCTGCAGCAGGACCGTATCGGCCAGCTTCGCCTGCACCGCCGGATCGACGAAGGTCAGCTTTTCCATCTCCTTGCACGACACGCACCAGTCCGCATAAAAGTCGAGCATCACGGTCTTGCCGCCGCTGCCGGCCAGTTCGCGGTCGAGGTCGTCCACCGTCTTGATGCGCTTGAATACGAGTTCCTGATGCGCGCTATCGGTCAGGTGCGCCAGCGGGGCAAGCGCATCGCGCCCGCCGGTTGCGGCGCCGACCAGCTGCACGCCGCCCAGCAAGGCGAAGGCGGCGCCCGCCGCCATCGCCATCCAATGCCTGTGCTTGCGCAGCAGGTAGAAGCCATAGCCGAACAGCAGCGCCGCCCAACCCAGCATCTGGACGATCGGCGGCAGCACCGGCGACACCAGCCACAGGGCCATGGCCAGCATCAGCACGCCGAACAGGCGCTTGACCGATTCCATCCACGCCCCTGCGCGCGGCAGCAGCGAGCCTGCCGATATGCCGACCAGCAGCAGCGGAATGCTCATCCCGACCGCCATCGCGAACAGCGCGGCGCCGCCGATCAACACGTCGCGGGTCTGGCTGATGTAGACCAGCGCGCCGGCCAGCGGCGCGGCCACGCAGGGGCCGACGATCAGCGCCGAGATCGCGCCCATCGCGAACACGCCCAGCAGCTTGCCGCCCGACTGGCGGCTCGATACGCCGGCCAGCCTGCTTTGCAGCCCGCTCGGCAACTGCAGCTGGTAGAAGCCGAACATCGACAGGGCCATCGCCACGATCAACAGGGCGAAGGCGCCCAGCACCCACGGGTTCTGCAGCGCCGCGGCCAGGCCCTCGCCGGCCAGGCCGGCGGCCACGCCCAGCGCCGTATAGACGATCGCCATCCCGAGCGAATACGTGAGCGACAGGATGAAGCCGCGCGCGCGGCTGACCTGGCGGCCTTCGCCGACGATGATCGAGGACAGGATCGGCACCATCGGCAGCACGCAGGGCGTGAAGGCCAGGCCCAGGCCGAGTATCACGAAGGCCGGAACGATCGCCAGCAGGCGGCCGCCTTCGAGGACGCCGGCGATGCCGGCCAGTTCGGACGGCTGCGCAGCGGAGGCGGCCTCGGGAGCCGGCGCCGCGGCCGGCGCCGCCGGGGTGTCCATCTGCGGCGTCGACGACAGCGCTGCGGTCGACATCTGCGCCGCGCCGGCGCCGCTCGACAGCCGGGCGCTATGCTCCTGGGGCGGATAGCACAGGCCGGCGTCGGCGCAGCCCTGGCTGGTGGCAGTCAGGGTAAACGGCGCGCTGCCTTCGACCGGGATGCGGACCCGCAGTTCGCCTTTGTAGGTCTCGACATCCTTCTGGAAAGTCTCGTCGAACTTCACCTTCCCGGGCGGGAACGTGGGACTGCCGAGCTGCGCGCCGCTGGCGCGGAAGGCGAAGCGCTCGCGGTACATGTAATAGCCCTCGGCGATCTGGTAGCGCACCTCGACCGTCTGCGGGTCGAGCATGCGCGCCTCGAAGCGGAAGGCGATCGCGGGGTCGAGGAAGTCGTCGGCGGCCCGGGCGCTGCCGGCACCCGACAGCAGCAAGGCGGCGAACAGCACGATGCAGGCCTGCAGCAGCCCGCGCGAAAAACGGTGGAGCGTGAAGAACATGGTATCCGATGAGTTGTTACTGCGCACCGGCATGGTACACCCGGGCGCGTTTTCATGTGTAACGGCCGGTCGGCGTACGGGCGAAAAAAAACCAGGCCGAAGCCTGGTTCTCGCGTCGCGGAAAGCGATTACTCGGCGGTCGGTGCTTCTTCAGCCGAGGTGACTTCCGGACGGTCCAGCAGTTCGACGTAGGCCATCGGCGCATTGTCGCCCACGCGGAAACCCATTTTCAGGATGCGCAGGTAGCCGCCGTTACGGTTGGCGTAACGTGGGCCGAGTTCAGCGAACAGCTTCTGCACCATTTCGCGATCGCGCAGGCGGGCGAATGCCAGGCGCTTGTTGGCCAGGGTGTCGGTCTTGCCCAGGGTCAGGATCGGTTCGATGACGCGACGCAGTTCCTTGGCTTTCGGCACGGTGGTTTTGATGGCTTCATGACGCAGCAGCGAGACGGTCATGTTGCGCAGCATTGCCAGGCGGTGGGACGAGGTACGGTTCAGCTTACGGAGGCCGTGACGGTGACGCATGGTACTTCCTTTCGAGTGTTTAATATCCAGTTCTTCGATCGTTCATGCTTGCGCATGCCCGCGGACCGGTTCTAGGGGTTTAAAACTGCCCGGACAACATTGCTCGGGCAGGTGCAGCAATTATTTTTCGAGACCAGCCGGCGGCCAGTTTTCCAGCTTCATGCCCAGGGTCAGACCACGGGATGCCAGCACTTCCTTGATCTCGTTGAGCGACTTGCGGCCCAGGTTCGGGGTCTTCAGCAGTTCGTTTTCCGAACGCTGGATCAGGTCGCCGATGTAGTAGATGTTCTCGGCCTTCAGGCAGTTTGCCGAACGGACGGTCAGTTCCAGGTCGTCCACCGGACGCAGCAGGATCGGATCGACCAGCGGAGCACGCGACGGTGCTTCGGCGGCGGCTTCGGTGCCTTCCAGGGCGGCGAACACGTTCAGCTGGTCGACCAGCACGCGTGCCGACTGGCGGATCGCTTCTTCCGGGGTGATGACGCCGTTGGTCTCGATGTTGATGATCAGCTTGTCCAGGTCGGTACGCTGCTCGACACGGGCCGATTCCACGGCGTACGACACGCGGCGCACCGGCGAGAACGACGCGTCCAGGATGATGCGGCCGATGGTCTTGTTGGTGTCTTCCGACAGGCGACGCACGTTACCGGGAACGTAGCCGCGGCCCTTCTCGACCTTGATCTGCATGTCGAGCTTGCCGCCGGCGGTCAGGTGAGCGATCACGTGATCCGGGTTGATCAGTTCCACGTCATGCGGCAGGTCGATGTCCGATGCCAGCACCGCGCCTTCGCCTTCCTTCTTCAGGGTCAGGGTGACGGAATCACGGTTGTGCACCTTGAACACGACGCCCTTCAGGTTCAGCAGCAGGTCGACGACGTCTTCCTGCACACCGTCCAACGACGAGTACTCGTGCACGACACCGGCGATCGTCACTTCGGTCGGCGCGTAGCCGACCATCGACGACAGCAGCACGCGACGCAGCGCGTTGCCCAGGGTGTGACCGTAACCACGCTCGAACGGCTCCATCACGACTTTAGCGTGGCCGGCACCGAGTGCTTCGACATCGATGATACGTGGTTTCAACAGACTGTTTTGCATGAAATGTCCTTTTCAATACCCTCGGTTCGTTACACCGATAAGGCTGATGGCATTAATAGAAAGCGCCTGCTCGACGAGCAGGCGGTGAGACGAATTCGATGAACGACCGAAGTGGAGGAATATGGATTCTTGCAAATCCGGTCTTCGTTGCGAGGCCGAGCCTTCGCTCGCTGCACTCGCACACCACCACGTCGTACCCGCCACTGGCGGCTCCAACTTTCCGCGCAGGCGGGAACCCAATTTTTCGCAGCTGAGCCACCAAAATTGGATCCCCGCCTGCGCGGGGACGACATCGTCGCGGGAAGACCGCGACGATGTCGATTAACGCGAGTACAGTTCGACGATCAGCGCTTCGTTGACGTCAGCAGCGATCTCGTTGCGTTCCGGGAACGAACGGAAGGTGCCTTCCATCTTCTTGCTGTCGACCGACACCCATGCCGGCATGCCGATTTGTTCAGCCAGCGACAGGGCTTCCTGGATACGCACTTGCTTCTTGGCCTTTTCGCGCACAGCGATGACGTCGCCGGTCTTGACCTGGTACGACGCGATGTTCACGACGTTGCCGTTCACGGTGAAGGCCTTGTGGCTCACCAGCTGGCGCGCTTCAGCGCGGGTCGAGCCGAAGCCCATGCGGTACGCGACGTTGTCGAGACGCGCTTCCAGCAGCTTCAGCAGGGTTTCGCCGGTGTTGCCCTTGCGGCGCGATGCTTCCGCGAAGTAGCGGCGGAACTGGCGCTCGAGCACGCCGTACATGCGCTTGACCTTCTGCTTTTCGCGCAGCTGGTTGCCGTAGTCCGAGGTGCGGGCACCCGACTTGACGCCGTGCTGGCCTGGCTTGATGTCCAGTTTGCACTTCGAATCGAGCGAGCGACGTGCGCTCTTCAGGAACAGGTCAGTGCCTTCACGGCGCGACAGTTTTGCTTTTGGTCCGATATAACGTGCCACGTTGAATACCTTTATAAATTAAATCACGCCCCAGAGGCATCGCAAGCGATGCGGCAGGCGCTAGTCCACCGCTGCATGACGATGGACGTGGCTTGAAAAAATCGCCGGCCGTACGAACGGCAGACGACAATAGCCGGGCAGTATAACCCATTTTCAGGGCACTGCACCGGCCAATCTCGTAAAACACAACGGGGCGCAAGGCCCCGTTGTTGGCTTTTCGCGACGCCAGGCGGTCCGAAGACCACCTTGCATCAGCTTCAGCGAGCCGTATTAGATACGACGACGCTTCGGCGGACGGCAGCCGTTGTGCGGAACCGGGGTAACGTCCTGGATCTCGGTGATCTTGATGCCCAGGTTGTTCAGTGCGCGCACAGCCGACTCGCGGCCTGGGCCTGGGCCCTTGATGCGCACTTCCAGGTTCTTCACGCCCGATTCCTGAGCGACCTTGCCTGCGGCTTCGGCAGCAACCTGCGCTGCGAACGGGGTCGATTTGCGCGAACCCTTGAAGCCGGCGCCGCCGGAGGTTGCCCACGACAGAGCATTGCCCTGGCGATCGGTGATCGTGATGATGGTGTTGTTGAAGGACGCGTGGACGTGGGCGATGCCCTCGGCGACGTTCTTCTTGACTTTCTTGCGCACGCGGGCTGCTGCTGCGCTGCTCTGTTGCTTGGCCATAGTCGGTTCCTAGATTATTTCTTGAGCGATTGAGCGGCCTTGCGCGGGCCCTTGCGGGTACGTGCATTGGTACGGGTACGCTGGCCGCGCACTGGCAGGCCCTTACGGTGACGCATGCCGCGGTAGCAGCCCAGGTCCATCAGACGCTTGATGTTCATGGACAGTTCGCGGCGCAGATCGCCTTCCACGACAAACTTCGCGACTTCGTCACGCAGCTTCTCGAGTTCGTTGTCGTCCAGGTCCTTGACCTTCTTGTTGGTCGCGATACCGGTTGCGTCGCAGATTTTCTGCGAACGTGGACGGCCAACACCGTAGATCGCCGTCAGGCCGATAACAGTGTGCTGATGATTTGGGATGTTAACCCCTGCAATACGTGCCATTCGTTATTCCTCTTAACCTTGACGCTGCTTATGACGCGGCTCGACGCAGATCACGCGGACCACGCCCTTGCGCTTGATGATCTTGCAGTTGCGGCAGATCCGCTTGACTGAAGCGTTAACTTTCATTTTGCACTCTCTTCGGTTCGTTTACTTTAATAATTTTTACTTGGTGCGGAACACAATGCGAGCCCGGGACAGATCGTACGGGGTGAGCTCCACCGTTACTTTGTCACCCGGGAGAATGCGGATGTAATTCATGCGCATTTTACCCGAGATATGTCCAAGAACCACGTGACCGTTTTCCAGCTTCACGCGAAATGTTGCGTTCGGGAGGTTCTCGAGAACCTCCCCTTGCATTTGGATGACGTCGTCTTTTGCCATTCGGTCTATGCCTCCCCCGCTTATCGCGACGGAATTCCGCCCTTGAAGTTCGCCTTCCGCAACAATGATTCGTACTGTTGCGACATGACGTAGTTCTGCACTTGTGCCATGAAGTCCATTGTCACCACCACGACGATCAGCAGCGACGTGCCACCGAAGTAGAAAGGAACTTTCCACTGCGAGGTCATGAATTCTGGCACCAGGCACACCAGGGTGATGTAGACCGCACCGGCCAGGGTCAGGCGCATCAGGATCTTGTCGATGTAGCGGGCAGTCTGCTCGCCCGGACGGATGCCCGGAACAAACGCGCCGCTCTTCTTCAAGTTGTCCGCCGTTTCCTTGCTGTTAAATACCAGCGCCGTGTAGAAAAAGCAGAAGAACACGATCGCCACCGCATACAGCAACGCGTGGATCGGCTCGCCCGGTGCCATCGACGCGGCCAGGTCCTTCAGGAACCCGATGAACGGGCTCGAGGAGTCCTTGCCACGCGTGAACCAGTCGACGATCGTCGCCGGGAACAGGATGATCGACGAGGCGAAGATCGGCGGGATCACGCCTGCCATGTTCAGCTTCAAGGGCAGGTGGCTGGTTTGGCCACCGTAGATCTTGTTGCCGACCTGGCGTTTGGCGTAATTGACCAGGATCTTGCGCTGGCCGCGTTCCACGAACACGACGGCATACGTCACCGCCGCCACCAGAATCACGATGAGGATCGCGGAAATGCTGCCGATCGAACCGTTCGAGACCAGGGTGAACAGGCCACCCAGGGCCGACGGCAGACCTGCTGCGATACCGGCAAAAATGATGATCGAAATACCGTTGCCAAGACCACGTTCGGTGATCTGCTCGCCCAGCCACATGAGGAACATGGTGCCGGTCAGGAGCGTCACGACCGTAACGAAGCGGAAGCCCATGCCCGGATCGAGCACGAGACCAGGCTGCGCTTCGAGCGCGACCGCGATGCCGAACGCCTGGAACAATGCCAGTGCCACCGTGAAGTAACGGGTGTACTGGGTGATCTTGCGGCGGCCGGCTTCGCCCTCTTTCTTCAGCGCCTCGAGTTGCGGCGAGACGATCGATGCAAGCTGCATGATGATCGAAGCCGAAATGTAAGGCATGATGCCGAGGGCGAACACGGTAAAGCGGGACAGGGCGCCACCCGAGAACATGTTGAACATGCCCAGGATGCCGCCTTCGTTCTGCTTGAACAGCGCTGCCAGCTGCACCGGGTCAATCCCGGGGACCGGGATGTGAGCACCGATGCGGTACACGACCAATGCGCCAAGCAAAAACCACAGCCGACCCCAGGGGAAGCCGGACGCGGCGCTTTTACCAAGTTGTGAATTAGTCGCCAATTTTTGCTCCGATCAGGCAGGGCCGCAATTAAGCGACCGAACCGCCAGCTGCTTCGATCGCCGCTTTCGCGCCGGCAGTAGCCTTCAGGCCCTTGAGGGTCACCGCTTTGGTGATCTCGCCCGACAGGATGACGCGCACGTCGCGTGCCACCACCGGCAGGATGCCTGCTTGCTTCAGCACCAGGATGTCGATTTCGCCGACGGCCAGGTTGTTCAGGTCCGACAGACGCACTTCAGCCTTGAACGATGCGTTCAGCGACTTGAAGCCACGCTTCGGCAGACGACGCTGCAGAGGCATCTGACCGCCTTCGAAGCCGACCTTGTGGAAGCCGCCCGAACGCGATTTCTGACCCTTGTGACCGCGACCGGCAGTCTTGCCCAGACCCGAGCCGATACCGCGGCCAACGCGACGCTTCGCGTGCTTGGCGCCGTCAGCTGGTTGAATGGTATTGAGTTCCATTGATTTCTCCGTACGTAAGCCCGAAGGCTTACGAGACTACTTTAACGAGGTACGCGACTTTGTTGATCATGCCACGCACGGATGGGGTGTCCTGCAGCTCGGAAACCGAGTTGACACGACGCAGGCCCAGACCGCGGACGGTAGCACGGTGATCCTGACGGGTACCGATCAAGCCCTTGACGAGCTGAACTTTGACAGTGTTTGCCATGTTTGTTCCCCTTAACCCAGGATGTCTTCAACCGACTTGCCGCGCTTGGCAGCGATGTCGGATGCAGTGCTCATTTTCGACAGGCCGTCGAGGGTGGCGCGAACCAGGTTGTACGGGTTCGACGAACCGGTCGACTTGGCGACCACGTCGGTCACGCCCATCACCTCGAAGATAGCGCGCATTGCGCCACCAGCGATCACGCCGGTACCAGGCTTGGCCGGCATCATCATGACGCGCGAGGCGCCGTGTCGACCCGACACCATGTGGTGCAGCGTACCGTTCTTGAGGGGCACCTTGATCAGGTTGCGGCGGGCTTCTTCCATTGCTTTCTGCACGCCGACAGGAACTTCCTTCGACTTGCCCTTGCCCATGCCGATGCGGCCATCGCCGTCACCGACAACGGTCAGCGCTGCAAAACCCATGATACGACCACCCTTGACCACTTTGGTCACGCGGTTGATCGCGATCATTTTCTCGCGCATGCCATCATCCGGCTTGTCGCTTTGCATTTTTGCTTGCATTTTTGCCATGACGATTCTTCCTTAGAACTTCAGACCGGCTTCACGCGCGGCTTCTGCCAGCGCCTTCACACGGCCGTGGTAACGGAAACCCGAGCGGTCGAACGCAACTTCGGTGATTCCTGCTTTCAGTGCTTTCTCTGCGACGCGCTTGCCGACCAGGGCAGCAGCGGCAGCGTTGCCGCCGGCGCCGGTCTTGCCAGCCAGTTCGGCGCGCACTTCTGCTTCCAGCGTCGAAGCCGACACCAGCACCTTTGCGTCCGGGCTGATCAGGTTCGCATAGATGTGCAGGTTGGTGCGGTGAACCGACAGACGGTTCACGCCCAGCTGGGCGATCTTGATGCGGGTTTGACGTCCGCGACGCAGACGCGATTGTTTCTTGTCCATGTCAGCTCCGATTATTTCTTCTTGGTTTCTTTAAGCTTCACCACTTCGTCCGAATAACGGACACCCTTGCCTTTGTAAGGCTCAGGCGAGCGGTAAGCGCGCACTTCAGCGGCGACCTGGCCGACCTTTTGACGATCGATACCCTTGATCAGGATTTCGGTCGGGGTCGGGGTCACTGCGGTGACGCCTTCCGGCATCGCGTGCAGCACCGGGTGCGAGAAGCCCAGCGACAGGTTCAGGGCGTTGCCCTGCACAGCTGCCTTGTAGCCCACGCCCACCAGGTTCAGCTTGCGCTCGAAGCCCTTGGTGACGCCGGTAACCATGTTGTTGACCAGGGCGCGCAGGGTGCCCGACATGGCGTTCGATTCACGGGAATCGTCCACCACGTCGAACGTCAGCGTGCCGTTGTTGTTTTCCACTTTGACCAGGCCGTTCAGCGGCTGGGTCAGGGTGCCGAGCGGGCCCTTGACGGTGATCGACGACGCGTTGATCGCGACATCGGTACCTGCCGGGACGGCGATTGGCATCTTAGCTACTCGAGACATGTCTACTCCTTAAGCCACGTAGCACAGCACTTCGCCACCGACGCCGGTAGCACGTGCTTTGCGGTCAGTCATGACGCCTTGCGGGGTCGAGACGATTGCCACGCCCAGGCCGTTCATGACCGACGGGATTTCGTTCTTGCCTTTGTAGACGCGCAGGCCAGGACGGGACACGCGCTCGATGCGCTCGATGACCGGACGGCCGGTGTAATACTTCAAACCGATTTTCAGTTCAGCCTTGCCACCTTCGGTGGTCACGGCGAAATCTTCGATGTAACCCTCGTCCTTCAGGACGTTGGCGATCGCAACTTTAACTTTCGACGACGGCATGTTGACGGTGGTCTTCGAAACAGTTTGTGCGTTGCGGATGCGGGTCAGCATATCGGCGATAGGATCGCTCATACTCATTGCTTATTCTCCTATTACCAGCTGGCTTTGGTCATACCCGGGATTTCGCCTTTCATGGCGAATTCGCGGAGCTTGGTGCGGGCCAGACCGAATTTACGGAAGGTGCCACGTGGACGGCCGGTGATGGCGCAGCGGTTACGTTGGCGGGACGGGGCCGAGTTACGCGGCAGTGCCTGCAGTTTCAGGCGTGCTTCGTACTGCTCTTCTTCCGACTTCGACTGGTCGTTGATGATCGCTTTCAGAGCTGCACGCTTTGCGGCGAATTTCTCCACCAGGTCTGCACGCTTCTGTTCGCGGTTAATCAGTGCAAGTTTTGCCATGCTCTTAGTTCCTGAACGGGAATTTGAAGGCGGCGAGCAGCGCTTTGGCTTCTTCGTCGGTCTTAGCGGTCGTGGTGATCGAGATGTTCATGCCACGCAGCGCATCGATCTTGTCGTAATCGATTTCCGGGAAGATGATCTGCTCTTTGACGCCGATGTTGTAGTTGCCACGGCCGTCGAACGATTTGCCATTGACACCACGGAAGTCACGCACGCGCGGCAGGGCCACGGTGATGAAACGGTCCAGGAATTCGTACATACGGTTACCGCGCAGGGTCACCATCGTACCGATCGGGTAGCCTTCGCGGATCTTGAAACCTGCGATTGCCTTGCGCGCCTTGGTCACGACCGGCTTCTGGCCGGCGATCTTGGTCAGGTCGCCAGTGGCGTGCTCGATGACCTTCTTGTCAGCGACTGCTTCCGACAGACCCATGTTCAGGGTGATCTTGGTCAGGCGCGGGACTTCCATGATCGACTTGTAACCGAATTTCTCGGTCAGTTCGGCGACGACTTTTTCTTTGTAAATTGCTTGGAGACGGGCCATTGTTCTTACCCTTTCACTACTTCGCCGTTCGACTTGAAGACGCGGACTTTTTTGCCGTCCTGGTCTTTGAAGCCAACGCGATCTGCCTTGCCGGTCGCAGCATTGAACAGCGCGACGTTCGACACGTGAATCGGCATAGTCTTGTCGACGATACCACCAGTAACACCGGTCATCGGGTTCGGCTTGGTCGCTTTTTTAGCGACGTTGACGCCTTCAACGATGACGTGTTCAGCGTCTACACGCTTCTGAACGACGCCACGCTTGCCCTTGTCTTTCCCGGCCAGAACGATGACTTCGTCGTTTTTACGAATCTTATCCATGTCGACTCCTTACAGAACTTCAGGTGCCAGCGACACGATCTTCATGAACTTCTCGGTACGCAGCTCGCGCGTGACCGGTCCGAAGATACGGGTGCCGATCGGCTCCAGCTTGGCGTTCAGCAGGACGGCGGCATTGCCATCGAACTTGACCAGGGAACCGTCCTGGCGGCGCACACCTTTAGCGGTACGCACAACCACGGCGTTGTAAATTTCGCCCTTCTTGACGCGACCACGCGGCGCAGCCACCTTGACGGTGACCTTGATGATGTCGCCAATGCTCGCATAACGGCGCTTCGAGCCGCCCAACACCTTGATGCACAGAACTTCCTTGGCACCGGTGTTGTCGGCTACTTCGAGCCGGCTTTCGGTTTGAATCATAGTATTTTCTTTCCCAACTTAAGCCGTAGAAAACCCCACGGAAACCGTGGGCCTGCGGTCAGTCTTGGTCCCGCCGCTTTGCCCCTGCTGGAGCGCCGCGTTTGGGTGATGGACTTTCCATTCGTTACAGGCCGCAGTTACCGAGGAATACAAACTGCGGCAACACATGAACGAAGCCCGCTAGTATCACAGATACCAGCGGGCCACGCAAGACAAATTTTAAGGCTTAGATGACCTGTGCTTCTTGCACAACACGGGTCACGGTCCAGGCCTTCGTCTTCGAGATCGGGCGACCTTCCGTGATCTCGACCGTGTCGCCGGTCTTGACCTGGTTGGTCTCGTCGTGCGCGTGATACTTGTTCGAGCGCACGATGATCTTGCCGTACAGCGGGTGCTTCACGTGACGCTCGATCAGGACGGTCACCGTCTTGTCCATTTTGTCGGACACGACCTTGCCGACCAGCGTACGCTTCAGCGCCGTTTTAGTGGTGTCGTTCATTTGGCTTCCTTCGAGTTCATCACAGTCTTCACACGCGCGATGTCGCGACGTACTTTCTTGAGCTGCGCGGTATTGCCCAGCTGCTGGGTAGCGATTTGCATGCGCAGGCCGAACTGGGCCTTCAGCAGCTCATTCAGCTCCTTCTGCAGCGCTTCCTGGTCCTTGCCGCGGAGTTCCGATGCTTTCATATTCAACTCCTGTTATTGGCCGACTTGACGGACCACGAACGTGGTCGCCAGCGGCAGTTTGGCAGCGGCCAGGCGGAACGCTTCGCGCGCCAGTTCTTCAGCAACGCCGTCCATCTCGTACAGGACTTTGCCTGGCTGGATTTCAGCGACGTAGTACTCCGGGTTACCCTTACCGTTACCCATACGGACTTCAGCCGGCTTGTTCGAGATCGGCTTGTCCGGGAAGATACGGATCCAGATACGGCCGCCACGCTTGATGTGACGGGTCATGGCACGACGTGCCGCTTCGATCTGGCGTGCGGTGATACGGCCGCGGGCAACTGCCTTCAGGCCGAACTCGCCGAACGAGACCGCGGTGCCGCGGGTGTGCGAAATGCCGGTGTTACGGCCTTTCTGCTCTTTACGATACTTCCTGCGCGATGGTTGCAGCATGCTTATTCTCCTGCTTTCTCAGCTGGCGCAGCGGCGGCCGGAGCGGCAGGCTTGACAGCCGGACGCGCACGGACGGTAGGTGCTGCGGTGCCAGGACGGGCGCCGCCAGCCGGGCGTGGGCCGCGCGACGGCTTGCCGTCGTCGCGACGCGGGCCGCGTGGCTTCTTCTCATCCGGCGGGGTGTCGATGACTGGTGCTTCGCCGGTGACCGAACGGTCGCCCTTGTAGACCCAGACCTTGACGCCGATGATGCCGTAGGTGGTCGATGCTTCGCTGGTGCCGTAGTCGATATCGGCGCGCAGGGTGTGCAGAGGCACACGGCCTTCGCGGTACCATTCGGTACGTGCGATTTCGATGCCGTTCAGGCGGCCCGACGACATGATCTTGATGCCGACAGCGCCCAGGCGCATGGCGTTCTGCATCGCACGCTTCATGGCGCGACGGAACATGATGCGCTTTTCGAGCTGCTGCGAGATCGAGTCGGCGATCAGCTGCGAATCGATTTCCGGCTTGCGGATCTCTTCGATATTGACGTGCACAGGCACGCCCATGATCTTCGCCAGCGACGACTTCAGCACTTCGATGTCTTCGCCTTTCTTGCCGATCACGACGCCCGGACGCGACGAGTAGATCGTGAAGCGCGCGTTCTTGGCAGGACGCTCGATGACGACGCGACCGACCGAAGCGTTCTTCAGCTTCTTCTTCAGGAAAGCGCGTGCTTCCAGGTCTTCCTTCAGCATGTCGGCAAAGTTGCCGTTGCCAGCGTACCAGCGCGATGCCCAGTTACGGGTGACCGCCAGGCGGAAGCCGGTTGGGTGGATTTTCTGACCCATTCTGTGACCCCTTAGTTACCGACAGTCACGTAAATGTGACAGGATTGTTTCGAAATGCGATCACCGCGGCCTTTGGCGCGAGCCGTAAAGCGCTTCAGGATCGGGCCCTTTTCAACGTAGATCTGGACGACCTTCAGTTCGTCGATGTCGGCGCCATCGTTGTGCTCGGCGTTGGCGATTGCCGACTCGAGCACCTTCTTGATGATGGTCGCGCCCTTCTTCGGGCTGAACTGCAGAATGTTGAGTGCTGCGTCAACTTTCTTGCCGCGGATCAGGTCCGCAACGAGGCGGCCCTTTTGTTCCGACAGGCGAACGCCTTTGAGGATTGCTTTAGTTTCCATTATCGTTTCGCCTTCTTGTCAGCAGCGTGGCCCTTGAACGTACGGGTCAGCGCGAATTCGCCGAGCTTGTGGCCGACCATGTTCTCCGACACGTACACCGGCACGTGGACCTTGCCGTTGTGCACGGCGATGGTCAGACCGATGAAGTCAGGAGAGATCGTCGAGCGGCGCGACCAGGTTTTGACTGGCTTCTTGTCTTTGGTCGCTTGCGCGGCTTCGACTTTTTTCACCAGGTGGGCGTCAATGAACGGCCCTTTTTTCAATGAACGAGTCATGTGTTATCCCTTATTTCTTGCCGCGGCGCGAGACGATCATCGACGAAGTGCGCTTGTTCGAACGCGTCTTCTTGCCCTTGGTCTGCTGGCCCCATGGCGACACCGGATGACGACCTGCTGCCGTCTTGCCTTCACCACCACCGTGCGGGTGATCGACCGGGTTCATGACGACACCGCGGACGGTCGGACGCACACCGCGCCAACGCATCGCACCGGCTTTACCGATCTTGCGCAGGCTGTGCTCGGCATTGCCGACTTCGCCCACGGTTGCACGGCACTCGATGTGCACGCGACGGACTTCACCCGAGCGCAGGCGAACCTGGGCGTAGGTGCCTTCACGGGCCATCAGGACGACAGCGGCGCCGGCGGTGCGGGCCATCTGCGCGCCTTTGCCAGGCAGCATCTCGATGCAGTGCATCACGGTACCGACCGGGATGTTGCGGATTGGCAGGCAGTTACCGGCCTTGATCGGCGCTTCCGAACCGTTCATCAGGGTGTCGCCGACAGCGACGCCCTTCGGAGCGATGATGTACGCACGTGCGCCGTCCGCGTAGCACAGCAGAGCGATGTGCGCGGTACGGTTCGGGTCGTATTCGATACGCTCGACCTTGGCAGGGATGCCGTCCTTCTGGCGCTTGAAGTCGACCAGACGGTAGTGCTGCTTGTGGCCACCGCCCATGTGGCGGGTGGTGATGTGACCGTTGTTGTTACGGCCAGCAGTCTTCGATTTCTTCTCAACCAGGGCTGCGAGCGGACGACCTTTGTACAGGTCGCTGTTCACAACCTTCACCATGCCGCGGCGGCCTGGGGAGGTTGGCTTCATCTTAACGAGTGCCATTATTTAGCCTCCTCGACAAAATTGATTTCCTGACCCGGCTTCAGGGCCACGAAAGCGCGTTTGGTGTGGTTGCGGCGACCGGTGAAACGGCCCGAACGCTTGACCTTGCCTTCGCGGTTGACGGTTTGCACCGATTCCACTTCGACCTTGAACAGCAGTTCGACGGCAGCCTTGATTTCCGGCTTGGTCGCATCCGGCAGAACCTTGAACACGATCTGTTCGTTCTTTTCAGCGACGAAGGTCGCCTTTTCGGAAATGACCGGAGCCAGCAGCACCTTCATCAGGCGCTCTTCGCTGAATTTGATTGCGGCGCTCATGCGTACATCTCCTCGATCTTGGCCAGAGCTGCTTTGGTGACCAGGACTTTTTTGTAGAACACCAGCGACATCGGATCGGCTGCCTTCGGCTCGACGACGAGCACGTGCGGCAGGTTACGCGATGCCAGTTCCAGGTTTTCATCGATGGTGTCGGTGATCACCAGGACCGATTCCAGGCCCATGCCCTGCAGCTTTTGCGACAGCAGCTTGGTCTTCGGAGCTTCGATCGACAGGTTTTCGACAACGTTCAGACGGCCTTCGCGGGCCAGCTGCGAGAAGATCGAGCAGATACCTGCGCGGAACATCTTCTTGTTGACCTTGTGCGAGAAGTTCTCGTCCGGGGTGTTCGGGAAGATGCGACCACCGCCGCGCCACAGAGGCGACGACGACATACCAGCACGAGCGCGGCCGGTGCCTTTCTGGCGCCATGGCTTCTTGGTGGTGTGGCTGACTTCTTCACGGTCTTTCTGCTTGCGGTTGCCGCTGCGCGCGTTGGCGGCGTAGGCGACCACGACCTGGTGGATCAGGGCTTCGTTGTATTCACGGCCGAACACGGTGTCGGCAGCTGCAACGCCGGCGCCAGCTTGACCTTGCTCATTCAGGAGCTGGAGTTCCATACTTAGGCTCCTTTCTTGGCTTTGGTTTTGACAGCCGGCTTGACGATCACCTGGCCGTTCTTGGCGCCAGGAACGGCACCTTTCACGAGCAGCAGTTGACGGTCAGCGTCGATGCGGGCGATTTCCAGGTTCTGGGTGGTGACGGTAACGTCGCCCATGTGACCGGTCATGCGCTTGCCTGGGAACACGCGGCCCGGATCCTGCGCCATACCGATGGAGCCAGGAACATTGTGCGAACGCGAGTTACCGTGGGTCTGACGACCCGAGGCGAAGTTGTGACGCTTGATGGTACCGGCGTAGCCCTTACCGATCGAGGTGCCTTGCACGTCGATTTTCTGGCCCACTTCGAACATCGAAGCATTGATGGTGTCGCCGGCTTTGAGTTCAGCGGCTTTTGCGGAATCGATGAGGAATTCACGCAGCATCGTGCCAGCTTCGACGCCAGCTTTGGCGTAGTGGCCGGCAGCGGCCTTGTTCACGCGCGAGGCGCGACGTTGACCGAAGACAACCTGAACTGCAGTGTAGCCATCAGTTTCAGGGGTTTTGACTTGCGCAACACGGTTGTTGGACACGTCCAGCACGGTGACAGGGATCGAATCGCCGTCATCCGTGAAGATACGCATCATGCCAACCTTGCGACCGAGGAGGCCCAGGCTCATTTTTTCTCCATTCCCACCTACGATTGGGCGGGGCTAATTAGTACTACTAAAAAAGCATGGGCTAAAAAAGACGCGCCCATACCGAAGCCGGCTAGTATAGCGTGCAAACGGCAACGGCGCAACAGGATTAACGAGGTGAACTCGGCCTGTTGCGTTTTCCGCAGTGTCCTGGAGAGAGCGAGGAATCTGACCATGCTGGTCAGCACAGAAAAGGCGCATCACACGCCTTTTCTCTGCAAGCCATGAAGGCTTGCGATCTGGAAGTCTGGTGGGCGGTGCAGGATTCGAACCTGCGACCCCTTGGATGTCGACCAAGTATTCTAACCAGCTGAACTAACCGCCCGGGGAGCCGCATTATACGAGCCTGCCCGACAGTTTTGCAATAGCTTTTTTTAAAGGTGTGCGCGGCCCGCCGGCGCACGATCGACCCGCACGTATCGGGCCACGGGTTGTCCGGGCCGCCATAAAATGCTATTGTACAAATGTGTTCAGCGGGACAGGCGCCCCGCGGCGACGCATCCGGGTCCCAGACGGGACCCACATCCCGGCGCCAGTCTCTCCGCTTCCCTAGTTTCCCTTCGCCGGCAGATGGCGGTGCATTCCCCGCACCGCATCTGCCATTCCTGGCATGCGCGCCTTGTGGCGTATCACGCATGCTCCGACCCGGTCCGCCGCCCTTCGCGTGCGGACGCATCGTAGAAAAGGATGATTCATGACTGTCATCGATTCGCAACGTTGGTCCCGCCCTCTCGACCCCACCCGCCTCGTGCTCGCCACCGACCTGGACGGCACACTGCTGGCCGGCACCCATGAGGCACGGCGCCGCGTGCGCGACCTGTTTGCCGCCACCGCCGCCCAGGCGGAGGACCCCGCGGGCGTGCGCCCGACCCTGGTATTCGTCACCGGACGCGGCCTGGAAAGCGTCATACCGCTGCTGAGCGACCCGACCATCCCGCGCCCGGACTTCATCATCGCCGACGTCGGCGCCACCGTGGTCGACAGCGAGCTGCGGCCGGTCGAGCAGATCCAGCGCGAGCTGACCGCCCACTGGCCCGGCAGCCAGGCCGTGCTGCGCGCCCTGTCCGGCTTCCCGGAACTGGTGCGCCAGAGCGTGCCGCAGGAGCGCCGCTGCTCCTTCCTGGCTCCCGAGGACGCGATGACGCCGGAGCTGCAGGCGGCGGTCGAGGCGCTCGACTGCGAACTGCTGTTCTCGGCCGGCCGCTATCTCGACGTGCTGCCGCGCGGGGTCGGCAAGGGCGCCGCGCTGCGCCGCCTGGTCTCCGTGGCCGGCTTCGATCCGGCCAGCGTGGTGGTGGCGGGCGACACCCTGAACGACCTGTCGATGTTCGAGACCGGTTTCCGCGGCGTGGCCGTGGGCGGTTCCGAGCCGGCCCTGGTCGAGCGCGTGCGCAAGAACTCGCGTGTCTACGTGGCCACCGCGGAAGGCTGCGGCGGCATCCTGGAAGCCCTGACCCACTACGGCATGAAGCTCGGCGCGGGTGAAGGCATGCAGCCGACGCCCAGCCACGGCGACGCCGAGCTGGTCATGGTGTATCACCGCCTGCCCTACGACGAGCTGGTGGTGGATGGCGTCACCCTGCAACGCCGCCCGAAGAGCCCGAACGGCATCATGCCCACCCTGCTGAGCTTTTTCGCGGATGGACGCAAGGGCTCGTGGGTGGCCTGGTCGCAGCAGGACAGCCGCGATCCGCAGGACTTCGAATCGCACGTGGCGGTGGATGCCGCCCGCTATCCGAACCTGAAGGCGGCCCGCATCGCCCTCACGCCGGAGGACATCGACCTGTTCTACAAGAAGTTCTCGAAAGAAGCCTTCTGGCCGATCATCTTCTCCTTCCCGGACAAGGCCGAGTTCAAGCAGGCCCACTGGGAGCGCTTCCTGGAAGTGAATCGCCTGTTCGCCGAGCAGACCGCGCGCGAAGCCGCGCACGGCGCCACCGCCTGGATCCACGACTACAACCTGTGGATGGTCCCGGCCTTCCTGCGCGCGCTGCGCCCGGACCTGACGATTGCCTTCTTCCACCATACGGCCTTCCCCTCGAGCGACGTGTTCAACATCCTGCCGTGGCGCCGCGACATCATCGGCAGCCTGCTGCAATGCGATTATGTGGGCTTCCACGTGCCGCGCTACGTCGAGAATTTCGTCGATGCGGTGCGCTCGTTCGCGCCGGTCGAGATCGCGGGCACCGAAGCCTGCGCGCCGCGCTTCCTGACCTACGGCTGCGCGCTCGGGGTCGACCGCGTGACGACCGCGATCGAGGTCGGCGAACGCCGGGTGGCGCTGGGTGCGCATCCGGTCGGCACCGACGTCAAGCTGATCGGGCGCCTGGCGGCCGGCGACGAAGTGCAGCGCCAGCTGGGTGAGCTCGACAGCTACCTGGCAGGCAACGCCGACCAGCGCCGCACCGGGATCGTGTCGATCGAACGCCTGGACTATGTCAAGGGCTCGCTGGAAAAGCTGGAAGCCTACGAGCGCATGCTGGAGCGGCATCCTGAGATGCTGGGCAAGGTGACCCTGCTGAACATCGTCACCCCGGCCGCCAGCGGCATGGAGATCTACGACAGCCTGCGCGAGGAACTCGACCGCACGGTGGGCCGCATCAACGGCCGTTTCTCGACCCTCGACTGGGTGCCGGTACGCTACTTCTACCGCTCGCTGCCCTTCGAAGACGTGCTGGCTCACTACGCTGCCGCCGGCGTTGCCTGGATCACGCCGCTGCGTGACGGCCTCAACCTGGTTGCCAAGGAATACATTGCTACCCGGCATGCGCTGGGACGGCCGGGCCTGCTGATCCTGTCCGAGTTCGCCGGCGCCGCCGTCGAGCTGCATGGCGCCCTGCTGGTCAACCCCTACGACGCCAACGCCATGAGCGAAACCCTGTACCAGGCGCTGACCATGGGCGAGGACGAGATCGCCTACCGCTCCGAGCGGCTGGCGATGATCGTCGAGGAGCACGACGTGCGGCATTGGGGCGAAGGCTTCCTGGCCGCGCTGGCGGAAGAAGAAAAGCTCGCCGCTATCGACCAACGTCCGGCCGCCTGAACGGAAGCGCACACGTGAATACCATGTTTCTTGGTAATCCCGTGGCCGACTGGCTGGTGGCGCTGGCGCTGGCCGCGATGACGGTGGTTGGCCTGGACGGCCTGAAGACGATCGTGCTGCGGCGCCTGCGCGCCGTGGTCGCCGCCGCGCCCGGCGCTGCGCGCGGCGCCGGCGCGGCCGTGGCCGCGCTGTCGGCAACCCGGCTGGCGGTGCTGGTCGTGGTCGGCCTGTATGCCGGCGCCAACATGCTGGCGCTGCCGGAGCGCACGCAGCTGTTCCTGAGCCGGGCCGCCATCGCCGCGCTGCTGGTCCAGTGCGCGATCTGGGGCGACCATGCGGTCAAGGCCTGGCTGGCCGGCGCCCGCGCCCAGCAGGCGGGAGACCCCGACCGCATCACTTCCTCGGTGGCGGTCGCCTACCTGATGCGGGTGGTGCTGTGGGCCGTGGTCGCGTTGATGATCCTCGATAACCTGGGCGTCGACATCACCACCCTGGTGGCCAGCCTGGGCATCGGCGGTATCGCGGTGGCGCTGGCGGTGCAGAGCATCCTGGGCGACCTGTTCGCCTCGCTGTCGATCGTGCTCGACAAGCCTTTCGTGGTGGGCGATTTCATCATCGTCGACAAGATGCTGGGTACGGTCGAGCGCATCGGCCTGAAGACCACGCGCGTGCGCAGCCTTGGCGGCGAGCAGATCGTGTTCTCGAATGCCGACCTGCTCAAGAGCCGGATCCACAACCTGCGCCGCATGGAAACACGGCGCGTGGCGTTCCAGTTCGCGGTCACCTACGACACGCCCGAACCTGCCCTGCGCGCCCTGCCGGACCTGCTGGCAGCGATCGTCACGGCCCAGCCGCAGGTGCGCTTCGATCGCGCGCACCTGAGCTCGCTGGCGGCGCCCGCCTACAGTTTCGAAGTCGTGTATTTCGTCGATAGCGCGGACTATCTCGTGTTCATGGACGTGCAACAGGAAATCTACCTGCGCATCGTGGCCATGCTCGCCGAACAGGGCATCCGCCTGGCGCTGCCGGCACAGACCGTGCACCTCGACGCGTCCGGCGAGCTGCCGGTCGTCGGGAAGACCTTCCTCGATACCCGGGCCGCCGCCTAGCCGCGGCATGCCGGGCGCGCGTCCAGACAGCCCATGTCCGGCCGCGCCGCCCGGCTGCAGGCCAACCCCGCCGGAAGCACATCCAGCGCTCTTTGCGCCCCCCATCCAGGCCAGAATCTTACGAAGCCGACAAGGGCGTATGGACATCACGCCAGAGAGCAATGTGAAATCCGGAGCGTGTACAATCGAATAATTAACGCCCTGGATACGCTGGGCGGGCGTTGATTCGGACACTGACCCGCCGGCCCTCGCGCCCCTTGCGGCCGCGACGATGGCCGATCCACCCGACTAATAAAGGAGTTCGTATGGCAATCAGTTTGCAGAAAGGCGGCAACGTCAACCTGAGCAAGGAAGCACCGGGTTTGACCAAGGTGATCATCGGCCTCGGCTGGGACCCGCGTTCCACCGACGGCGCCGCTTTCGACCTCGACGGCAGCGCTTTCCTGCTGAAGACGGACACCAAGGTCCGCAGCGACAGCGATTTTATTTTCTATAACAACCTGAAATCGAGCGACGGCTCGGTGGTCCACGCCGGCGACAACACCACCGGCCAGGGCGAAGGCGACGACGAGAAGATCGCGGTCGACCTGTCGCGCGTGCCGGCCGACATCGACAAGATCTCGTTCTGCGTCACCATCCACGACGCCGACGCACGGCGCCAGAACTTCGGCATGATCGCCAAGGCCTACATCCGCTGCCTGAACGGCGCCGGCGAGGCCGAGATCGCGCGCTACGACCTGTCCGAGGACAGCTCGACCGAAACCGCGATGATCTTCGGCGAACTGTACCGCCACGGCGGCGAGTGGAAGTTCCGCGCCGTCGGCCAGGGCTTCAAGGGCGGCCTCGGCCCGCTGGCGCGTTCGTTCGGCGTCAACGTCTGAACAAGAAGCGGCCCCAGCCGCTCTTCCCGCGTGCCCGCGCCATGCGGGCACGCCTGTCCATCCTGTCTTGAAAGACTTCATGCGCGTCTGGTACAACAGGACGTTTTCGTCCGTCTACGCCGCCATCGGCCTGATCCGCGAAGCGGACAGCGCCGGCCGTTTCACCATCGTCCACAGCAATGCCAACCGCCACACGCCGGCCGCGCGCCTGGCCCACGAGTTCCACGGCGAGCCGACCGGACTGGATGCGGCCGCCTACGTCGACTGGTGCGTCGAATTCTGCCGCAAGCAGCGCATCGACATCTTCGTGCCGGGGCGCGAAGCCACCGTGCTGGCCGCGCACCACGCGCGTTTCCTGGAAGGCGGCACGCGCGTGCTGAGCGCAGCCTCGCCGCGCCAGCTCCAGCTCATCCACGACAAGGCCGGCTTCTACGCCGAGACCGATCTGCCGCAGGCGCCGGTGGCCGAGTTCCGCCGCTTCGACAATCTCGCCGCGTTCGACGCCGCCTGGGCCGAACTGCGCCCGCGCCATGCGAAGCTGTGCATCAAGCCGGCCAAGGGCATCTACGGCATCGGCTTCGCCATCGTCGACGAGCAACGCAGCGCCGCCGCCCTGCTGCTGGGGGGCGTCGAGTACCACATCGGCTACCAGGACCTGCGCCGCGGCCTGGCCGAACTGGGCGAGTTCCGCACCATGCTGCTGATGGAATACCTGGACGGCCATGAATACAGCGTCGACTGCGTGGGCGACCAGGGCCGCCTGGTGACCGCGGTGGCGCGCCGCAAGCTGCCGCAGTCCGGCAGCGGGCAGCTGATCGACATGCGGCCGGAGATCATCGCCGCGACCGCCAGGCTCGCCGCCGACCATGGCCTGAACGGTATCTTCAACGTGCAGTTCCGCGAGGCCAAGGGCAAGCCGCGGCTACTGGAAATCAACCCGCGCATGTCGGGCGGGATCGGCATGGCCTGCGCGGCCGGGCCGAACCTGCCCTGGATCACGCTGAAGGGCTTTGCCGACGGCTTCGATACGGTCGAGGTGCCGCCGGTCCGCGACGGCATGCGCGTGATCGAGGTGGCCGAAGCGCTGGAGCTGGCATGAACGCCACGTCCGACCCCGACGCCCTGGCGCGGCGCAGCGTGGCGCTGCCGACCGGCACCCTGGAAGTCACGCTCGCCGAGGGCGCCGACACGCTGGACGAACTGCTCGGCTTCGCGGCGCGGGCCAACGCCAAGCGCGGCTTCCTGTTCCTGAGCAAGGTGCTGGGCAAGCACTGGCCGGTGAAGCCCGCCGGCATGATCGCCGTCCACGAGCGCCTGGCCGCCACCGTCCCGCCAAGCGAAGGGCCGGTGGTGTTCATCGCCATGGCCGAGACCGCGATCGGCCTGGGACAGGGCGTGTTCGAAGCCTGGCTGCGCGCGCATCCCGGGCGCGAGGCGCTGTTCATCCATACCACGCGCTACCGCGTCGGCGGCGGAGAGCTCATCGAATTCGAAGAGGCGCACAGCCACGCGCCGCGCCAGTTCCTGCACATGCCGCTCGACGCGTCGCTGCGCGCCCTGCTGCTGACGGCGCGCACCCTGGTGCTGGTGGACGACGAAGCCAGCACCGGCAACACCTTCCTGAACCTGCTCGATGCCTGCCGCCGCCTCAACCCGGGCATCGAGCGCGTGCACCTGGCGACGATCACCAATTTCATGGGACCCGAGGCCACCGCGGGCCTGGCCGCGCGTTTCGGGCTGCCGGCGACGATGGGCGCGCTGCTCAGCGGCGAATACCGCTTCACCCCGGGCGACTACGTGGCCCCGGATACCGCGGCCCAGCGCTTCGATCCGGACGCCGACCGCGGCGCCAGCCCCCGCTTCGGCCGCCTGGGCCTGCGCGCGGCCCTGCCCGCGCCCGCGCGGCTGGCGGCCCGGCTGGCGCGCGAGTTCGCGCCCGGCGCCAGGGTGGCGGTGCTGGGCACCGGCGAATTCATGCACGCGGCCATGCTGCTGGGCGCGGCGCTCGAAGCGCACGGCGTCGAGGTCCGGGTGCAATCGACCACGCGTTCGCCGATCCTGACCTGGGGCGCCGTCGGACACGCCTTGCGCTTCCCCGACAACTACGGCGAAGGGGTCGCCAATTTCATCTACAACCTCGCTCCCGGCCAGTACGACCACGTGCTAATCTGCCACGAGACCGCCGCCAATCCCGCCCTGCGCGAGCTTGCCGGCCTGCTGGATGCGCGCCTGTTCCACTTCCTGTCCGAGGCTGATGTTGAAGAAGTTCCTGTTCGCTGACCTGGACGACACCCTGTTCCAGACTTTCGAGAAGTGCTCCCCGCTGGAGGCGCTCGAGCCGGCCGCCTATTACAAGGACGGCAGCATCTGTTCCTACACCACCCGGGCGCAGCGCGCCTTCCTGAGCTTCGTGCAGGACGGGATGACCGTGATCCCGACCACGGCGCGCGACCACGACGGCCTGCGCCGCGTCCACCTGCCGTTCGACAGCTACGCCATCATCAACTACGGCGGCGTGGTGCTGCAGCCCGACGGCAGCGTCGACCGCGCCTGGCTCGAGCAGACCCGCTCGGCGATGCACGCCGCCCTGCCCGGCCTGCAGGAACTGGCGAGGCACCTCGACGCCTACGCGGCTGCCACCTCCTTCGGAGGACGCGCGCGCATGATCGAGGATTTCGCCACGCCGTTCTTCCTGGTCGTGAAAGACCCGGACAAGCGCCACGAACGCCTGGCGCCGCTCGAGACGGAGGTGGTGCGGCCCTGGATCGCGGACGGCCACCCCGACTATGTCGTGCACCGCAACGGCAACAACCTGGCGATCCTGCCGAAGGCGCTCGACAAGGCCAATGCGGTGGCCCACGTCAGCGCCCTGCTGCGCGCCGAGCACGGCGACATCGTCACCTTCGGCATGGGCGACAGCCGTTCGGATGCGCGCTTCATGGCCGCCTGCGACTACGCCATCGTCCCGCGCGCCACCCAGCTGGCGCGCCTGACCGTGGAGACGCTGTGAGCTTTCCGGGCAGCTACCGCAGCGGCGAGGTGGACTTTTTGCTCACGCGCCTGCCGGCGCAGGAATTTACCAGCGTGGCCGAGAAGGAGCGCCTGATCCAGTCCGGACAGCGCCACTACAGCCAGATGCTGTCGCCGGAATCGCCACCCTCGCCACGCTACATGGCCCTGTTCGACGAGGCCTGCCGCGCCAACAATGCGCGCATGGCGGCCGACTGCCTGCGCCTGGCCGCGCTGATCGACGGGCGGCGCAGCGGCGACATCGCCGTGGTGTCGCTGGCGCGCGCCGGCACGCCGGTGGGCGTGGTCGTGACGCGCCTGCTGCGCGACGTGTTCGGGCGCCGGGCGACGCATTACTCGGTATCGATCGTGCGCGACCGCGGCATCGACCGGGCCGCCCTGCGCCACATCCTGGCCCGGGGCCACGCACCGCACTCGCTGGTGTTCGTCGACGGCTGGACCGGCAAGGGCGTGATCGCGCGCGAGCTGGCGCTGTCGGTGTCCGCCTTCAACGCGGCGCAGGGCACGCAGATCGACACCGGCCTGTATGTGCTGTCCGACCTGGCCGGGGCTGCCGCCTGCGCGGCCTCGGGAGACGATTACCTGATCCCGTCGAGCATCCTGAACGCGACGGTGTCGGGGTTGGTCAGCCGCACCGTGCTGGACGAACGCATCGGCCTCGATGACTTCCACGGTTGCGTCTACTACGGCGAATACGCGGCGCACGACCAGTCGCAGCGCTTCGCCGACGCGCTGGTGGAGCTGGCCGCCGCGCAGGCGCTGGAAGGGCTGCCACATGCCGAGCCGCTGGATGCGCGGGCGGCGGCCGGGCGCTCGCGCGACTATCTCGCCGGCGCCATGGCGCGCTACGGCATCCAGGACGTCAACCTCATCAAGCCCGGCATCGGCGAGGCCACCCGCGTGCTGCTGCGCCGCGTGCCGCGCCTGCTGGTGCTGCGCCAGTCCGGCGCCGCCGAGGTGCGGCACCTGGAAGTCCTGGCCGAAGAAAAACAGGTGCCGGTCGCGACCGACCCGCTTCTCCCCTACCACGCGGTTTCCCTGATCAGGAGTGCATCGGATGGCTAATCTGGCCAATAAGTCTCTGGGTGCGTCGCTGTACGTGCCTGCCAATCACAAGGACCTGGCGGCAATCGCCAACGGCGACAAGCTGGCGCAGGCGCGCTCGCTCATCTTCTGCCTGGAGGACGCGATCGCCGACCGGGAACTGAGCTGGTCGCTGTTCAACCTGTCGGTGGTGCTGGCGAACATGCGCGCCGACGTCGCGGCCGAACGCTTCGTGCGGGTGCGCAACCCGGACGTGCTGGCCCGGGTGCTGGCCATGCCCGGCGCCGAGAAACTGAGCGGCTTCGTGCTGCCCAAGGTCACGCGCCACAATTTCGAGACCTATTTCCGGCTGGTGCGCGATACCTCCCACCTCCTGATGCCGACCCTGGAGACCGCGGAGGTCTTCTGCGACAGCGAAATGCAGCAGCTGCGCGCCGTGTTCGACGCCCCCGGCGTGCGCCAGCGCATCCTCTGCCTGCGCATCGGCGGCAACGACCTGCTGGCCCTGCTGGGCCTGCGCCGGCCGCGCGGCATGACGATCTACCGCACCCCGCTCGGCCCGGTGATCGCGCGCCTGGTGACCACCTTCCGTCCCTGGGGCTTTGCCCTGACGGCGCCGGTGTTCGAATACCTCGACCTGCCCGAACTGCTCGACCAGGAAGTGCTCGAAGACCTCGCCTACGGCATGGTCGGCAAGACCGCGATCCACCCGACCCAGATCGGCCCGATCGAGCAGCACTACCAGGTGCGCCCGCAAGACCTGGCGGTGGCGCGCGCCATCCTCGACGACGCCAGCCCCGCCGTGTTCCGCATGGATGATGCGATGTGCGAAGTCGCCACCCACCGCGCCTGGGCCGAAGGCCTGGTGGCGCAGTCGCACCGCTTTGGATCACGATCGATGGAAGGAGAACCCTCATGAACCAGTTTTCGCGTGGCCAGAAAGGCAAGCTGGCCGATCTCGGCGTCGGCAATACTTTCACCGTCGAGGTGGATATCGGGGCGCCCGGCATGTCCGTTGACGTATCCTGCTTCGGGCTGGATGCGGCCGAACGCCTGTCGGACGAGCGCTACATGGTGTTCTACAACCAGCTGGCCAGCCCCGAAGGGGCGCTGCGGCTGGAACCGGGCGCCGTCCCGCGCTTCGCCGTCGACCTCGAGCGCTTGCCGGCAACGATCGCCAAGCTGGTGTTCGTGGCCGCCATCGATGGCGCGCCGACCATGCGCGCGCTCGGCGCCTGCGCCCTGACGCTCGGCGGCGCGGTGCGCTTTCCGTGGTCGGGCGCGGACTTCGGCGACGAAAAAGCGGTGATCGTGGCGGAGCTGTACCGCCGCGACGGCAGCTGGCGCTTCGGCGCGGTCGGCCAGGGTTTCAATGGCGGGCTGTCGGCCCTGCTGGCGCATTTCGGCGGCACCGAGGCGACGCCGGCGGCGGCGCCACCAGCCGCTCCCGCCCCCGCTCCCGCCGCCGCGCCAGCCAGCCCCCCCGTCTCGCTCTCGAAGGTCACGCTGGAAAAGCGCGGCGACAAGGTCTCGCTCGACAAGCGTGCAGGCCAGGGCTTCGGGCGCATCCACGTGAACCTGAACTGGAACCAGTCGGCCACCGCGGCGCCGCCCCAGCCTGCGAAAACCGGCTTCTTCGACAAGCTGATCGGCGCGGCAAGCCCGCGCAAGGGCCGCGGCGGCATCGACCTCGACCTCGGCTGCATGTACGAGCTGGCCGACGGCCGGCGCGGGCTGGTGCAGGCGCTCGGCAACGCCTGGGGCGACTTCGAGCGCGAACCCTATATGCGGCTGGACGCCGACGACCGCACCGGCGCGGCGGCGGGCGGCGAGAACCTGTTTATCAACGGCGAGCGGTTCGACCAGATCCGCCGCGCGCTCATCTTCTCGTTCATCTACGAGGGCGTTCCCAACTGGGCGGCGACCGATGGCGTGGTGACCATCGCGGCGCCCGGCCAGGCCCCGATCGAGGTGCGCCTGGACGGCGGCGGCAACCAGATGATGTGCGCGATCGCGCTCATCGAGAACCGGAACGGAAGCCTGCAGGTGACCAAGCTGGCCGAGTACTTCCAGCAGCAGGGCGGCACCAGCGCGCACGAGCTGATGGATCGCCACTTCGGCTTCGGCCTGCGCTGGAAGACCGGCACGAAAGGCTGAGCGACCCGGCCGAGGCGCGTGCTTCGGTGGACTAGCCGCAGGTTTCGACGTAGGAAACCGCGGGCTGGAGACCGGCGCGCATCGCGGTCACCTTGCCGCCCGACTCCTCCAGGACGATGGCGCTGCGGCCGTCGGCGCTGGGAAAGCTCAGGTAGTGGCCGTTGGCATCGTATTTGTGCGCGCTGAGCTGCGCTTCCGGATGCGCGGCGCGCACCTGCGCCAGCGTGTCGCCGATGCTGGCCACGGCACTGGCAACGCCCGGTCCGGCATCGGCACGGGTGACGACACCGTTTTCGACCATGAAGCGCAGCCCGGGCAAGTCACTGAAGCGCACCATGCTGCAGGCCGGATCGACGGGGTCGGGCAATATCGCCTTGCCGCCAAGCGCCTGCTCCGCCTGCGCCAGCGTCATGCCGAAGCGGACCGCCTTGAATCCTTCGGCGCTCAGCATGGCCGACGCTGCCGGACTGCGCGCGGCCGGCGCGGCTGGCGCTGTAACTGACGCCTGGGCTGGCGCGGTGCCGGTATTGCCCGGTGCCGCAGGCGGCGCGGCCTTGTCCACACATGCGCTCAAGAGCGCCATCGTCGCCAGCATGAGTTGTGGTCGCATTCCCGTCCTCTTTTCGTTTGATTCAGGCGCGACTATACGGCGAAAGCCTGCCACATGACGCACGCCGCACCCTGGTGCGGCTGCCGGGACGGGTTACCACTTGCAGCCCTTGTCGCGAATGGTGTCGAGCACGAGCGGCACCAGGATGAAGAGGTCCGCCTTGGGGCTGTCGCCGGCATAGGCGGTCTGGCAGTCCGGACGCTTCGCGCGCCGGATGCCCCTGGCCAGCGGGCTGTCGTCTTCGCTGCGCAGCTGTTCGGCCGCGCGCAGGCGTTCCGACGCGCTCCGTCCATCCTCTCGCTCCACGTCGCGCGCCGCGGCGCGCAGCGCCTCCATGTCCAGCCTGCGCGGCTGCGCGGCACGCCGTTCCGCTGTGGCGTCCTGTGGCCCGGGCCGCGCCAGGGTGGGGGTTTCCACCGGCGCCGGCGCCGCGGCGTCCTGGCGCCGCACGACACGATCGCGGTGGCGGCGCAGCGGCGGCGACGGCGCGCTCAGCGCCGGTTCCGGCAAGCGCGGCGCCGTCCGCTCGGGAACCAGCGTGAGCGCCATGTAGACAGCGTCGGGCGCTTCCTCGCGCGCGGACGGGATGCCGGCGTAGCGGATCACGACAGCCAACAACACCAGGTGCGCCAGCAGGATGCACGCGCCTGTCCCGGCACGCGGCCGCCAGCCGCGCCTCATCCGGCGATGCGGCCGAGCTGGCCGGCGAGCAGGATGAAGCATCCGAGGCAGGGGTAGCCGGCAAGCTGCGTCCAGGAAGTGCGGCGCAGGCGGATCGCGCTGGTGTGAATGCAATGGGCGGCGAGCATGCTTGATGAGCTGGTTGTCATTGCATCGATTACAACATGGCCACTGGAGCGAAACAATTGGTCCCGCATAAAGCCGCGAGCCGCGGCTGGCAGCGTGCCGGGTTTTAAGGCAAGCGTAAGGAAACGCGCCGGCGTGGCGGAAAGATGACGGCACAAGGTAGGCGGAACTGCGCAGGCGGTCTGCGGCAGAACAAAGTGCGTCGTAAAAGCGCGCTCGACAATGGGCTTTTGCACGGAGGCCCCATGTCGAACTTCGATCACCTGCCGGACGATGCCACCCGACTCAGCAGCGCCAGCCTGCGCTCGCATTTCACGGGCATGGCCCCGACGCTGGTCGGCTGGCTCGGCCGCTATGTCCTGTTGATCGTACTGCTGGGCGGCGGCGTCGTCGCCGGCACCTTGCTCGGCCCGACCGTCTACGCACTGCTCAATTGAGCCGCAGCCGAGCAAAAACCTTAGCGCAAATGACAAGGGCCGGGAAGTCCCTGCGGACTTCCCGGCCCTTGCTACCGCAGCGCAAGCGCTTGCGGCCGATCAGGCGATTACTGCAGCTTGATTTCGACGTCGACGCCAGCCGGCAGGTCGAGCTTCATCAGTGCGTCGACGGTCTTGTCGGTCGGATCCACGATGTCCATCAGGCGCTGGTGGGTGCGGATTTCGAACTGGTCGCGCGAGGTCTTGTTGACGTGCGGCGAACGCAGGACGTCGAAACGCTGGATGCGGGTCGGCAGCGGGACCGGGCCCTTGACCACTGCGCCGGTGCGCTTGGCGGTGTCGACGATTTCCAGTGCGGACTGGTCGATCAGCTTGTAGTCGAACGCTTTCAGGCGGATGCGGATCTTTTGATTGGACATTGCTATTCCTTAAAGAGCGAACCACACGGGAGTGTGGCAATAAAAAACGCATACGGAAATCCGGATGCGCAACAGGGTCGGTATCGTAACACACTTGTCCGGGCTGCGTATACGCCCCCCGGGCCAGTGTTGCGTTTCAGCGGACACGCATGAACGCTGAAAAAACCCTCAGATAAACAAATGTCGGCCTAAGCCGACATTTGTTTAGTCTTCAGGCGGCTTGCGCCGCCCTTCGAACGGATATCGCTATCAGGCGATGATCTTGGCAACCACGCCGGCGCCGACGGTACGGCCACCTTCGCGGATTGCGAAGCGCAGGCCTTCTTCCATCGCGATCGGAGCGATCAGCTTGACGGTGATCGACACGTTGTCGCCTGGCATGACCATTTCTTTGTCGGCCGGCAGCACGATCGAACCGGTCACGTCAGTCGTACGGAAGTAGAACTGCGGACGGTAGTTGTTGAAGAACGGGGTGTGACGGCCGCCTTCGTCTTTCGACAGGACGTACACTTCGCCGGTGAAGTCGGTGTGCGGCTTGATCGAGCCCGGCTTGGCCAGAACCTGGCCACGCTGGACGTCTTCACGCTTGGTGCCGCGCAGCAGCAGGCCGACGTTGTCGCCAGCTTGACCCTGGTCCAGCAGCTTGCGGAACATTTCCACGCCGGTGCAGGTGGTCTTGACGGTGTCGACGATACCGACGATTTCGATCTCTTCGCCGACCTTGATGATGCCGCGCTCGACACGACCGGTCACCACGGTACCGCGGCCCGAGATCGAGAACACGTCTTCCACCGGCATCAGGAAGGCGCCGTCAACGGCACGTTCCGGGGTCGGGATGTAGGTGTCCAGGGCTTCAGCCAGCTTGATGATGCACTCTTCGCCCATTTCGCCAGCAGCGCCTTCCAGCGCCATACGTGCCGAACCCTTGATGATTGGCAGGTCGTCGCCTGGGAACTCGTACTTCGAGAGGAGCTCGCGGACTTCCATTTCGACCAGTTCCAGCAGTTCTGCGTCGTCGACCAGGTCGCACTTGTTCAGGAACACGATGATGTACGGAACGCCAACCTGACGCGCCAGCAGGATGTGCTCGCGGGTCTGTGGCATCGGGCCGTCAGCGGCCGAGCACACCAGGATCGCGCCGTCCATCTGCGCGGCACCGGTAATCATGTTCTTGATGTAGTCGGCGTGGCCTGGGCAGTCAACGTGTGCGTAGTGACGGTTTTCGGTTTCGTACTCGACGTGCGCGGTGTTGATGGTGATGCCGCGTGCCTTCTCTTCCGGAGCCGCGTCGATCTGGTCGTAGGCCTTGGCTTCGCCGCCGAACTTCTTCGACAGGACGGTTGCGATTGCAGCCGTCAGGGTGGTTTTACCGTGGTCAACGTGACCGATGGTGCCGACGTTGACGTGCGGCTTGGTCCGTTCGAATTTACCTTTTGCCATTTCCTATCTTCCTTTAAAAGAAACGATTGTTTGTTTTTAGTCTGTTTGGACAGGACGCCTTGGGCATCCTGTCCGGATTTTTTATTACTTGGACTTTGCGGTCACGATAGCGTCGATCACATGCTTCGGAGCTTCCGAATAGTGCTTGAACTCCATCGTGTAGGTCGCACGGCCCTGGGTTGCCGAACGCAGCGAGGTCGAGTAACCGAACATTTCCGACAGCGGAACTTCGGCCTTGATGATCTTGCCGCCGCCGCCCGGGATTTCGTCCATGCCCTGCACCATGCCGCGGCGGGACGACAGGTCGCCCATCACGGAACCGGCGTAGTCTTCCGGGGTTTCCACTTCCACGGCCATCATCGGCTCGAGGATGACCGGGCTCGCCTTGCGGCAGCCTTCCTTGAACGCCATCGAGCCCGCCATGCGGAACGCGTTTTCGTTCGAGTCGACGTCGTGGTACGAACCGAAGGTCAGGGTGACTTTGACGTCAACCACCGGGTAGCCAGCCAGCACGCCGCTGGTCAGGGTCTCGCGCACACCCTTCTCGACTGCCGGGATGTATTCGCGCGGAACCACGCCGCCCTTGATGGCGTCGATGAATTCGAAGCCCTTGCCCGGCTCTTGCGGCTCGATCGACAGGACAGCGTGACCGTACTGGCCGCGACCGCCCGACTGCTTGACGAACTTGCCTTCGACGTCGGTGACTGCCTTGCGGATGGTCTCGCGGTAGGCAACCTGCGGCTTGCCGACGGTCGCTTCCACGTTGAATTCGCGCTTCATGCGGTCAACGATAATTTCCAGGTGCAGCTCGCCCATACCACCGATGATGGTCTGGCCCGATTCTTCGTCGGTACGCACGCGGAACGACGGGTCTTCCTGAGCCAGACGGTTCAGTGCCAGGCCCATCTTTTCCTGGTCGGCCTTGGTCTTCGGCTCGACTGCCTGCTGGATGACCGGCTCCGGGAACACCATCTTTTCCAGGGTGATGACAGCCGAAGGATCGCACAGGGTTTCGCCGGTGGTCGCTTCTTTCAGGCCGACCGCCGCGGCGATGTCGCCGGCACGGACTTCCTTGATTTCTTCGCGCTGGTTGGCGTGCATCTGCAGAATACGACCCAGGCGCTCTTTCTTGCCCTTGACCGGGTTGTAGACGGTATCGCCCGAATTGACCATGCCCGAGTAGACGCGGAAGAAGATCAGCTGGCCGACGAACGGGTCGGTCATGATCTTGAATGCCAGCGCAGCGAATTTCTCGCTGTCGTCGGCCTTGCGGGTGACCGGCTGGTCATCTTCGTCGGTACCGGCGACTGGCGGGATGTCGATCGGCGACGGCAGGTATTCGATGACCGCGTCGAGCATGGCCTGCACGCCCTTGTTCTTGAACGCGGTGCCGCACATCATCGGGACGATTTCCGACGCGATGGTACGCTGGCGCAGAGCGGCCTTGATCTCTTCTTCCGAGAGCGAGCCTTCTTCCAGGTACTTGTTCATCAGCTCTTCCGACGCTTCAGCGGCGGTTTCGACCAGCTTTTCGTGCCATTCGTTGGCTTGATCGACCAGTTCCGCCGGGATGTCGCGGTAGTCGAACTTCATGCCCTGCGACGCGTCGTCCCAGATGATCGCTTTCATCTTGACCAGGTCGACCACGCCCAGGAAGTTCTCTTCCGCGCCGATCGGGATCTGCAGCGGGATCGGGTTGGCCTTCAGGCGAGCGCGCATCTGCTCGTAGACCTTGAAGAAGTTCGCACCGGTACGGTCCATCTTGTTGACGAAAGCCAGACGCGGGACTTTGTACTTGTTAGCCTGGCGCCACACGGTTTCCGACTGTGGCTGCACGCCGCCGACTGCGCAGTAGACCATGCAGGCGCCGTCGAGCACGCGCATCGAGCGCTCGACTTCAATGGTGAAGTCGACGTGGCCCGGGGTGTCGATGATGTTGATGTGGTGCGGCTCGAAGTTGTTGGCCATACCCTTCCAGAAGCAGGTCGTCGCTGCCGAGGTAATGGTAATGCCGCGTTCCTGCTCCTGCTCCATCCAGTCCATCGTCGCGGCGCCATCGTGCACTTCGCCGATCTTGTGGTTCACGCCGGTGTAGAACAGGACGCGTTCGGTGGTGGTGGTTTTACCAGCATCGATGTGAGCGGAAATACCGATATTGCGGTAGCGCTCAATGGGGGTCTTGCGTGCCATAATTTTTCCTAAATCTTTGAATGGACAAAACCGGGCGGCATCTTGGAGTCAAAATGTGCCCGGCCTGAACAACTGATACTGCACAGCCTCGCCCCCGGAAGGGTCTGGCCATTTGCTTAGAAGCGGAAGTGCGAGAACGCTTTGTTCGCTTCAGCCATGCGGTGAACTTCGTCACGGCGCTTCATCGCGCCGCCGCGCATTTCCGCGGCTTCCATCAGTTCACCACCCAGGCGTTGTGGCATGGATTTTTCGCTGCGCTTGTTTGCGGCTTCGCGCAACCAACGCATGGACAGCGCCATACGACGAACCGGACGAACTTCCACTGGCACCTGGTAGTTGGCGCCGCCGACGCGGCGGGATTTCACCTCGACCATCGGCTTGCAGTTGTTGATCGCGGTCGTGAACACTTCCAGCGGGTCCTTGCCCGATTTTTGCTGGATGTGCTCGAACGCACCGTAGATGATGTTTTCAGCGACCGATTTCTTGCCGGACAGCATCAGAACATTGACGAACTTGGCGACATCGGTGTTGCCGAATTTTGGATCCGGCAGAATTTCGCGCTTGGGTACTTCACGACGACGTGGCATTTCAATTCCTTCCTATCTTCAGTTGAGTGCGGTGTCCGCACTCGCGAAAGACCCTCATGATCTTTCACTTACTCGGCCTTCCGGCCGGCTCAACTTAACTTTTTATAATGTGACCTGTATGCGACAGGGTCCGCAGGATTACTTCTTGGCGCCAGCTTTAGCGCGCTTCGCACCGTACTTCGAGCGAGCCTGCTTACGGTCTTTCACGCCCTGGGTATCCAGTGCGCCGCGGACCATGTGGTAACGCACACCCGGCAAGTCTTTCACACGGCCGCCGCGGATCAGGACGACGCTGTGCTCTTGCAGGTTGTGGCCTTCACCGCCGATGTACGAAATGACTTCGAAACCGTTGGTCAGGCGAACTTTGGCGACCTTACGCAGTGCCGAGTTCGGCTTCTTCGGGGTCGTGGTGTAGACACGGGTGCAAACGCCGCGCTTCTGCGGGCAGTTTTCCAGTGCCGGGGACTTGCTCTTCACAACCGCGGCTTCACGCGGCTTGCGAATCAGTTGATTGATGGTTGGCATCGTTCAAAAATCCAACAAAATAACTACGTTGATGACCCGGACCCTTGTTGCGCGTGTCCGGGGACTGAAACCTAGTCCCGAATTCGCTACCCAAAGCAGAGGCGACGAAAGCCACTCACCGAAGGAGCGGCTGCGAATGCGCGGTGCTTATATAAGATGTGCAGAATAAATTCGAGAACTCGCGAGTATAGTCCCGATGCGCAAGGGGGTCAACCGCTTTGCCCGATGCGGAGCCCGCGGCGCGGGTAAACCGCGGTTTGGCAGGATGGATGTGGCAAGCGTGCTACAAAGTGCCGCCGCGGCTTGCAGCAGGAATGATGTATTTCCGGCTATAAAGACCCCATAATAGTCGATCCATAGCCGATGTATCCCCGATTTCGCCCGCTTCCCACCCCATGCCCCGCCTGTCACATCCGCTGCTGCCCCGCTTGCTGCGCCCCGCCACGCTCTATCTGCTGCTGAGCTATGTGCTGCTGTCCAGCATGCCTTTCGCCGGCCAATTGCTGGGCACGGCGGCGCAGGCGGACAGCCCCTGGCAGCTGCTGGGCGCCAGCCTGTTCGCCTGGATCGCGGCCTGGGCCCTGTGCAAGCGCCCGGCCTGGTTCCACCTGGCCCTGCTGCCGGCCTTCCTCGCCTTGCCGACCGAGCTCTACCTGCTTACGTATTATGGGCAGGGCATCTCGACCCACCATCTCGGGGTCATCGCCGAGACCAGTCCCAGCGAAGCGCTGGAATTCCTGGGCGCGAAAGCCTGGCTGCTGGGCGCGGTGCTGCTCGCGGTGCTGCTGTGGTTCGGCAGCACCTGGGTGGTGGCCTGGCGCACCCGCGACCTGGACTGGAACGACCGCTCGCGCTGGATCGTGCTGGCGGCGCTCGGCGGCTGCGCGGCGGTGCTGGGCTATGGACAGAAAGCCGGGTTCGCCCAGTCCGGCTCCCCAGCCGCCTTCGCCGGCAGCTGGCCGGCCCTGCCCGCCTGGGCCAGGCCGCCCGTCGACCTGGCGCTGTTCGCCCATTCCTGGCCCTTCGGCATGACCGCGCGCGGCCTCGACTTCTACAAGGAGCGGGTCTACCTGGCGCAACTGAACCGGCGCAGCGCCGCCTTCCGCTTCCATGCCAGGCAGGCCGGGGACGGGCACGGCCCGCAAGTCTTCGTCGTGGTCCTGGGCGAATCCTCGCGCTTCGACCGCTGGAGCCTGAACGGCTACGCGCGCGCGACCACGCCCCTGCTCGCGCAGGAACAGAACCTGGTGATGCTGCAGGACGTGATCACGCCGGTATCGGCCACCCGCCTGTCGGTGCCGGTGATTATTTCGCGCAAGCCGGCGATGCAGAGCCTGAAGGACGGCTTCTCGGAAAAATCCTTTTTGACGGCCTTCAAGGAAGCCGGCTTCAAGACCTTCTGGATCTCGAACCAGGTCTCGTTCGGCAAGTTCGACACCCCGGTATCGGTGTTCGCGCAAGAGGCGGACGAGGTCCAGTTCCTGAACCTGGGCAGCATCTCCGACGCGTCCAGTCACGACGCGGTGCTGCTCGATCCGCTACGGCGCGCCGTCGCCGAGCCGGCCGGAAAGGTGCTGGTGGTGCTGCACACCCTGGGCAGCCACTGGAACTACGCCCACCGCTACCCGAAGGAATTCGACCGCTGGCAGCCCTCGCTGCGCGCGATCGACAAGCCCGACTTCACCAATCCGCGCATCGAGCCGGAGATGAACAACAGCTACGACAGCGCCATCTTGTATACCGACTGGTTCCTGTCGCACGTGATTGGGGTCTTGAAGGAGACCGGCGTGCCGGCCTCGCTGCTGTACGTGGCCGACCATGGCCAGACCCTGTACGACAAGTCGTGCAAGATCGCCTTCCATGGCCACAACACCCAGTACGAATTCCATGTGCCGGCCTTCGTCTGGTATTCAAACAGCTACGGCGAGCGCTTCCCCGACAAGATCGCCCAGTTGCAGCGCCACCGCAAGGCCAGGCTCTCGACCGAGAACATGTTCCACACCCTGCTCGACATGGCCGACATCCGCTATCCCGACGAGCGGCTCGCCTGGAGCTTCGTGAACCCGGCCTTCCAGCGCCACAAACGCTACGTCGACAGCTACGGCTGGACCGACTACGACGACGCGAAGATGCGCGGCGACTGCCGCGAGGTCATCGCCAACGGCAAGCCGCTCAAGCGTTACTGAGCTCCGCCGGCGCCGGTTCGCCCAAATGCGCGCTGAGCCAGCGCGCCACCTCGGCCGCCCTGCCCTCGATCTGCGCACCGAAGCCCTGGGTCGCCAGCAGCGCGATGCCGTTCGGGTTGCGCAGCACGCCCGGCAACAGCACCGGGCGCCCGCTCGCGGTATCGATGCGGAAGGGGTCGAGCTTGCCGGCCAGGATCCGGGCCAGCACCAGGTTGTGCGAAGACACCAGCACCAGGTCGCGGGCGCACAGGGACTCCAGCACCGCGCTTGCCGCCGACACCGATTCGAGGTGGTTGGTGCCGCGGAACACCTCGTCGACCAGGCAGATGCCGGCCGGCGCCCCGCTGGCATCGAGCAGTTCGCGCGCCCGGCGCAGCTCAGACATGTAGAGACTCTCGCCGCCCAGCAGCGAATCCTCGTTCTGCATGCTGGCGCGCCTGCTGCGCGTAGCAGAAGCCGAACGCGCGCGCCGCCACCAGGTTCAGGCCGACCATGCGCAGGAAAGTGCTTTTGCCGGAGGCGTTCTGCCCGGAGACGAAAGCGCCTTGATTATCCAGCGCGATCGACAGCGGCACCGGTTCCGGCATCAAGGGATGCACACCGCCGACCAGCGCCAGCGAGCGCCACGCGCTGCGCTCGGCCCAGCACCAGCGGCGCGGCAGCCAATATTCAAGCTTTGTCACGCTGTCCGGACGCTGTCCGCGCTGTCGTGACGGACAGGCCGGACAGCGAACGCAAGCATGGCACTCCTTGTGAAATCAAGGACTTGCTTGACTGGCACGGATCGTGCATTGACTACGCCATCGAATGTAGTCAACCAAAGATGCCATGATCCGCGACACCTCACATCAAGACGCCGTCCTCACCCCGGCCCCGGTCCACAAGCTCAAGCGCCGCGCGCTGTGGGTGGGCGGCGCCATCGCCGTCCTGACCCTGGGCACCGCCGTGCTGGGCGCCTGGAGCAGCAGCGAACACTCGGTCAGCGAAGCGCGCCTGCGCATCGCCGAAGTCACCCGCGGCACCCTGGTGCGCGACGCCTCGGTGAACGGCCGCATCGTCGCCGCCGTCAGCCCCACCCTGTACTCGACTTCGCCCGCCACCGTCAACCTGAAGGTCGCCGCCGGCGATACCGTCAAACGGGGTGACGTCCTCGCCGTGCTGGAATCGCCCGACCTGGCCGATGAACTCAAGCGCGAGACCTCGAGCTACGAGCAGCTCAAGGCCGAGGTGGCGCGCCAGCATATCCTGGCGCGCAAGCAGAAGCTGCTGGCGCAGAAGGAAGCCGACACCGCCGAGATCGATCGCCTGTCGGCCCAGCGCACCCTGGAGCGCTACGAAAGCGTGGCGCAGGTCGGCATCATCGCCAAGATCGACTTCCAGAAAGCCAAGGACGCCCTGAACTCGGCCGAGATCCGCGCGCGCCATGCCTCGCAGGCCGCCAGCCTGGAGAGCGACGACGTGCAGCTGGCCCTGAAAACCAAGATCAACGAGCTGGAACGCCAGCGCCTGTCGCTGGCCAATGCCCAGCGCCGCGTCGACGAACTCACCGTGCGCGCGCCGGTCGACGGCTTCATCGGCACCCTGAACGTCCAGAACCGCATGGTGGTGGCGGCCAATGCGCCCCTGATGACCCTGGTCGACCTGTCCAAGCTCGAAGTCGAGATCGAGGTGCCCGAAACCTACGTTGCCGACATCGGCCTGGGGCTCAACGCCGAAATCACCCTGCCCTCGGGCACCGCGACCGGCAAGCTGTCCGCGCTGTCGCCCGAGGTGGTAAAGAACCAGGTGCTGGCGCGCGTGCGCTTCGACGGCGCGCAGCCCACCGGCCTGCGCCAGAGCCAGCGCGTGACCGCGCGCCTCCTGATCGAAGAGCGCCCCAACGTCTTGCTGCTGCCGCGCGGCCCGTTCGTGGAGAGCGAAGGCGGGCGCCATGCCTATGTGGTGCGCGACGGGATCGCCGTGCGCACCCCGATCCAGCTGGGCGCCACCAGCATTTCCGCCGTCGAGATCCTGTCGGGCCTGAAGCCGGGCGAGAAGGTGGTCGTCTCCGGCACCGATACCTTCAAGAACGCCGAACGCGTTTCCATCAATCGCTGAGCCAAGCGCCAAAACCAATACCAACAAGGAGAATCCCATGCTGCGCATGACCAACCTGAGCAAGGTGTACCGCACCCACATGATCGAGACCCACGCGCTGCGCGGCTTCGAGATCGCCGTCAAGCAGGGTGAATTCGTCACCGTGACCGGTCCGTCCGGCTCGGGCAAGACCAGCTTCCTGAACATCGCCGGCCTGCTGGAAGAATTCACCTCGGGCGAGTACATCCTGGACGGCGTCAACGTGCAGGGCCTGGACGACAGCGCCCGCTCGCGCCTGCGCAACGAAAAGCTCGGCTTCATCTTCCAGGGCTTCAACCTGATTCCCGACCTGAACCTGTTCGACAACGTCGACGTGCCGCTGCGCTACCGCGGCTTCAACAAGACCGAGCGCAAGGAGCGCATCGAGGACGCGCTCGCCAAGGTCGGCCTGGCCTCGCGCATGAAGCACTACCCGGCCGAGCTGTCCGGCGGCCAGCAGCAGCGCGTGGCGATCGCGCGCGCGCTGGCCGGTTCGCCCAAGCTGCTGCTGGCCGACGAACCGACCGGCAACCTGGATACGCAGATGGCGCGCGGCGTCATGGAACTGCTCGAAGAGATCAACGCGGCCGGCACCACCATCCTGATGGTGACCCACGACCCGGAACTGGCGGTGCGCACCCATCGTAACGTCCACATCATCGACGGCCAGGTCTCGGACCTGGTGCGCAAGGGCCCGACCCTGGTCGACAAGTCCACGGTGTCGGCATAAGGAGCGGCGCACCATGTTTTCCTACTACCTCAAACTGGGCGTGCGCAGCCTGCGCCGCAATCCCGCGCTGACCGCCCTGATGGTGCTGACCCTGGCCATCGGCGTGGCCGCCAGCGTCTCGACCCTGACTATCCTGCACATGATGTCGGCCGATCCGATCCCCGAGAAAAGCGAGCGCCTGTTCGTGCCGCTCGTGGACAACGGCCAGGTCGAAGGCTGGGCCCCGAGCGACGGCCCCAATGACCACCAGCTGGGCTATATCGACGCCGCCAACTTCCTCAAGAGCGGCCAGGGCGAGCGCCGCACCGCGATGTACGGCGTGTTCCAGCCGATCGAGCCGCCGCGCAGCGACATCCCGGCCTTCACCGCCTCGGGCCTGGCGCCGACGCGCGACTTCTTCACGATGTTCAAGGTGCCTTTCCTGTACGGCCAGCCATGGCTCGATGCCGACGACACCCGCGCCGCCGACGTGGTGGTGCTGGGCCGCGAGGTCTCCGAGAAGCTGTTCGGCGACGTCAACCCGGTTGGCAAGCAGCTCCGGATCGGCGGCTTTCCCTATACCGTGGTCGGCGTGACCGACACCTGGAACCCGCTGCCGCGTTACTACAAGCTGATCGGCGGCAGCCGCTTCGGCAAGGCCGAAGAATTCTTCATCCCGTTCTCGACCGCCCTGCGCCACGAGATGGGCCACAACGGCAGCATGAACTGCAGCTCCAGCCGCGATCCGGGCTTCGCCAACCTGCTCACTTCGGAGTGCACCTGGCTCCAGTTCTGGTTCGAGGCCAGGAGCGGCGGCGAGCGCGCCGATCTGCAGTCCTGGCTCGACAACTACGCCAGCGAGCAGCGCAAGCTGGGGCGCCTGAAGCGCAACGCGCCGAACAAGCTGTACAACGTGCGCGAGTGGATGGAAGAACTGAAGGTCGTCGGCAACGACAGCAAGCTGTCGGCCTGGCTGGCCTTCGGCTTCCTGGTCCTGTGCCTGGTGAACACGGTCGGCCTGCTGCTGGCGAAGTTCTCGGTACGCGCTACCGAAGTCGGCATCCGTCGCGCGCTGGGCGCCTCGCGCCGCGACGTGTTCAGGCAGTTCCTGGTCGAGACCGGCGTGGTCGGCCTGGTCGGCGGCGTGCTCGGGCTGGTGCTGGCCTTCGGTGCGCTGGCGCTGATCGGCATGCAGAGCAAGGGCATGGCGGCGGTCGCGCGCATGGACTGGCAGATGCTGATCCTGACCTTCGTCATGTCGATCGTCGCCGCCATCGTGGCCGGCCTGCTGCCGACCTGGCGCGCCTGCCAGGTGACGCCGGCCATCCAGCTCAAATCGCAATGAACGCCTGAGGAAACACATCATGGAAATCCGCCCCATCCTGTCCGCGCTGATGCGCAACAAGACCGGCCCGATCCTGGTCGCGCTGCAGGTCGCGCTGAGCCTGGCGATCCTGGCCAACGCCCTGCACGTCGTGAACGAACGCCGTGAGGTGGCCGCGCGGCCGTCCGGCCTGCTCGATGAAGCCGCCACCTTCTATTTCACCGTGCGCAACCTGAACAGCGACGGTCCCGAGCAGATGCTCGCCACCATGAAGCGCGAAGCCGAGGTGCTGCGCGCGGTGCCGGGCGTGGTCTCGGTGGCGAACGTGTCGCAGATGCCGATCTCCGGCAGCGGCAGCACCAACAGCGTCGCGCTCGACCGCCGCCAGGAGCGCGAGAGCGCACTGGCCTCGGTGTACATCTCCGGCGACTCGCTGGTCAAGACCTTCGGCCTGCGCCTGGTCGAAGGCCGCGACTTCCTGCCCCAGGAACTGGTCGACGTCAACGAGAACGAAAGCCGCGACCTGCCCAAGCAACTGATCATCACGAAAGCGCTGGCCGACAAGCTGTGGCCGGGCGGCTCGGCGATCGGCAAGACCATGTACTTCGGCACCGGCGAGCAGGCCCAGGGCGCGCAGGTGGTCGGCGTGGTCGAACGGCTGCAGTCGGCCCACGGCGACGTGGGCGAACGCGGTGAGTGGGCGGCCCTGGTCCCGGCGCGCCTGTACGGCAACCCCGGCGTCCTGTACGCCATCCGCGCCGAAGCGGGCCAGCGCGACCGCGTGATGAAGGAAGCCGAGGCGGCGCTGCGCAAGTCCTCGGCCACGCCGATGATCCTGGAAGCCAAGACCGTCGAGGAAGACCGCACCAGGCGCTACCGCGGCGACGTCACGCTGTCGTGGATGCTGATCATGGTGAGCGTGCTGCTCCTGCTGATCACCTGCTCGGGCATCGTCGGCATGGCCAGCCTGTGGGTGACCCAGCGCCGCAAGCAGATCGGCGTGCGCCGCGCCCTGGGTGCGCGCAAGCTCGACATCCTGCGCTATTTCATCATGGAGAACATCATGATCACCAGCGCCGGCGTGTTCGGCGGCGTGCTGCTCGGCCTGGGCCTGAACCACCTGCTGGTGACCAGGCTCGAGATGGCGCGCCTGCCGGCCCACTACCTGGTGGGCGGCGCGGTGGTGTTCTGGGCGCTCGGCATCCTGGCGGCCTACGGCCCGGCGTGGCGCGCGGCGAGCATTTCGCCGGCGACGGCGACCCGTAGTGCCTAAGTTGATAATTGAGAGTAAGCAACTAATGCTAAACTGGCCCGCATGCCCACCGTACTGATCATCGACGACAACGCCGCGGTCGCCATCGCGCTCGACGTCCTGTTCTCCCTCCACGACATCGCCTCCCTGAGCGCGGCGTCGCCCGAGGAAGGACTGGACATCCTCGGGCGCGAGCAGGTCGACCTGGTCATCCAGGACATGAACTTCACGGCCGACACCACGTCCGGCGAAGAAGGCGTGGTGCTGTTCCGCGAGATCCGCCGGCGCCACCCCGACCTGCCGGTGATCCTGTTGACCGCCTGGACCCACCTCGACGCCGCGGTGGAGCTGATCAAGGCCGGCGCCGCCGACTACCTGTCCAAGCCTTGGCACGACGAGCGCCTGCTCACCACGGTGACCAACCTGATCGAACTGGGCCAGGCCAACCGCGCCCTGGGCCAGCGCCTGCAGCGCGAACGCAAGGCCAGGCGCGAGCTGGAACAGCACTTCGACCTGCGCGGCCTGGTCTGGCAGGACCCGGCCACCGAGCGCGTCTTGAGCCTGGCCTGCCAGGTGGCGCGCGCCGACGTACCGGTGCTCATCACCGGTCCGAACGGCACCGGCAAGGAGCGCATCGCCGAGATCATCCAGGCCAATTCGCAGGTGGCCGACGGCCCCTTCGTGGTGCTCAATTGCGGCGCACTGCCCTCGGAACTGATCGAGGCAGAGCTGTTCGGGGCCGACGCCGGCGCCTACACCGGCGCTTCGAAAGCGCGCGAAGGCAAGTTCGAGGCGGCCGACGGCGGCACCCTGTTTCTGGACGAGATCGGCAACCTGCCCTTGGCCGGCCAGATGAAATTGCTGCGGGTGCTGGAAACCGGGCGCTTCGAACGGCTCGGCTCCAACCGCGAACGCCAGGTGAAGGTGCGTGTGATCAGCGCCACCAACGCCGACCTGGGCGCCATGATCCGCGCCGGCACCTTCCGCGAAGACCTGTTCTACCGCCTCAACGTGATCGAACTGCGCCTGCCGCCCCTGAGCGCGCGCCCGGGCGACATCCTGCCGCTGGCCGTGAGCTTCCTGCGCGGGAAGACCCTGCACCCGTCGGCCGAAAGCGCGCTGCTGGCCCACGCCTGGCCCGGCAACGTGCGCGAACTGAAGAACGTGATGGCGCGCGCCAGCCTGCTGGCGCAGGGAGATCTCATCAAGGCGCTCGATCTGGGCTTGCCGCTGGCCCCGACGCTGGCGCAATCCTCCGATTCCGAGCCCGACCGCGACGCCATCGTGCAGGCGCTGGCGCGCGCCGGCGGCGTGGTGGCGCAGGCCTCCGCCGAGCTGGGCCTGTCGCGCCAGGCCCTGTACCGGCGCATGGAACGGCTCGGCATCGCCAGGCCGGCATGAGCAAGGGAGCGCGCCGGCGCTTCCGGCTCTCGCTGGTGACGCGCTGGTCGGCGCTGGTCGGCACCCTGCTGGCCTTGGGCATGCTGATCGCGCTCGGGCTGGACCACGTCTTCCCCGAGCGTCCGGTGCTGGTGTTCCTGGCCTGCCTGCTGGCGATCGTCCCGATCGCCATCATCACCATCCGCTCCCAGATCCAGCCGATCCTGTCGCTGTTCCGCGCCCTCGAGGGCACCGTGGCGAGCTACCGCGACGGCGACTTTTCCTTCAGCCTGCACTGGCCGCAGAACGACGAGCTGGCCGACCTGATCGCCGCCCACAACGACCTGGGACAGGTGCTGCGCGAACAGCGCCTCGGCCTGGTGCAGCGCGAGCTGCTGCTCGACACCATGGTCCAGAACACGCCGGTGGCGATGCTGCTGGTGACCGATTTTTCCGCCAATGCCGGCACCATCGTCTATGCCAACCTGGCGGCGCGCCAGCTGTTGTCCGAAGGCCGCAAGCTCGAAGGGCACGGCCTGGGCGCCATCCTCGAGAGCGCGGCCCCGGCCCTGAAGGACGCGCTGGCGCGCGGCGGCGACGGCCTGTTCACCGCCGGCGAATCCGAAGACGAAGAGGTCTATCACCTGGCGCGCAGCAGCTTCACCCTGAACGGCCGGCGCCACGAACTGCTGCTGCTGCGCCACCTCACCACCGAGTTGCGGCGCCAGGAAGTGCAGACCTGGAAAAAGGTGATCCGCGTGATCAGCCATGAACTGAACAATTCGCTGGCCCCGCTGGCCTCGCTCGCGCACTCGGGCGCGGAACTGGTGCGGCGCGGCCAGACCGAGCGCCTGCCGCAGATCCTGCAGACCATCGGCGAGCGCACCCGCCACCTCGAAACCTTCATCCTGGGCTATGCCCGCTTCGCCAAGCTGCCCACGCCGCGCCTCGACGCGGTGCCCTGGCAGGTCTTCGTGGACCGCCTGGCCGACCAGGTGCCCTTCCAACTGTCGGGTGAGCTGCCCTCGGCGCCGGCCTGGATCGACGCCGCCCAGATGGAGCAGGCCCTGCTCAACCTGATCAAGAACGCCCACGAATCCGGATCGAAGCCGGAGGACGTCGAGCTGCACGTGCGGCGCATGCAGGAGGCGGTGCGCATCGACGTGCTGGACCGCGGCAGCGGCATGAGCCACACCGTGCTGACCAATGCGCTGGTACCCTTCTACTCCACCAAGCGCAGCGGCACCGGCCTCGGGCTGGCGCTGGCGCGCGAGATCGCCGAGGCCCATGGCGGGCGCATCTCGCTGTCCAACCGCGACGGCGGCGGGCTGGCCGTGACCCTCATCCTGCCGGCCCTGCCGACCGCCCCACGGGCATAAAGCCGTTATGATCGGTTTTTGCCGCCCTTGTATTACCATGCCGCCTTCCTACACCCGTACCGATCCCCGCTTCGCCCAGCCCGGCCACCCGCCGGCCACCATCGACGAATTCGACGGCGTACGCTTCCTGCACCTCGGCACCTCGTGGGTGCAGGGCGCCATGCGGCTGTCCAAGCCGGACGCGATCGAGCTCGAATACGTCCAGATGATGATGATGTGGACGCTGTTCAACGCCGCGCCGCGCCGCATCGTCCAGCTGGGCCTGGGCAGCGCGGCCCTGACCAAGTTCTGCTACCGGCGCTTTCCCGACGCCCGCGTGAGCGTGGCCGAACTCAATCCCAACGTGATCGCCATCTGCCGCGCGCTGTTCGGCCTGCCCGAGAACGACGCGCGCCTCGACGTGCGCGAACTGAACGCGCTCGACTTCGTGCTCGACGCCGGCAACCACGGCCGGGCCGACGTGCTGCAGGTGGACCTGTACGACCACGACGCGCGCGGCCCGGTGCTCGATTCGCTGGAGTTCTACCAGGGTTGCCACGACTGCCTGACGGAGAACGGCATCATGACCGCCAACGTCTTCGGCGACTTCAGCAGCTACGACAAGAACCTGCTCACCATGCAGCAGGTGTTCGACGCCGTCGTGTGGCTGCCCGAAGTGCACGACGCGAACATCGTGGTGCTGGCCTTCAGGCAGGCGCCGCAGATCGACTTCGCGCTGCTGTACGAGCGCGCCGGGGAGATCCGGCGGCATCTCAACCTGCCGGCCAGGAAATGGGTCGACGGGCTGAAGGAATGGATGCGCGACCACGCGTGAGGCGTTTTGTGCTCATGTACATCCGCTTTGCTGCCGTGCTCACTTGGCGCTACGCTCATCAGTCATCGCCGAGAAAAATTTTACGAAACTTGAAAATTCCAAGCCCATTCATGTGGAACTCATTGGTCATCCACCCACCCATTTCGATGAAGCCGGCCATTGAATCGTGCACATAATTGCCTAAAAAATGTTCAATTGTTGAGTTCAACCTCTCTGGTTTTATTGCATCTACCATTGTAAGAAGATGCTCTGCCTGCCGAGAATCCAAGGCCTTTAACCGGGCGGGCTCCGGAATCTTCTGGTGCTGGGCCACCGCGTCAGCGAAGTTGTACTTCTCGTCGCTTGGCGGGATCGGATAGTTCATCAAGGAACTTAGACGCTTGTTGAAGGTTCCTGTGGTAATTTTGATGAAAGATTTATGCGATGCCGACGCGCGCTGGAAGAACGGCAAGGAGACGATGGAATTGCGGTACTTATATCGATAACTCAAGTACAAGCTCATGTGTTGCTGGTGCGCTTGCTCGACTGGTCCTGCTTTTATGTTAGCGGCCTTGATATACGCGTTGAAATCGGTGATCGTTGCTGGAGAGACTGTAAGATCCGCTCGCACGGACTTCAGCAAGCCATCCCAGTTTACCAGCGGCACTCCCGCGACCCGCGCATCATAATACATTTGCGACCCGGGAATCCTGGCCATCTCGCTCGCAATTTCCGGCGCAATACCAACCGCATTTGGCGCATAGCCGCCACCGAGGTCAGAGTGGGCGCCTGGGTACATCACCTCCTTTGCGTTGCTTGGATAGACCCCGCCAATTCGCACAGAATCAAGTGGAAACGAAGCACGGACTTCGTGCCCTGCGACAAAGTGAACACATTGTTCGACAGCGGGGTGTATCTGCATATTGTTGTCCGCCCAGGACTGGTGCCCTTCCGCAATTGAGTTGCTGAATGAGTTAGGAATTCCGACCGAAGCAACAGTGTCGAAAATTCCTAAAAATCCAACTCGGATAGGCATCCCTGCAAATTCCCAACCGCCACGTACTGGCTCACACACTTCGAATAACCAATTGCAAAATGCCCTAGCTTCTGCTGCCCCTCGGGAAAAGCCAAAAATCGATAAATTGATCAGCTCGACGCGGGGCTTTTTCCCATTCAAATTTGACGCCAGGGTCTCCTGCCAGGTCTTCAATACATGCCGGCGCATGAACGCAGGGTTTGTGACCGATGCCATATTTTCAGTGATACGAGCTGAAAGTTTGTCATCCAGTAGAAGGCTGTTGAGTATATATTGCTGCGGTGCATTTAGCAGACGAGTAAAAGCCCAAATAATTCTATTCTCACCATTCCAAGCCGCCCCACCCCCCAATGGATTCTTCCCGTCGTCGCCAATTTCTGGAAACGACGTTCCTACACCGGGAATGTAATATTTGAAATAGCCACCATCATTCTGGTCGGGATAAGTGTGGAAAAGCTTGACGATATTGCTATGCTTGCGATTTAGAGGACCGAGACTTTCATAGTCAATCTTTCTGCTGTTTCCGGTTCCATCAAAAAAGATTCCAACATTTAGATGACCAGCGCAAGATGGAGTAGTTCTATTTGCAAGAGTGCAGTTCAATGCTTTCGCACGTTGCATGATTTCTTTTCCTGTGAGCTTACGAAGACCATTGCTCGGAAAAGATTCGGGAGGGAGGGTTGCCATGTTAATTTGGCCTGGGATATGGGTAATCAGGGTGGCCGATCGTTTTGCTAGTTACAAGCACTTTGACAGTATCGTCCGGGTAGAAGTGAACGGCAAAGATGCCGATATCTTTGTCGGTATATTTTGGAACCTCGACGGCACGTTGCTTGGATGGGCCAGGCACGCTCGCATCTTCGACCCATCGGACATTGACCATCATGCCAGAACGCCATTTTCTTGGTATGCTTATACAGCATACGAAAGCACCTCCTCCGCCGTTTGGGTAGATAGCATGGCCGCTGTATCCATCAACTGAAAAATCTGCAATTCCAATATCTTTAAAATTTATCCCAGACACTTCAATGCTGGCGTTGACTCTTTCCCCCAAGCATGCAGACAGTTGAGCTGCAAAAAACAATATAATTGCCCAAGATTTGCAGTTCGAGAATTTCCCTACCGAGAATGTACGAGAGAAAAGAACGGTTCGGAAAGGCAAGCTCATGGAAAATCCTTCAGCTTATCCCAAGCACAAGTCGACTCAAGCGCCCTGCATCGAAAAAGAAATCCACCGGAATTTTACGCCCGCAATCATTTTTTATCTCTTGTGCGACGTTCTACTCAAAAAAATCCACTAGGTGGTTGATTAGACTTCCTGATACCCATTCTGAACGCAAAAACATGTCGCCAAGCGTCGGATCCTGCAATTCCTTCCCGTCTTTTAAAAGGGCTAGATAAGCCAGCGCAACCAGATCGGGAAAGGCGGATACTTTATGTCTTTGGGCGAAAAGACACGCGTCGGCTACCTTCTGGTAGATCGCCGCCCGATTGAACTCGGGAAGTGCCTCAGGGTTGCCTTCTGCAATTGCGTCGAGAATCGCATCAGGCTCACTACTGGCGACAAGCTTTGCGAACTCGGCAGGCGACAGTTGAAACCTGCTTTGCAGCGACGCCCTGTTCGCGTTCAGCGGCAACGGACGTGGTTGGCCATCCCGGTCAATCACGATCCAGTTGGCAAGCAGGCAGGTCATCCCATCCCAGTATTCCCGCCGCAGGGAGTCCGGAAGCCCAACCAACACCCGCGTATCCGCAAACCGAAGAAGAAACTCTTGCCCTTCGTCCGTCGCCGCAGCGGCGAACAGCCGAAAGTTCTCATTGACAGCGGATGCCGACAAGGAGGTACCGATGAAGCTCAGCATCGGCCTCTCCTTCCGGTGCAGAACCAATGCGGTCAATTCACGCTGCAGTCGCTCTGCATCGTGGGCGGTGAGTACGATCAGGTAAGGTGATGCCGCGAGCAGGTCCGACATGCCGTCGTGGTCGTACAGCGCATGACGTTCGCCGGGCAAAGAGAGGCCGGCCCGGCCATGATCGAATGCTCCGTCAACCAAGGCGAGCCAGGTAAGATCTGGCTGCTCCCTGATTTTTTCTGCAAGTTCCCTGGTTACAGCTCTCGTCTTGCAAGGTTCAGATGCGAAATACATCAATCCCCCTTATTTGAGCGACAAGGCGCTGCCTGATTTCAACGCCTTCAGGAGGCACTCGATGCAAACTTCCCGGGGCAGGCGCGGAAGCAGGTAGTCCAGGCGCGCGGGACCGATCAAGCTCTTCTTTCCCGCGCGGACTGTCATTTTTCCCGGACACTGCACGGTGATATTCCCGCCTTCGATCGCGATACTGGCCCCCCCAGAAGTCGACAGACGGATACTCTTCGCGGCAGCCCAATCAATGTGAGAAGTGGCACTGATCACGTTCACTTCATCACGCGCCTGTACGGTAGCCGTGTCCCGAAGCGCCTGGAAATCGTTCGCATCTTTCGCAGCGATTAGCTGCAAGCCGGTGTTATTTTCGCCAGCCTTTGATGCACCGCTCAAGAAGCCAATCGTCTGGCCGGTGTGATTTCGAATAGCGCCGCCTGCGATGCATTGGCTGTCTTGGCCACTGAGCGTCGTTACTGCTTCTCCACTGGCCAGCTGCAAACTCAGACCAGCATCCCCGCCGAGCCCGGCCTGGGCGGAAATCCCAAGGATTGCGTCGCTCGCATGCGGCAGCTTTCCTTTGGCAATCCCGATATGTTTTTCCGCCGCATCGGAGCGCGCGGAATCGACAGTTTGGTCGCTGACCGTTTCCGATACTGTCGTCAGCAAAGCCTGAAGCAGCGGCGCGGATGGGTCGAGCGCACTGGCACCCTTCGCGTGCGTGCCAATGTGGGACGCGAAGGCTACTGTCTGATGTGTGGCGGCGGCGTTGCTGAAGGTCTCGCCGAGCGTGAGGGCTTGCTTGGCCATCGCGATACCCGCTGCGTTGTCGCCTGCCGCATCGCGATGGCTCGCCTGATGGTTGACCGTATAACTGGTGATGAGCAATCCGGCACCAGCACGGACGGCGCCGTAGCCATCCGTACGCAACTCGGCGCCCCGGCCGCGGAAACTGCCGCGGTAGTTATCGGCGGTATGGATCAGATGCCCCAGATTGAGTTGGCTGGCAAGGCGTGAGCTTGAGAGCTGAACGCGCCCTTGTCCATCGGTGTCATCGAACAGGAGCTGGTTGTATTTCGAACCACCGAATTCCTTGCTCCGGATGCCCCATTGGGCCGCGGCATTGCGATGGCCGGCACTGTCACCGGAAGCGCCGTGCCACACCGGGCTGTGGCCTCCGGCGCGATTGCCTTGTCCCGCAAACGCGTGGTCATTAGCCTTGGCAAACAGTAATGCGTCGCTCACGCCAACTGATCGCCCTCCAGGCGTTGGCGCAACGCCGCCTTCACCCTGCCCGTTGTACAGGGAGCCAACGATCACGGGGCGGTTGATATCCCCCTCGAGGAATTTCACCAGTACTTCGGTCCCGATGCGCGGCAGGAACTGGAAGCCAATTCCGTCGCCAGCGAATCGTTGCGCTACACGAACCCAGCAACTGGCCTTCTCTTCCTGCCAGTGGAAATGAATCCGCACGCGGCCGAGCCGGTCGCAATACAGCTCATTCGCCCCCGTCGGTTCCTCGCCGCCGTCGGCGCCGACCACGATGGCGGTTTGTGAGCCGGGCGCGGTCGGCCGGCTACTGCCGTCGCCGTCTCGCAATCGAGGCCGCCAGACCACCTTGGCTGGCAAGGCTTCGAAACAGTTTGCATAACCGGTTTCCCTGGCCTGCTCGACTACGAGTGCAAAATCCGCCGGCTCGCTGGTGCTAACGATATCCTCCAGCAGTTCGGGGATGGGACCGAACAGCTCAGCCAATGCGTGCTGTGCCGGCGGCGGCATATTGTTCACGCCTACGCTGAGCACGCGAAGCACCGTGAAAGGCGTGTCGCCGAGCTTCTTCAACGGGGTGTCGAGAACCGTCAGCCGCGTCCCGGCCCGCAGGGTGCGCAAGGTCGACCTGCCGCTCCACACCTGGCTGAGCGCCTCGCGTCTTTCCATCTGTAGATCCGCGGCGCGCCGCGCCTGGCGCGAGTTGGCGTAGGCATCCGGGCCGGGCGTGTCGCAGGATTCGAGAGGGGGCACCTTGCCGTTATGAAGGATGGACGGCGCGCTCGCCGCCACTACTCTCTTTGATTCGAAGTCATAACTGAGCACCATCGACACCGACGTTCCCAGTTTGTGCGTCGACCACAGGCTCTGTACAGTATCCTGGCGCTCGCATGCACCCGCACGGTGAAAACGAACTCCACCGTCGGCTTCGCTAGTAGCGTCCTCTGGACATGCTGACAGCCGGGTGCTGTCCGCAAACAGCACGACCCCAGGGCCATCCTCGCCTTGCTCGAAACGCCAGCCCAGGCCGGCTTCGGTCAACAGCCTTTGGAGGAAGTCCAGGTCGGATTCGCGGTATTGGCAGCAGTAGTCAAGCGGGCCGGCATCCTCCATGATGTACCGGGTCTCGACGCTCCAGCGCCACCGTGCCAGTGGCAGGTAAGCCGAGAATACCGCATCGACAATCTCGACAATGTTTTTGTCTTGCCATACCCGGCAGTTGCGTACCTTGCTCAAACGCCACAACCATGGCGACAGCCGTAAGCGATGGCGCGCCAGGCCGCCATCGCTGCCCAGCATCGCGATATCGGTGATTTCGCCCGCAAAAACGCTGAGGCCGCCGTTGGCAAGCCGCAGCTCCAGCCTGGACTGTTTGCCCAGCAGCGGCTCGAGCGGAACGTGAGCGTCAAGCGACAGCACAATGATGTCGCGCCATCCGATACCTTGCACCTCGTCGTTGGCGGCGAACGCCTCGACCAGCAGCTTGTCCGCGCCAAGGTGGGCAGTATCGTCTTCAAAACCGAGTCCGTACAGCCTGGTCTTGCTGGAAAACTCCACCAGTGCCGCAGTGATCTTGTCAGTCAGAGAGACGCTCATATACGCCTTAGCTCGAGTCCGGGAAGGCCATCAGACTGGACAGCTTACGAGCTTGCTTGGCGTCATTATTGCGGGCCGTCAACCTATGAAGCGGGTTGATCCTCCGCCTGGCGGGCTTCAGCGCGCCAGCGCCCCCTCGGCCTTGGCCAGGTTGGCGCGGTAGCCGGCCAGCACCTTGTCGCTCTTGCCCTGCCCTTTGGCCAGCGTGATCGCCTTCATGAACTGCAGCTTGGCCTCGAGCGGCTTGCCCGCCGCCAGCAGCACTTCGCCATAGCTGTCCTGAACATTGTCTGAAGTGCTGAACCTGGCGGCGTTCGCTTTCATCAAGCGTTCGGCGAGCTGGGGCTGCTTGCGCGGCCCGAGCAGCTCGTAGCCCAGACGATTGATCTCCGCTTCTCCCAAACCGCTTGCTTCCAGCGCCTGGGCCATGTGGGCATCGCTACCGCCCTGCTCGACACTGCGCATCAACCCGGCCCGCGCTGCTTCGCGCACGCGCTTGATGCGCGCGCTTTCGGCTGCCGCGATCACGCCTTCGACCGCCGCGACGACCAGCTGCGGCTGCTCCTGGTGGATGTTGTGGCCGCTCTCGGCGGTCACGATGTGGCTGCCGTTGCTGAAGGTCCGGAAAAAGCGCTCGTGCAGCGTGCGCCAGACCTGCACCGCGGCCGGCGTCTCGAGGAAGAGCTGCGGCTGCTCGCGTTTCTGCACCGAGGTCAGGACCGCCACCGGCACGTCGGGCAGCGCGCCCGCGAAAGGCAGCTTGCCGCTGTCGAGCACCGCCTGCACGCTGCGCAGCTCGGCCTGGAATTTCGGCGGCACGAACTGCTCGGTGAGCCTGGTGTCCTGCTCGACCGCCGCGGCGTCGAGCTTGCGCAGCTCGACATTGAACCCTTCGTCGCTCGGGTCGACGAACACCATGCCGGCGACCTGCTCCGGATGGCGCACGGCATAGCTGCGGACCAGTAAGCCGCCATAGGAATGCCCGACCAGCACGAAAGGCGGCGTCAAGCGTGCCGCGGCGATCAGCTGTTCCAGCTCATTGGTGCGCGCCACGATGGTCGGCGCCTCCGGCCGCGGGTCGGACTTGCCATGTCCCGCGCGCGAATACGCCACCACCTTCGCCGATTTGGCCAGGGCCGGGGCCACGTTGCGCCACACGCCCAGGTCACGTCCGAAACCGGCTTCCAGGATCACGGTGTAGCGACCGGAGCCGAGCGTGGCCATCTGCACATGGTAGTCGCCGACCTTGACGGTGTCAGGGCCGGGCGTGGCCGCCTGGAGGGTACCGGACAATGCGAGCGCCAGCATGGCGGCGGCGACATGGCTACGACAGGAAACGGGATGCTGCAATGCACTCTCCTCGACATGGTGGGGTTCCTGGCACGGAACCAGCCCAGGCATTGTAGGCAGCTTGAGGCCGAAAAGTTCAGCCTGCCGAATATTACCCAATCCGGATATCACGCCAGTCCGACCAATATTCACATCGGCGACGTGATCCCGGTCGACTTCAGCGCTCTACATGGCATCTCCATGCTGGATACCCCCCTCGTTTTGTGAATACGACAAATTACGTAAAAGTGTTGTGTATTGCACAGTTCACACTTGTACTTACAGAAAGATTTGTTCAGAATCAATTCGCTGTGGTTATAGGAGACCTAGTTTTTGTGATTGCGTAATTAACTCAACAAGGGGACAAGATGAATCAACCGAAGAAGCGGGTATTGCTGGCGACCGCACTGGTATCGGCCATGGCATCGGCGTTCGCGCAGGAAGCCGCGAACAGCCAGAGCGGGCAGGCCAGCGCGCCGTCCACGGTCGTCGTGCTGGGTTCGCGCACCCAGGCCAAGACCGCGCTCGACACCGCCGTGCCGGTCGGCCTGATCAGTGCCAAGGACCTGCAGTCGGCCGGCTCGCTCGAACTCGGCAAGGTGCTGCAGGACCTCGACCCGTCCTTCAACTTCACCACGACCTTCATCAGCGACGGCACCGACATCATCCGCCCCGCCACCCTGCGCGGCCTCGGCCCCGACCAGCTGCTGGTGCTGGTCAACGGCAAGCGCCGCCACCAGCAGGCGCTGGTCAACGTGCAGCAGACCATCGGCCGCGGCTCGGCCGGCACCGACATCAATGCGATTCCGCTGTCCGCGATCCAGTCGATCGAGGTGCTGCGCGACGGCGCCGCCGCGCAGTACGGCTCGGACGCGATCGCCGGCGTGATCAACATCGTGCTCAAGAAGGGCGTCACCGATACCCAGCTCAGCGCCAGCGCCGGCACCACCAGCGAAGGCGACGGCGACACCTATGCCGCCAGCGCCCACAAGGGCATCGCCCTGGGCCAGGACGGCGGCTACCTGAACCTGTCGCTTGAAGGCCGGCGCCGCAACGAAACCAATCGCGCCGGCGTCGACCAGCTGCGCGTGGATCCGCCGCGCGTGACCCAGCGCATCGGCGACAGCCTGGCCAAGGACGGCTACCTGTGGATGAACGCGGCGCTGCCGGTCGGCGGCGGCGAACTGTACGCCTTTGGCGGCGCCTCCAGGCGCACCGGCGACGCCGCCGGCTTCTTCCGCTCCGCGGGCGACGCGCGCAACGTGCCGGCGGTGTACCCGAACGGCTTCCTGCCGAACATCCTCACCACGGTCAAGGATGCCTCGCTGGCGGTCGGCTACAAGCACGACCTGTCGAACGACTGGAGCGTGGACCTGAGCCTCAACCACGGCCGCAGCGAACTCGGTTTCCACGAGCGCAACTCGATCAACGTCAGCTACTACTACGAGACCGGCAGTTCGCCGCTCGAAGCCGATACCGGCAAGCTGAAGTTCGACCAGACCACCCTCAACCTCGACTTCAAAGGATCGGTGGACTTCGCCGGCGCCCCGCTCTACATCGGTACCGGCTTCGAGTGGCGCCAGGACAACTACCAGATCGTCGCGGGCGACCCGGTGTCCTACCAGTACGGGCGCAGCAACAACCCGGCCATCGTCATCCGCGACCAGTCGGGCGGCATCGCGGCTTCCGGCATCCAGGGCTTCCCGGGCTACACCCCGGGCACCGAAGTGGACGACGGCCGCCACAACACCGCCTATTACCTCGACCTCGAACGCAAGCTCGGCGACCTGCTCTCGTTGGGGGCGGCCCTGCGCCACGAGCGCTACTCGGACTTCGGCAACACCACCATCGGCAAGCTGAGCGTGCGCTACGACCCGTCGCGCCTGATCGGCCTGCGCGCCAGCGCCTCGACCGGTTTCCGCGCCCCGGGGGTGCAGCAGAAGTTCTACAGCTCGGTGTCGACCAACCTGAACGCCGCCGGCGTGCTGACCGAAACCCTGACCGCGCGCGAGAACAGCGCCGTGACCCGCGCCTTCGGCATCGCACCGCTGCAGGAAGAAACCTCGAAGAGCGCCAGCGTCGGCATGATCCTGCGCCCGACCCAGAACTTCTCGGTCACGGCCGACCTGTACCGCACCAACATCGATGACCGCATCGTGTTCTCGTCGAATATCGCGCCCGAATCGGGCGCCTGCACGACCGCAGCCGCCTGCCCGATCAAGGCCATCCTCGATCCGCTGCGCGTCGGCCAGGCGCAGTTCTTCACCAATGCGATCGACACCTCGACCACCGGCTTCGACCTGGTGGCCCAGCACACCACCCGCGGCCAAGGCTCGACCCTGGTGCTGTCCGGCCAGCTCGGCTTCAACCGCACCAAGGTGAAGGACCGCCGTTCGCAGTCGCCAGTGCTCTCCGGCGAGCAGCTGTTCGACGACACGCAAGTGACCCTGATCGAAAAGGGCCAGCCGCGCCAGCACCACGTGGTGGCGGCCGACTATACCGTCGGCCAGTGGAACGCGACGGCGCGCGCCAACTACTTCGGCGAAGTGGAAGGCCAAGGCTTCACCCCGGGCTTCATCCAGACCTGGTCGGCGAAGTGGATCCTCGACCTGACCGGCCGCTACAACTTCAGCAAGAAACTGAGCCTGACGGCGGGCGTCAACAACGTGTTCGACACCTACCCGACCAAGTGGGATCCGGTCAGGGCGGCGCCATTCCCGCAGCTGGGCTTTACCTACTGCTGGGAGACCTGCCCGTTCGGCATCAACGGCCGGTCGATGTACGCGAAGCTGGATTACGCCTTCTAGGAACCTGTCCAAGCAGGAAGGAGCAAGGACTCAACTGGGAGAGGTGCTACGCGCATGCCTGCCACCCGCGCAGGTTTGCTGTCATAATTGGCAGGACGGCTTTCAAGCACTTTCACGCAACTCTGGCCCAAGAGGAAAGTAGCCATGCAAACATTTGATCGCATTTTGTTTGTCAGCCGCGGCCTCACCCAGGACGTCGACGCCTTGCAGCAGGCGCTCAGTCTTGCCCGCCTCTACCACGCAGACCTGCACGCCCTGCTCGCCTGCCCCGACTTTCCCGACGATCTGGCGAAATACAAGGACGGCTACACGCGCTGGCTGTCCCAGCAACTGGAAGGCGCCATCCAGGTGGCGCGCGAAAGGAGCGGGGTCGGAGAACAGGAGGTGCCGGTTCCGGTGGCGGTCGAATGCGGCGATGCTCCCGCCGTGCGCATCATCCGCCAGGTGCTGAGGAATGCGCACGATCTCGTGGTCAAGGAAGCGGAGAAGAAAGAAGATGGCAAGGGATTCGCGGCGGTCGACATGGAACTGCTGCGCAAGTGTCCTTGTCCAGTCTGGCTGGGCCGCCCGCTCGGCAAGCCCTGGAGCGAAGCCAAGGTAGGCGTTGCGATCGATCCGCAGAGCCCCGAACCGGAAGGACAGGCGCTGTCGCTGCGCCTGCTGCAACTGGCCCGCTCGCTGGCCGATACCTGCAAGGCGGAATTGACGGTTATTTCCTGTTGGGATTATCCGGCGGAAGAGTATCTGCGCGGCAGCCCGTGGGTCAACATACCAGAGGAAGAACTGCTCGAAGCCGTGCTCGGCGTACAGCACCGGCACCGGCGCGCCCTGGACCGGGCCATCCGGAAGTCCGGCATCGGCGCAAGCATCCAGGTGCAGCATGTGCGCGGCCGCCCCGAGCAGCGCATTCCCCAACTGACGAAAGAACGCAATATCGACCTCCTGGTCATGGGCAGCCTGGGGCGGACCGGCATTCCCGGCTTCGTGATCGGCAACACCGCGGAGAACGTGGTCCAGGGGCTCGCATGCTCGCTGCTAGCACTCAAGCCGGACGGTTTCATCTCTCCGGTCAAGGCCTGCTGATCGCGGAGCGCCACGGTGAACGCCGACTTGCCGGACAAACTGGAGGGCGCATGGCACAGCCTGGCGGCGGCGGATGCGCTTGCCCGCGTGCACAGCTCGGCCACGGGTCTGGACGGGGAAGAAGCGCGCGCGCGACTGGCGCGCCACGGTCCCAACCGTCTCCCGGAGGCCCCGCAGCGCAGTGCCTTCATGCGCTTCCTGCTGCAGTTTCACAACATCCTGATCTACGTGCTGCTCGCCTGCGCCGCCGTCACGGCGGCGCTTGCCCACTGGGTCGATACCGGCGTGATCCTGGCGGTCGTCGTCGCCAACGCCGTCATCGGCCATATCCAGGAAGGCAAGGCGGAACAGGCGATGAACGCCATCCGCCACATGCTGGCGCCCCAGGCCAACGTGATCCGTGGGGGCGAGCGCATGCGCATCGACGGCGAGCAGTTGGTGCCGGGCGACATCGTGCTGCTGGAAGCCGGCGACAAGGTGCCCGCCGACCTGCGCCTGGTCGGCGCCCATGGCATGTCGATACAGGAGGCGATCCTGACCGGCGAGTCGGTGCCGGTCACCAAGGGCCTCAAGCCGGTCGCGCCTGAAGCGCCGCTCGGCGACCGTTCCTGCATGGCATTCTCCGGCACCCTGGTCGCCGGGGGCCAGGGCAAGGGCGTGGTGGTGGGTACCGGCGGCGACACCGAGATCGGACGCATCAGCGGGCTGCTGGCGCGGGTGGAAACCCTGAGCACGCCGCTGGTGAGCCAGATGGACATCTTCGCGCGCTGGCTGACCATCCTGATCCTGCTGGTCGCGGGGCTGCTGCTGGCCTACGGCTATTTCGTGGGCGCGCAGGACTTCGGCACCATGTTCATGGCCGTGGTCGGGCTGTCCGTCGCCGCCATTCCCGAAGGCTTGCCCGCCGTGCTGACGATCACGCTGGCGCTGGGCGTGCAGGCCATGGCGCGGCGCCACGCCATCGTGCGGCGCCTGCCGGCGATCGAGGCGATCGGCTCGGTGTCCGTCATCTGCACCGACAAGACCGGCACGCTCACCCGCAACGAAATGATGGTGGCCTCGCTGCTCACGCATCGGCACGGCTTCGTGCTGGACGGCACCGGCTATGAGCCGAAGGGCGTGCTCACGCTGGACGACGCGCCGATCGCACCGGCCGAGCACGCGGTGCTGGCGGAAATCGCGCGTGCGGCCATCCTGTGCAACGATGCGGCGCTGCACGAAACCGGAGGGCGGTGGTGCGTGGAAGGCGATCCGATGGAAGGGGCGCTGCTGGCCTTCGCGGGCAAGATGGACCTGGACGCGCATCGCGAGCGCGCCGCCTGGACACGCACCGATACCATTCCCTTCGATGCCCGGCACCGCTTCATGGCAACGCTGAACCATGACCACGAGCGGCATGCTTTCGTGTTCGTGAAAGGCGCGCCGGAGCGCATCCTGTCGATGTGCCGGTGCCAGCGCGGCGGTGGCGGCCTGGGCGCCACCGAGCCGCTCGACGCGGCCTACTGGAACAGGCAGGCGGAACGCGTGGCGGCGCGCGGCCAGCGCGTGCTGGCCTTCGCCGCGAAGCCGCTCCGGCCCGAGCACACCGTGCTGGAACATGCGGACGTGGAAGGGTCGCTGGTCCTGCTCGGCATGGTCGGCATGATCGATCCGCCCCGCGCGGAAGCGGTGGCCGCGGTGGCCGAATGCCATGGGGCGGGCATCCGCGTCAAGATGATCACCGGCGACCACGCCACCACCGCCGCGGCGATCGGCAGGCAGATCGGGCTGCGCAACCCGGACACGGTCCTGACCGGCGCCGACCTCGACGGCATGGACGAGGCGCGTTTCCGCCAGGCGGTGCTCGACTGCGACATCTTCGCCCGCACCAGCCCCGAACACAAGCTGCGCCTCGTGATGGCGCTGCAGGCGCACGGGCTGGCGGTGGCCATGACCGGCGACGGCGTCAACGACGCGCCGGCGCTCAAGCGCGCCGATGCGGGCATCGCCATGGGACAGAAGGGCAGCGAAGCCGCCAAGGAAGCGGCCGAACTGGTGCTGGCCGACGATAATTTCGCCTCCATCGCCGCCGCCGTGCGCGAAGGCCGCACGGTGTACGACAACATCAAGAAAGTGATCAGCTGGACCCTGCCCACCAACGCAGGCGAAGCCATGACCATCATCGTCGCCCTGCTGTTCGGCATGACCCTGCCCATCACGCCGGTACAGATCCTGTGGATCAACCTGATCACCGCGATCACGCTGGGCATCGCGCTGGCCTTCGAGCCGACCGAGGAAAACACCATGCGCCGCCCCCCGCGCGCGCGCGACGAGCCCCTGCTGAACGGACACCTGGTATGGCATATCGTGCTGGTGTCGGGCCTGTTCCTGGCCGGGGTGTACGGCATTTTCTCCCTCGCCATCGCGCGCGGCTATCCGCTGGAACTGGCGCGCACCCTGGCGCTCAACACCCTGGTGGTGATGGAAATCTTCCATCTCTTCTTCATCCGCAACATCTACGGCACCTCGCTCACCTGGAAAGCCGTGCGCGGCACCCGGGTGATCTGGACCGTGGTCGCCGTGATCACCGTGGCGCAGATCGCCATCACCTACCTGGCGCCGCTGCAGCGGGTGTTCGGCACGGCCGCCATTCCTTTCGCGGATGGGCTGCTGGTGATCGGCATCGGCGCCGCCCTGTTCGCCATCATCGAAACCGAAAAGCAGCTCCGCCTGCGCCTCGCGGCGAGCAGGCGAGCCATGCAAGACCATGCCTGATCTCGGATTCCTGCAGGCCACGCCGTTCTACGAGTTGACGGCGCTGCTCGCCCTGGCCGCGCTGGTCGGCTACCTGGGCCTGTTGCTGCACCAGCCCATGATCGTGTGCTACATCGCCACCGGCATCCTGGCCGGGCAGTCGGTGCTGGGGATCGTGCATTCGACCGACAGGATCGCGACGCTGGCGGAACTCGGTGTCGTGGTGTTGCTGTTCCTGGTCGGGCTCAAGCTCGACCTGCACCTGGTGCGCACGCTTGGCCGGGTAGCGCTGGCCACGGGGCTCGGCCAGGTAGTCTTCACCTCCGGCCTCGGCTTCCTGATCTGCCTGGCGCTCGGCCTGGACACGGTGACTGCGCTGTACATCGCCGTCGCGCTCACCTTTTCGAGCACCATCATCATCGTCAAGCTGCTGTCCGACAAAAGAGAGGTGGACTCGCTCCATGGCCGCATCGCCATCGGTTTCCTGATCGTCCAGGACCTGGTGGTGGTGCTGGCCATGATGGCGCTCTCCGCCTTCGGCATCGGCAGCACGGGCGGCGGCGGCGAAGACAGCGCCTGGCTGCGGATCGGCCAGGTACTGGCGGCCGGCATCGCCATGCTCGGCCTGGCCGGCCTGTTCATCCGTTACCTGGCGACGCCGCTGGTCGGCCGCATCGCACATTCGCCCGAGCTCTTGATCACCTTCGCGCTGGGCTGGGCGGCCTTGCTGGCCGCGCTCGGCGACCATCTCGGCTTCGGCAAGGAGCTGGGCGGGCTGCTGGCCGGGATCTCGCTGGCCTCGACGCCCTACCGCGAAGCGATCGTGGCGCGGCTGTCGTCCTTGCGCGACTTTTTGCTGCTGTTCTTCTTCATCGCGCTGGGCGCCCAGCTCGAGCTCGGACTGCTGGGCGCGCAAGTCCCGTCGGCGCTGCTGCTGTCCCTGTTCGTGCTGGTGGGGAATCCGCTCATCGTGCTGGCGATCATGGGCGCCATGGGCTACCGCAAGCGCACCGGTTTCCTGGCAGGTCTCACCGTGGCGCAGATCAGCGAGTTCTCGCTCATCTTCATGGCAATGGGCATGACGCTTGGCCATGTGGACGCTGAAGCGCTTGGCCTGGTGACCCTGGTCGGCCTGGTCACGATCGCGCTGTCGGTCTACATGATCACCTGGTCGCACACGCTGTACCGCTGGCTGGAGCCTTTCCTGGACCCGTTCGAACGCAGCGTGCCGGCACGCGAGCCGGCCCAGGGGACAGCGGCGGCGCTGCAGGCGTCCGGCGGACAACATGCAGGCTACGATGTCATCCTGTTCGGCATCGGACGCTACGGCTCGGCCATCGCGCGGCGCCTGCGCCAGGACGGGGTCAGGCTGCTGGCCGTGGATTTCAACCCCGAGGAACTGCGCCGCTGGCGCGCCGCCGGATACGACACGGTCTACGTCGACGCCTGCGACGAAGAAGCGGTGGCCTCGCTGCCGCTCGGGGCGGCAGCCTGGGTGGTGTCCGCCATGCCGCAACACGAACTGGGACTCACCCACGAAGACCCGCGCCTGGTCTTGATGAACGCGCTGAAACGCCAGAACTATACGGGGAAGCTCGCCGTCTCCACCCAGCGGGAGCAGGAAGCCGAACTGCTGAAGTCGAAAGGCGCGGACCTGGTCTTCCTTCCCTTCCAGGATGCGGCGGAGCGCGCGGTCGAAAGAATGCGCGAGGCCGGCCTGTAGCAGCCCTCATTGCGGCCCTGCTTTGCCCTCTGCAGTAGCCGCGGCGGCGGCTGCCCGCGTCAGCGGCGCTCGCGCCACCACAGCAGCAGCATCGCCAGGCTGAACGCAAGCGCGAAGGGCCAGGCCGGGAAGGCGCGCGCAGCGCCCTCCAGCGCCTTTGCCGGCGTGCGGGCGGCATAGCGCGCGGTCGCATCGCGGCGCTGCGCGGCCTGCCACTGCGGCCAGTCGCCCGGCGCATAGACGTACACGGCGTGCGCGCCCGCCCTGGCATCCTTTACAAGCAGCCAGCCCGACTTCTCCGGCCACACCGCCACGCAAGCGGCATCGGTGCGCGGCGACCAGGCGCGCGTCAGCTTCAGCTCGGGGAAGGCCACCTCGCCTTTCACGCCGCGCGCGCACAATTCCATGCGTTGGCCCGGCAGCGGCAGTTCTTCCGGCTCCAGCCACTCCACCTCGCCAGCTAGCTCCACGCCGACGCGATCCAGCACGCCCTGCCACCACAAGGCCAGCGCCTGCGGTTCGGCAATCGCATGGCGGTGCCATTCGCTGGCGCCCAGCCAGGCAATACGGCCCTGTTTCCAGCTGCGCGTCCACACCATGTTGTCCGCGCCGCGCCATTCGCCGGCTTCGCGTGCGGCAGGGTTGAACGGCGCAACTGGCAGTTCCAACGGCGACTCGATCTTCTTGCCGGAAGGCTGCGCCCGCAGAGGCAAGCCGAGTGTGCGCGACCAGACCGCCGGGTCGTTGGCATTCGCGCCCAGCACCAGGAGCGGCAGGCCGCCGGCCACGCGGCCCAGCAGGGCGGAACGCTGGGCGCTGCTCGAACGCTCGAACCAGGCCGCGTCGATCACCAGCAGGTTCGGGGCCTTCATTTCTTCCTTCGGCAACTCGGTGCGCGTGACGGCGCGGCCCAGCAGCACCTGCCAGTCGAGCAGCGCGCCGCTGCCGGCCAGCAATTCGTTCAGGGTGCGCAGGTCGAACGAGGGCGCGCCGAAGCGGCCCTCCACCTGCAGGATGCTGGGCGCGTGTACGGTGAGCGGCACCGGACCCTCGGCAATGGTCTTGCCGGCAGCATCCAGCAGGCGCGCCTTGAGCACGAGCCGCTCGGCCAGCGGCGGCGTCCAGGCGACCGCCAGCTCGCCGGCGCCGCGCGTTTCCGCGATGACCTGGCCGTTCTCGGCCAGCAGTTGCAGGCGCGCCTCACGCTTCTCTTCGCGCTCGACGCGCAGCGTAAAGCTTCGTCCCAGGGCCAGCCGGCGCGGATGGTGCAGGCGCAGGGTGCCGCCTGCGGGGCGCTGCCACTGCAGCGGCAGCGCAGGCAGATCGTTCCACTGGGCGGCGCGCAGGCCGTCGCCCTCGAGCGCGAAGGCGCGCACCCCGTCCAGCATCGGCGCGGGTGCGGACGGGTCGAGCACGAGGGTCCGGCCAGCATCGCCGGGCAGGCGGATGCCCGCCGCGAACAAGCCAAGGGCGGCCGCGGCGACCAGCACCAGCAGCGCGTCGATCCATTGGCGGCGCCAGCCGTACAGGCCGGCGCTGGCGATGCCCGCGATGCCGATCGAGGCCAGCAACAGGTTCAGGTTCGTCATGGCTTGGCTCCCTCGCGCCATGCGCGTACGAAGGGCGTCTCCACCGTCGGCCGCGCCTGCAGCAGTACCTGCCCCTGCCCCGCTCCCTGGCGCAACCAGGCGCGCAGCACCGGGCGGCACGGCACGCAGCCGTCCGCCACGTCCTGGATCGCGGTCTGGGCCGACAGGCGCTGCTCATCGTCCTCCAGGTGCGTCCGTACCCAGTCGTGTGCGCTGCGGGTCCACAGGGCGGGCAAGGGACCGTCGCCCGACAGAGCCTGGACCAGCAGGCCGAGGTCTTCCGGCACGCGCTTTTCGGCGCCACCCTGCTCGCGGCGGTAACTGGCCGTACCGTCCATGTCGCCGCTCATGCGTTTTTCTTCCTTGATCGGCGGCGGCACGAAGGCGGTCTTGTGCAGGTAGATGCGTTCGGCCTGCTGCAGTTCCTTGATCGCTTCGAGCGCCTTGTGCTCGGGCGGCAGCGCCACCTTGGGCGTGATCGCACGCAGCGCCTTCTCGGCATCCCACATCGCCACCAGCGCGCGGCGCAGCACCTTCTTGGTTTTCTCGTCGTACAGCGTCGCGTTCTCGGCCTCGTCGTGGGCGTGGCCGTACTGGTGCAGGATGTCCTGCTTCGCTTCGGCGCCGCCATGGTCGTCGTGCTCGTCTTCGCCGTCCGTAAACAGCGAGGACTCCTCGCCCAGGAACTGGCCGTAGCGGCGCCGCAGTGCGCCCTGGTCGCTCGCGATCACCTGGCTGCGCTCGCGTGCCGTATCCGCGCTCATGTTGGTCGTGCGCATGTCCGCCACCAACTGCTCGGTATCGATGATGATCTGGCGCTGGCTGCGCAGGCTTTGCGGTTTGACCAGCATCGGCATCGCGGTACTCTCTTCTTCGGCCTCCTCGGGCGGCGCCGGCAGGCGCAGCGTATAGGTCGGCGACTGCACGGTATGCGGACGCGCCGCGTTGTCGGTGGCGCGCACGAAGAAGTACAGCTCGTCGCCCGGCTCCATGCCCAGGTCGGCAAGCGACCAGTTCTTCGACCAGTTGCGCTGCTTGCGGTCGGGCGATGCGGGCAGCGGCATCTCGCGGTCGGTAAAGCGGATGTTCTCGCCGCTGCCGCGCGCCAGCGTCATATGCAGGGTGGCACGGGTGATGGCGTAGTCGTCGCGCACTTGCACGCCCATCGCGGCGCTGGTGGCGGTTTCCGATAGTTCCTGCACCATCCGGGTCGGCGCGACGATCGTGATGTCGGGCGGCTGGTCGGGAGTGACCTTGATCGTGTAGCGCGTGCCGTGCCAGCGCCAGAACACCGATTCGGTAGCAAGCCAGCGCGCGCATTCCTTGCCCGGCTTGAGCAGCTGGCCGTTGCTGACCTCGATGGTTTCTTCGGCGGCAGCCGGATCTTTCAGGCACCAGGTGACGACGGTCTGCTCCGGCACCTGCAAATCCTTCGGCGCCGACGCGACCGGAGCAACGCCGGTATAGCCCGGCGGCGCAGTGCGCACGACCAGTTGCGCCGCAACCGGCGCCGCGATCGCTGCTGGCGCCCGGCCGGCAACAGCCGCCTTGCCCTGTGGCGCGGGAGCGCTGGCGAACCAGACCGCCGCTGCCGCCACCACGCTGCCCAGCAGCCAGGGCGCGCCGGCCTTCACGCGGCCGCGTGCAATCCGGCGCAGCTGCCGGCTGGAGACGGCGGCGTCGAGGCGCTCGAGGATGCGGCGGCGCTGCAACTGGGCGAGCGGCGTGGGTGCGTGCTCGAGCAGCGCGCTGCTGTCTTCCATCTCGGGCACGGCGCCGTCCAGCCAGGCGGTCCATTCGAAGGCGACGCGGCGGCGCAGGATGGCCCAGTCCCAGGCGCACCACATGGTCCAGGCGATCAGGCCCGGGGCCGAGCGGATGAGCAGCCACGGCAGCGCCCCGGCGATCCACAAGGGAAGCCGGCGCAGCTGGGCGGCCCGCCAGACGCGTCGGGTGATCTCAGCGCCGTCGTGCATGCGTCAGGATCCTTTCGAGTACGAACAATGCCGCCAATGCGGCCATCAACATGTCGCGCAGCGCGCCGCTCGGCGCGGGGGCACGCACGGACGCCGACGCCTCGAACACGCGCGAGGGCGCGGTGTAGACTGGAGGACCGGCGTGCAGGCGCTGCCAGTCGTCCAGCAGCGCACGCGCCGCGTCGACGGTCGTCGGCGGCCAGGCGGCCGAATGCCAGAGGCGGCCGCGCGGGCTGTCGGCGTAGGCCAGCTTATCCTGCAAGCCTTCCGCTTGCGCGGCCTTGGCCAGCTCCGGGAACAGCGCGGGATCGGTGACCAGCCACAGCGGCGCGCGCAGCGACGCCGGAGGCGCATCCTTGCGGTCCCACACGATCAGCGACGTCCTGGCGCCGGGCATCTCGTCGATGGCGATGCCCGCGGCGGCGAACACGCGGCGCCACTGCTCGGGGCGCTCGCTGACGACATGCACACGGCGTTCGCGGTTCTCCGGCTGGCGGGCCAGCGTGCGCAGTTCGATCTTGCGTCCGAATTCGGGCACTTGCGCCAGCATGGGCACGTCGCCCAGCACCAGAAGGCGCGCATCGGGGCGCCACTCGCGCTGGTGGGCACGCAGCCACGCTATCGTCCGGGCCGCGGGCATGGCGATCCGGTCGGCCTTGGCCAGTCCGGCCTGCGCCACCTGCGCATCGGCCCACTCCGGATCGGTGCCGGTCGCCACGATCACGGTATCGCCGCGCCGGGGCATGATCGGGTCGGCCAGCCAGGCAATCGCAGCGGCCAGCATCAGGCAGCGCACCAGCAGCAGGATGAGGTCGCGCCAGGACCATGCGCGTACCTGGCGCGGCTCGGCGCGCGGCAGGAAGCGGCTCGTCGCCAGCAGTTCGGCCTTGTGCTGCTCGCGCTTGCGCCGGTGCCACCAGATCGGCAGCAGCAGGATCGGCAGGGCCAACCACCAGAGCGCATTCGTGTACGACATCATGGGCGGCTCCCCGGACGGCGCAGCGGTGAGCGCAACAACAGGCGCAGGACCTCGCCCGGCGGCTGTTCGATGCGCGCGGACACGACCGGGATGTCGCGCTGGCGGCAGCTTGCCGTCACCGCCGCGAAGTGCTGCTCGCGATTGCGGCGGTAGCCTTCCTTCAGGTCGGCGCCGAAGCGGTAGACGCCCCCGGTTCTGGCCGGCTCCGGGTCGCGGTAAGCCGGCGCGGAGGAAAAGCTGGCATCGACCTCTGCCTGAGTCTGCAGGCACAGCACGCGCACGTCATGGCGCATGCCGCGCAGGCGCATCAATGCCTGCGACAGCGAAGACGGCCAGTCGAGCAGGTCGCTGGCCGCGAAAATGACGCTGGGGGACTGCGCGAAATGCAGGCCGGCGCGCAGGGTGTCGGCATCCGGCAATTCGCCCGCGGCCTGGACCCGGCTCAGTTGCAGCAGTACGCGCTGCAGCTGGCGCGGACCGCGCATGGCCGGCGTGAACTGGAGTTTGCCATCGTTCAGGACCAGCAGGCCGAAGGCGTCGCCCTGGCGCTGGGCGATGGCCGCCACGCAGCCGAGCAGGGTGCGGGCGTAAGAGAGCTTGTCGACGCCTTCCAGCTCGCGGCTGGGTTCGAGCATCGAGGCGCTGGCGTCCAGCACCAGCCAGACCGCCACGTGGCTGTCCCGTTCGGCCTCGCGTACAAAGTAGCGGTCGGCGCGCGCCAGCAGCTTCCAGTCGACGCGGCGCCATTCGTCCCCGGGCGCATAGGCCCGGTATTCCGAGAATTCGACGCCCGCACCGCGCTCGCGCCCGGCGTGGATGCCGTGGCCGAGCCCCGCCAGCACATGGCGGATCGCCAGGTCGAGCTTCTGCGTGTGCGCGATCAGCGCGGTGTTCGCCAGCGACAAGATCAGTCGACCCGGATCTCGTTGCGCAGGGACTGCAGGATGTCGGCGATGGCGACGCCGTCGGCCTCCGCCTCGAAGTTGCGCAGCACGCGGTGCGCCAGCACCGGCAGCAGCATGGCGCCAATGTCCTCGCGGGTGACCGCCAGGCGCCCCTGCATCAGGGCGCGCGCTTTCGCGGCCAGCACCAGCGCCTGGCCGGCGCGCGGGCCGGCGCCCCAGCCGATGTGGTTCTTCACCGCGGCGACCGTGGTCAGCTCCGGACGGGTGGCGCGCACCAGGCGCGTCGCGTAGCGCAGCAGGTGCTCGCCGATCTCGATGTCGCGCACCAGCTGCTGCAGGCGCAGCAGGGTCTCGACCGTCATGGCCGGCTCGGCATCCGTCAGGCCCGCGTGGGTGGTGCGCGAGACCATCAGCACTTCTTCGTCCTCGGTCGGGTAGACCACGTCGATGCGCAGCAGGAAGCGATCCAGCTGGGCTTCCGGCAACGGGTAGGTGCCGGCCTGCTCGATCGGATTCTGGGTGGCCAGCACGAAGAAGGGACGCGGCAGCTTGTGCGTGGTGCCGGCGAAGGTGACCGCGCGTTCCTGCATCGCTTCGAGCAGCGCGGATTGGGTCTTGGGCGGTGCGCGGTTGATTTCGTCCGCCAGCAGCACCTGGGTGAACACAGGTCCGGGCTGGAAGCGGAACACGCGCTGGCGCGTGCCGGCGTCTTCTTCCAGGATCTCGGTGCCGACGATGTCGGACGGCATCAGGTCCGGCGTGAACTGCACGCGGCGGAACTGCATGTCGGTGGCCTGCGCCAGCGATTTCACGAGCAAGGTCTTGCCCAGGCCCGGCACGCCCTCGACCAGCGCGTGGCCGCCGGCCAGCAGGCAGGTCACCAGCAGGTCGACCACCTCCTCTTGTCCGATAATGACGCGCGCCATGCTGTCCTTCAGCGCCTTGATGCTCGCCACCAGTCCGGCGATTTCCTGTTCACTCCACGCTACCGCATCACGCTCAGCCACCACTTACGCTCCCAACGCATATTGAATGATATTGACTGCGAAGCGGGTGTTGTCGACCGCGAGGAACCGCTTGTTGCGGAAGTCGTAGTCCCACTCGCATCCATAGTCCTTGTTCGAGTACAGCAGGCGGATGCGCCCGCCGAACTCGATCGCCTTCAGGTACTCGTGCACCAGGTCGTCGCCCCAGCCGTTGAGTTCCCCGCCGGTGGTCGGCGGTCCGTCGAACTTGAAGAAGCAGGAATACAGCGGGTGCGTATTCGGGATCTTCTTCAATGCGGAGGCGCCGAAGATCTTGACCATCTCGGCCTCGAACGATTTCGCGAACAGGCCGTCGATGTCGTGGTTGCAGTCGTCCACGAACACGAAGCCGCCGCCGCGCACGTATTTTTCGAGGTTGCGCCGCTCTTGCGCGGTGAACTGCACCAGCTTGTGCCCCGCGAAATAGCAGAACGGCGCCTGCAGCATCTTCGGATCCGACAGCGCGACCACGCGCTCTGCCGGATCCACCCGCAGCGTGGTGTACTCGACCAGCGAGTTCAGCACGTTGCTGGGCATACGGATATCCACGTCCCAGTCGCCCGACTCGTAGGTCAGGCGCGTGAAGTAGAAATCGTAGTTGGCCATTCGTGGACCTTACACCGCGTCGGACAGCGAGGTGAAGTTGAAGTCGCGGACCTTCATCGGCGGCAGCACCATCTGGAACGGCACCTCGTCGCCACCGATGATCTGCGGCTTGCCCAGTTCGTCGATGTTGTTGAGGATGGTGACCGGGCTTTCGTTGAAGCGGAAGTTCTTCACCGGGTACTTGATCTTGCCGTTCTCGACGTAGAAGGTGCCGTCGCGGGTCAGGCCGGTGATCAGGAGCGACTGCGGATCGACCATGCGGATGTACCAGGTGCGGGTGACCACGATGCCCTTCTTGGTGCCCGCGATCAGCTCTTCCAGCGACTTGGTGCCGCCGGCCATGATCATGTTGCCGTGGTTGGCGGTGGCCTGGTTGCCGGTCTTCTTCGCCCAGAACGGCGAATAGCCGAGCGAGGCGACGCGGCCGTCCTTGATCAGGTCGGTGCGCTTGCGGGCCAGCATGGTGTTGTCGTCCCACGGCGCCACCGGCACGTCCGGGTTCCACGGGTCGGCCCAGATGTTGACCTGCTCGTCGAACAGCTTTTCGCCCAGGCGGTTGCCGCCGCCCTTCTTGGCCAGGAAGCTGCGGCCTTCATCGGCGGCGCGCGCGCTGAAGGAAGCGAACATATTGCCGAGGATTTCCGAGGTCGCCGCCGGCTCCAGGATCACGGTGTAGCGGCCCGGCTCCAGCGCCTTGGCATCGACCGAGCGCAGTGCCTTGTCGATCGCGACCTCGGCCGCTTCCGAGGCGTTGAAGCGGCGCGCGTCGACGGCCGAGCGGGTCACCCAGCCCGAGCCGCGGCCGTCTTCGGTGCGCGCGGTGCAGGTGAAGGACAGGTCGGTGAATTCCTGGAAGCCGAACACGCCGTTCGAGTTGGCCACGCAGGAAAAGCGGGTATTGTCGGTGAAGAAGCCGGCGGTCACCAGTTTCTTGGCGCGTGCCTGGCCGATGGCGGCTGCGGCGACTTCGGCGCGGTAGTCCGGGTCGATGCCTGCGGTCGAGCCCATGAAAGTCTTGGTGGTCAGGTATTCCTGCTTGCCGACGGCCGGCATGAATTCCGGATTCTCCGGCGCCAGGCGCGCCAGCTCCTCGGCGCGGCGCACGGCTTTTTCCAGCGACTTGTCGTCGAACTCGTTGACGACCGCAGTACCCACGCGCTTGCCGAAGGCGACGCGTACGGCCAGCTGGGTGTCTTCGGTCAGGCCGGCGGTCGACACGCTGTTGCGTGCGAAGCGGATGTTACCGGTGCGGTTGCCTTCGATCGACACGCTGCATTCGTCGGCTTTCGAGAAACCGATCACGCGGTCGGCGATGCGTTTTGCTTGTTCCTGGTTCAGCTGTTTCATGTTGTCTCCTCCTCAACCGATCTTGCGTGCGGTGTTGATGACGTTGATGCCATTGAAGCGACTGGTGGACGAACCATGCGAGACTGCGCTCACCTGGCTCGGCTGGCCCTTGCCGTCGAAGAACGAGCCGCCCATGCGCCAGTCGCGCTCGTCGCAAATGGCCGAGCAGGCATTCCAGAATTCCTGGGTGTTGGCCTGGTAGGCCACGTCTTCCAGGGGGCCGGTGATCTTGCCGTTCCTGATCTCGTAGAACAGCGTGCCGCCGAACTGGAAGTTGTAGCGCTGCTGGTCGATCGAGTAAGAGCCGCGGCCGAGGACATAGATGCCCTTCTTGACGTCCTTGACCATCTCGTCCGGCGTGAGCCTGGCTTTGCCCGGCTCCAGCGACACGTTCGGCATGCGCTGGAACTGGATCGTGCTCCAGCTGTCGGCGTAGGAGCAGCCGTGCGATTCCTTCTCGCCGATGATGTGGGCCTGGTCGCGCGTGGCCTGGTAATTGACCAGCATGCCGTTGCGGATGATGTCCCATTTCTTGGCGCGCACGCCTTCGTCGTCGTAGCCGATCAGGCCGAGCGAACCCGGGGTGGTGCGATCGGCAACAAAGTTCACGCGCTCGGAGCCGTACTTGAATTTCCTGGTTTCCCACTTGTCGAGGGTGGCGAAACTGGTGCCGGCGTAATTGGCTTCGTAGCCGAGCACGCGATCCAGCTCCGTCGGGTGGCCGACGTTCTCGTGGATGGTCAGGAACAGGTGTTCGGGGCTGAGCACCAGGTCGTACTTGCCCGGCTCGACCGACTTGGCGCCGAGCTTCTCGCGCGCCTGCTTGCCCGCCAGGCCCGCGTCCTCGACGATGTCGTAGGAGCCGGTGTACAGCGTGGTCACGCCGCCGGCGGCCTGCACCTTGTCGCTGGCCTTGGCATCGAAATATTCGTAGCCCATGCTCACCGGCGAGGACAGGCCCGCGCGCGAGCGGAACTTGCCGCTGGCCTTGTCGACGGCGGTGGCGTTGATCGGGGCCCACAGGCGATGGATGTCCTGGTCGATGTAGGAGCCGTCGGTGGAGGCGAAGTACTTCTGCTGGTTGATCTGGAACAGCGACGCGGTCATGAAGCTCGCGCCAGCGTCCAGGCCCGCCTTGTTGGCGGCGATCAGCATGTCGGCCTTGTCCTTGACCGGGATGCCGCGCCAGTCCTTCCTGACCGGGGTGGCCCAGGCCACCTCGCCCACGCCTTTCACCGGCGCCAGGCGCACCTGCTCGCTCTGCAGCTTGGCGTTGGCCTTGGCGATGGCGACCGCCTGGCGCGCCGCATTGGCGATGCCGTCCGGTGTCATGTCGTTGGTCGACGCGAAGCCGTAGGCGCCGCCCGCCACCACGCGCACGCCCACGCCGCTCGACTCGGTGTTGCTGATGTTCTCGACGTTCAGGTCGCGCGTGATGATGAACTGGTTCAGGTAGCGGCCGATGCGCACGTCGCAGTAGGACGCGCCGGCCTGGGTGGCGGCGTTCAGTGCGATGTCGGCCAAGGCCTTCTTGGCGCTGCGCGGCATCGCATTCAAGAGCTCATCGGCGGCGATAGCGTTGCCGAACACCGGGATCAGCATGGCGCCGGCGGTGCCGGCGCCGATTTGGAGGAATTTACGACGTTCCATTTAAGTATCCGTAGGTTTTCGTAGGGTGGGCGGGTCTCCCGCCCACGCGTTCAATCCGGGCTTGAACAGACGATGTATCTGTTCAACCGTGGTTTGGACGCGTGGGCGGCAAAGCCGCCCACCCTACGGATTCTCAGACCGCGTCCGAGAGCGAGGTAAAGTTGAAATCGCGGATCTTCATCGACGGGATCAGCATCGAATAATTCGCCTCGTCGCCGCCGATCACCAGCGGCTTGCCGATCTCGTCGATGTTGTTCAGCATGCTCACCGGGCTCTCGTTGAAGCGGAAGTTCTTGATCGGGTACTTGACCTTGCCGTTCTCGATGTAGAAAGTGCCGTCGCGGGTCAGGCCGGTGACCAGCACCGACTGCGGGTCCACCATCCGGATGTACCAGGTGCGGGTCACCAGCACGCCCTTCCTGGTGTTGGCGATCAGCTCTTCCGTGCTCTTGTCGGTGCCGGCCATGATGATGTTGCCGGCGCTGCCGATGGCGCGCTGGCCCTTTTGCTTGGCCCAGTACTGCGAGTAGTTCAGCGCATTGATGCGGCCGTCCTTGACCAGGTGGATCCGTTCGCGCGGCAGCATGTTGCCGTCCCACGGCAGCACCGGTACGTCCTTGTCCCAAGGGTCCGACCAGATGTTGACCTGCTGGTCGAACAGCTTGTCGCCCAGGCGGTTCTGGCCGCCCTTTTTTGAGAGGAAGCTGCGGCCCTCGTCGGCCAGGCGCGCATTGAAGCCGCCCATCATGAAGGTCAGGAGGTCGCTGGTGGCGCTGGGCTCCATCACCACGGTATAGCGGCCCGGCTCGAGCGCCTTGGCGTCCACCGAGCGCAATGCCTTCTCGATGGCCACGTCGGCCGCTTCGCGCGCATCGAAACGGGCGACGTCGCGTGCCGAGCGCTTGACCCAGCCCGAGCCGCGCCCGTCTTCGGTGCGCACGGTGCAGGTGAAGTCGAGCGAGGTGGCCACCTGGTGGCCGAACACGCCATTCGAGTTGGCCACGGTTTCGAACATCTCGCGGTCGGTGAAGAAGCCGGCCGACACCAGGCCCTTCTTGCGGCAGGCCTCCATCGCGTAGGCGGCGGCCTGGGCACGGAACTCGGGGTCGATGGCCGCGGTAGCCGGGACGAAGGTGTCGGACGACTTGTAGCCGGTCTTGGCGATCGCCGGCATGAACTCCGGATTCTCCGGCGCCAGGCGCGCCAGGTCTTCGGCGCGACGCACGGCCTTTTCCAGCGACTTGTCGTCGAATTCGTTGATGGTGGCGGTGCCCTGGCGCTTGCCGAAGGCGACCTGCACCGTGAGACGGGTGTCGTCGGCCAGGCCGGCGGTGGACACGGCGTTGCGGGCGAAGCGGATGTTGCCGATGCGGGCGCCTTCGATGTTCACGATGCACTCGTCGGCTTTCGAGAGCGACATCACGCGGTCGGTGATGCGCTTGGTCTGGTCCTGGGTAAGGATGCTCATGGTTGTCCCTTGCCTCAGCCGATCTTGCGGGCGGTGTTGATCACGTTGATGCCGTTGAAGCGCGCGGTCGACGAGCCATGCGACACGATACTGATCTGTGGCGGCTGGCCCTTGCCGTCGAAGAAGGAGCCGCCCATGCGCCAGTCGCGCTCGTCGCAGATGGCCGAGCAGGCGTTCCAGAACTCCTGGGTGTTGGCCTGGTAGGCCACGTCTTCGAGCATCGGGCCGATCTTGCCGTCCTTGATTTCGTAGAACAGCTGACCGCCGAACTGGAAGTTGTAGCGCTGCTGGTCGATCGAGAACGAGCCGTCGCCGACGATGTAGATGCCCTTCTTGATGTCCTTGACCATCTCGTCCGGGGTCAGCTTTTTCTTGCCGGCGGCGAGCGAGACGTTCGGCATGCGCTGGAACTGCACCGAATTCCAGCTGTCGGCGTACGAGCAGCCGTGCGATTCCTTTTCGCCGATGATGTGGGCCTGGTCGCGGGTGGCCTGGTAGTTGACCAGGATGCCGTCCTTGATGATGTCCCACTTCTTGGTCCTGACGCCTTCGTCGTCGTAGCCGACGCAGCCCAGGGAGCCGGGGGTGGTCTTGTCGGCGAACAGGTTGACGATCTGGTTACCGTACTTGAATTTCCTGGTCTGCCACTTGTCGAGGGTGGCGAAGCTGGTGCCGGCGTAGTTGGCTTCGTAGCCGAGCACGCGGTCCAGTTCGGTCGGGTGGCCGACGTTCTCGTGGATGGTCAGCCACAGGTGTTCCGGCGACAGCATCAGGTCGTATTTGCCCGGCATGACCGACTTGGCGGTCAGCTTGGCCTTGGCATCGCGGCCGGCGGCGCGCGCGTCCTCGATGAGATCGTAGGAGCCGGTGTACAGGGTGGCGACGCCGCCCGCGGCCCTGAGCTTGTGCTCGGGACGGGCGTCCAGGTATTCGTAGCCCATGCCGACGGGCGCTCCCAAGCCGGACCTCGAGCGGAACTTGCCGGTGGTCTTGTCCACGGCGGTGGCCTGGAACGGCGCCCACAGGCGGTGCACGTCCTGCTCGATGTAGGAGCCGTCGGTGGAAGCGAAGTACTTCTGCTGGTTCACCTGGAACAGCATCGAATTCATGAAGGTCGCGCCGCCTTCCATGCCGGCCTTGTTGGCGGCGATCAGCAGGTCCGCTTTCTCCTTGATCGGCACGGTGCGCCAGTCTTTCTTGATCGGCGTGGCCCAGGAGACGTCGCCGACGCCCTTCACCGGAGCCAGGCGCACCGGTTCGGACTGCAGCTTGGCATTGGCCTTGGCAATCGCGACCGCCTGACGCGCCGCATTGGCGATGCCGTCGCTGGACATGTCCGAGGTGGCGGCGAAACCGTAGGCGCCGCCCGCGATCACGCGCACGCCGACGCCGGCGGACTCGGTGTTGGCCACGTTCTCGACGTTCAGGTCGCGGGTCGTGATGAACTGGTTCAGGTAGCGGCCGATGCGCACGTCGGCATAGCTGGCGCCGGCCTTGGTGGCGGCATCGAGCGCGACGTCGGCCAGCGCCTTCTTGGCGGCCGTCGGCATGGCGCTGAGCAGTTCTTCCGCGGCGATCGCGCGAGTGAAGGGGACGAGCGTGGAGGCGAGCGCCAGGCTGCTGAAATTGAGAAAGGTACGGCGTTCCATAATGTCTCCTGAAATCAAGCTACTTCTGGGCAGCGGTTCCGCCTTGTCGTGCGGCCCGCATTTCTTGTATTTACCGCGAAGGGGGTGGGTCTTTGCCGGCGGCGGCGCGGCGCGGCAAACCTGCCAACCTTAGCAGTAAGTCGTGGTTTTGAATAGGCAATTGTTGTGCCAGATCACAGCATCTTTTAAATCCATGATTTCAAGGACTTCGACTGTCCGCCGCGAGCGTCCGCGCAGGTGTCCGGGTGTCCGCCGCGGACAGCCGCGCGGACAGCTTTACAGGGCAAACATGCATACACAAGGAACGCTTGACTGTCCGCCAACTGTGGCCGATCATCAGCGCGGCGGCGGCGTCCCGCCCGGCCGCGCACACCAAACACATGGAGACTTCGAACCGATGAAACGACTGATCCTGGCCGCCGGGGCCATCACGACCCTTGCTGCGACCCTGGCCGCCGGCGCGGCACAGGCGGACGACGCCCTGAAAGCGGCCATCGCGGGCGAGCATCGCAGCGCCGCCAACAAGGCTCGCGACGCGGCGCGCCATCCATACGACACCCTGAGCTTCTTCGGCATCAAGCCAACCATGACGGTGGTGGAACTCGCGCCCGGAGGCGGCTGGTACACCGAAATCCTGGCGCCTTACCTTCGCCAGAACGGCAAACTGATCGCCGCAGGCCAGGCTTTCACGCCCGAGAAGCGCGGCGGCATGGCCTTCAAGCAGAAACTGGATGCCACCCCTGCCCTCTACGACAAGGTCGTCCCGGCCGTGTTCGAACCGCCCACCACCTACCAGATCGCCGCGCCGAACAGCGTCGACATGGTGCTCACCTTCCGCAACCTGCACAACTGGGTCGGCAACGGCGACGAAGCGCTGAAGAACACCTTCAAGGAAATCCACAAGGTGCTCAAACCGGGCGGCGTGCTGGGTATCGTCGACCACCGCCTGCCGGCCTCGATGACGCAGGACGCGAAGGCCTCGAGCGGCTACCTGCACGAAGCCTGGGTGATCAAGACCGTCGAAGACGCCGGCTTCAAGCTGGCCGCCAAGTCCGACGTCAACGCCAACCCGAAGGACACCGCCAAGCACGAAAAAGGCGTGTGGACCCTGCCCCCGGTGCTGGCCAACAAGGACAAGGACCGCGAAAAGTACATGGCGATCGGCGAGAGCGACCGCATGACGCTCAAGTTCGTGAAGCAGTAAATGCGTGGCCGGGAGGCCGGCAGCCCGATGGGCTGCCCCTTCCGGTGAGGATTGGTGCATTTCCTTCGGCGAGGAGCGTGTATATTCTTGCCATTTGGTCCAGTCGACACATTTGAGCCACCGAAGGAATTCATGAAAACCGCACGTCTCGCCGCCGCCGTGGCATTTGCCCTGGCCGGCCTTGTCCACGCACAGGACACCTCCCCGCCGCCTGCCCCCACGCCCGCCACGCCGCCGTCGCCGGCCGTCGCCACCCCGTCCGCCACCACCGCTCCGGCCTTGCCGTCGGTCGAGAACTCGGTGGTCAAGATCTTCGCCACCGTGCGCCGGCCGGACCCGTACAAGCCCTGGATCAAGCAGTCGCCGGTCAATGTCACCGGCTCGGGCGTGATCATCGAGGGCAAGCGCATCCTGACCAACGCCCACGTGGTCGGCTACGCCAGCCAGGTCGAGGTGCAGGCCAGCCAATCGGGCGACAAGGTGTCGGCCAGGGTGATCGCGCTGGCGCGCGGCCTGGACCTGGCGGTGCTGGAACTGGACGATCCGTCCTTCTTCGACAAGCGCCCGCCGGTGCGGCGCGCGGCCGTGCTGCCGGATGTGCGCGAGGCGGTGTTCGCCTACGGCTACCCAGTCGGCGGCAACTCGTTGTCGACCACCCGCGGCATCGTCTCGCGCGTGGAGTTCGTCGGCTATGGCTCGTTCAGCTCGGGCCTGCGCATCCAGATCGACGCGCCGATCAACCCGGGCAACAGCGGCGGCCCGGTGATCGCCGGCGACAAGATGATCGGCCTGGCCTTCTCGATGGCGAGCAATGCCCAGAACATCGGCTACGTGATTCCGAACGAGGAAATCGAGCTGTTCCTGAAGGACGTGGCGGACGGCCGCTATGACGGCAAGCCGCTGCTGCACGACAGCGTGCAGACGCTGGAGAACCCGGCGCTGCGCCAGTACCTGAACATCGACAAGTCGGTGGAAGGCGCGCTGGTGCACCGCCCGTACAGGCTCGATGCCGGCTGGCCCCTGAAGGAAGGCGACATCATCACCCACATCGGCGAGTACCCGATCGACAACCAGGGCATGGTGAAGCTGGGCTCGAACCTGCGCGTGCGCTTCCAGTACCGCATCCAGCAGGTGGCGAAGAACGGCAAGGTGCCGATGACGATCCGCCGCGGCGGCAAGCCGATGCAGGTCGAGGTGCCGGCCAGCGGCCCGCGCCCGCTCCTGATCCCCGACCTGAACGGCGGTTATCCGTCCTACTTCGTGTACGGCCCGGTGGTGTTCACGCGCGCGACGACCGATTTCATGGGCTTCCTGCTGGCCAACCCGCGTGCGATGGGCGCCTACAGCTTCAACGACAGCCCGCTGGTGACCCATCTCGGCGATTCGCCGACCGATGGGCGCGAGGAGCTGGTGGTGATCAGCGGACCCTTCTTCCCGCACAAGCTGGTGACCGGCTACAGCAACCGCTTCGGCTCGGTGCTGGATTCGGTCAACGGGACCAAGGTCCGCAGCCTGGCCCACCTGGTGGCGCTGCTGCGCGACCTGAAGGACGAATACGTGGCGTTCAAGTTCGACCAGCGCTATGGCGAGACCATGATCCTGCCGCGCAAGGCGGTGCTGGATGCCACCGAGGGAATCCTGTCGGACAACGGGATCCGGACCCAGGGGTCGGAAGACATGATGAAGGTGTGGGCAGGGAAGTAATGCGTTTCGACGTCTCTACGTTGAGTTGAACGCGCGGGCGGGGAACCCGCCCACCCTACGTAGGGTGGCCGGGTTTCCCGGCCGCGCGTTCAAGCAGCCTTAGATCAACCCTTCTTCTCTGTCTTCACCGGGGTAAACAACAAGTCCTGGAAGTCGTAGCTGAAGTCGGTCTCGGTCGACACCGGCTTCATGCGCACGCGCTCGATGCTGCCGTCGGGTTCCAGCGAGAACGTGACGTAGGCATCGGCATTGAAGTTGCGCTCCTTCCAGCGCACGATGAAGGTATCGTGCTGGAAGTGCTCCATCTCGCCGGTCAGGTCGGGCGTCTTGGCGAAGGACATCTGCAGCTTGTCGTTGACGCGGCGGATCGCCATCTTGCCGTACCACGCGTCCTGGTAGTCGCCCGCGTACGAGGCCAGCGCCAGCGAGGGCTTCGACGACGCTGCGCGCGAAGCCGCCTCGCCCTTGACACGGGCCGCCTCCTTGGCCTGCAACTCCTTGTCGATGTCCGCGATGCGGCCGATCCAGTCGGTCGGCGCCACGCCCAGGTGCTGGTCCAGCAGGCGATACTGCAAGGCGTTGAGCGAGGGGCCGCTTTCGGCATTGGTGAAGATCGCGATGCCCAGCTTCGATTCCGGCACCAGCATCACGCGGGTGTAGAAGCCCTGCAGCGCGCCGCCGTGCATCGCCACCAGCTTGCCCTGGTAGTCGCGCAGCTGGAAGCCTAGGCCATAGGCGTAGAAATTGGGCTTGGTCGCCGCCAGCGGCGGACGCGGCGTGCTGATCGTCATCGGGGTCTGCGCGGTCCAGAGCTGGCGCGCCTGCTTGTCCGACCACAGGCGCACTTCCTGGCCGCCCTCGCCCTTGACCACGCCGCCGGCGAGCAGCACGTTCATCCAGCGCGCGATATCCTCGGCGTTGGTGTTGATGCCAACCGCGCCGACCGCGTTCGCCACCGGCATCGGCTTCACCGGCACCGCCTTGCCGTTGATCTTGCTATGCGGCGCGGAAACGTTGGCGAACTTCGCGCTCTCTTCCAGGCTCGTGGTGGTGCCGGTCATGCCGATAGGTGCCAGGATCCACTCGTGCATGGTCTCGCCCCAGGTCTTGCCCGACTTGGCGGCGATGATCTTGCCGGCCACGATGTACAGCAGGTTGTCGTAGGCGTAGCTGCTCCTGAAGCTGGTGGCCGGCTTGATGTAGCGGAGATTGTGGATGATCTCGTCGGTGCTGAAATTGGTGGTCGGCCACCACATCAGGTCGCCGGCGCCCAGCCCCAGGCCGCTGCGGTGGGTCAGCAGGTCGCGGATGGTCATCTCGGCGGTGACGTAGGCGTCGTACATGCGGAAGTCCGGCAGGTGCCTGATCACCGGGTCGTCCCAGTCCAGCTTGCCCTGGTCGACCAGCATGGCCAGCGCGGCCGCGGTAAAGGCCTTGGAGTTCGAGGCGATCTCGAAGATGGTCTTGCCGTCCACCTTGGCCGGCTCGCCGCGCTTGCGCACGCCGAAGCCTTCGGCGGCCAGGACCTTGCCGTCCTTGACCACGGCGATGGCGATGCCCGGCACGTCGAATTGCTTCATCACGCGCTCGACATCGGCTTTCAGGTCATAGGCGGGGCCTTGCGCGGCTGCGGCCTGCACGGCGGCGCCTGGCGCGGCTTCCTGCGCAAAAGCGGCGCCGGCGGTCAGCGCGAGCAGGGCCGCGGCTGCAATGCGATTCATGGCAAACACTGTGGTCATCCCCTTCATTGTTTATTCATCTGCTTGTCGACGCTGCCCTGCGTCTCCGGGTGGTAGCGCTCGCGCGCGGCCTTGTACACGCGCTCGGCCCAGGCCCGGTCTTGCGCATTGGCGCGCAGCGCGCCGTACAGCGGCACCACGAACTTCTGGCGCCCCACCTGCATCAGGAAGGCTTCCAGGTCCGGGCGAATGCCGCGGTAGCCGGCGTGGACGGCGGCGCGGTAGAAGCGGAAGGCCACTTCATTGTTGCCGGTCTTCGACAGGCCATAGGCCTTGTCCAGCTCTTCCAGTTTGGCGGCATTGGCCTTGTTGTCGATGTCGTTCAAGAACTTCATCCACTCGGCGGCATTCCACGCCTTGGTGGGCAGCTGCGCGGTCGTCAGCTCGCCCTTGAGCCAGCGCGCGGTGGTGTCGTTCAGCCTGGCCAGGCGGGTGGAGACGGCCTTCTTGGCGCTGGCCGGGATGCCCGTGCCGTACAGCCATTCGTTCAGCTCCGCGTCGCTCATGACCTTCGGGTGCTTGGCCAGCAGATTGGTGCGCAGGTAGTGCACGAACTGGTCGGTGGTCACGCTCTGGAAGGCATGCTGGTCGAACCAGCCGCGCAGGAAGGGATCGAAGACGTCGCGGCCGGCGCGCTGCTCGAGGGTGCGCAGGAACCAGGCGCCCTTCGGGTAGGCCAGGCCTTCGTCGGTGTAGTGCTCGGAACTGGTGTCCGGGTCGCGCGTGAGCAAGGCCTGCTTGGCCTTCGGAATGTCCTTGAGCGATTCCAGCGCTTCTTCCTGCTCGAGCTGCAGGTTCATGGTCGCCACTTCCTCGCCATAGAGCTTTTCGAGGATGCGGGTGGTGACGTAGGTGGTAAAACCTTCGTTGAGCCACCAGTGCTTCCACGAGGCGTTGGTCACCAGGTTGCCCGACCAGCTGTGCGCCAGCTCGTGCGCGATCAGGTCGACCAGGCTGCGGTCGCCCGCGATCATGGTGGGGGTCAGGAAGGTCAGGCGCGGGTTTTCCATGCCGCCGATCGGGAAGGACGGCGGCAGCACCAGCATGTCGTAGCGTCCCCAGCGATACGGGCCGTACAGCGACTCGGCCGCGGCCACCATTTTTTCGGTGTCGGCCAGTTCGTAGGCGGCGGCCTTGATGCGCATCGGTTCGGCGTAGACGCCGGTGCGGGCGCCCAGGGTGCGCGCTTCCAGCTCGCCGATGCCGATCGCCACCAGGTAGGCCGGCACCGGTTGCGGCATGCTGAACTTCCAGCCGCCCTTGCCCGTCGCCTTGGGATCGTCATCGGCGCTCATCACGACGCGCATGCCTTCCGGCGCCTGGATCCGCGCGGTGTAGGTGAAGCGCACCGCCGGGGTGTCCTGGACCGGCATGAAGGAGCGCGCATTGATCGGCTGCGACTGGCTGAACATGAAGGGGTACTTGCCCGACATGGTCTGCTTCGGGGTCAGCCACTGCAGCGCCGGCGCGGTGGGCGCGGTGTGGTAGTGGATGCGCACCTTGGCCGGCTGGCCCGGCAGCGCGATATGCAGGGCCTGGCCCTTCTCGGCATCGAGCTTGTCGAGGGTGTACTTGACCGGCTTCCACACGCCTGCCGCATCCTGCGCCTCGATCTTGGCGATGCTCAGTTCGCGGGTGTCGAGGTCGAGCGTGGTGGCCTTGTCGTCGAGCCAGTCCAGGCTCAGGTCGGCGTAGCCGGCCAGGGTCTTGCGCGTGAAGTCGGCCTTCAGGTCCAGGTGCAGGGCCGTGGTCTTGACCTGGTCGTATTTGGCGTAGCTGAGGGGGTCGAGTGCGAACGCGTAGGCGCTCCACTGGCAGATAAAGGCGCAGGCCGTGGCGCGCAGCAGGGTGCTTGTCTTCATGGTCTCTCGTGGAAGGAATGACGGCGTCGAACAGCCCTGGTAGGGCCGGGGGCGCAGGCAGGATAGCATCTTCAACGGTGGGGGAAAAGCACGAGGTGGGTACGGACGCGCGCTGTATTGACGCTCGCCTCTGCTATGATCGGGCCCTTCGTATCTGCCGTAGCTGCCGCTTCATGGACGCCTTTCTCGTATCGACCGGCATCGTGGGACTTGCCGAGATCGGCGACAAGACCCAGTTACTGGCCTTCCTGCTCGCGGCGCGCTTTCGGCGCCCCCTGCCGATCGTGTTCGGCATCTTCGTCGCCACCATCGCCAACCACGCCTTTGCCGCCGCCGTCGGCGCCCTGGTGAGCGAACTGCTGGGCCCCGGCCCGATGCGCTGGGTGCTGGGCCTGTCCTTCCTCGCCATGGCCGCCTGGACCATGGTTCCCGACGCGGTCGACGCCGGCGAGCTGCCGCTGCCTCGCTACGGTGTTTTCTTGAGCACCCTGCTCGCTTTCTTCATTGCCGAGATGGGCGACAAGACGCAGGTGGCCACCGTCGCCCTGGCGGCGCGCTACGCCTCGATGGCGGCGGTGGTGGCCGGCACCACCTGCGGCATGATGCTGGCCAACGTGCCGGCCGTGTACTTCGGCGAGCGCATCGCCAAGCGCGTGCCCTTGCGGCTGGTGCACGGCCTGGCGGCGCTGGTCTTCGCGGTGCTGGGCATCGCGACCTTGCTCGGCGCAGGAGAAGTGCTCGGGTTCTAGCGTGCATCCGCAGGTGCGGAGCGTCAGTCCGGACGGCCAATGCCGGCCTGGGATGTTTTCTCGCGCGACTGGAAGCGCAGCCCTACTCCCGGCTCGGTGATGATGTAGCGCGGATCGGCGGCGTCCTCGCCCAGCTTGTGGCGCAGCTTGCCCACCAGGATGCGCAGGTAGTGCGCATCTTCCTGGTGCGTGGGCCCCCAGACCTGGCGCAGCAACTGCGGCTGGGTGATCAGGCGGCCGGGTTCGCGTACCAGCAGGGCCAGCAGCGCGAACTCCTTGCGCGTGAGCGACACCGGCTGGCCGTGCATGCGCAGCTCGCGGTTGGCAAGGTCGATGAACAGTTCGCCGTCATCATAGACCTGGGCGCCCCCCATGCGCGTCAGGACGCCACGCAGCAGCGCCCGGACGCGCGCCATCAGCTCCTCGATGCCGAAGGGCTTGGTCACGTAGTCGTTCGCGCCGGCGTCGAGCAGCGCCACCTTTTGCTCCTCGGCGGAGCGCACCGTCAGCACGATGACCGGGACGGCCGACCATTGACGCAGCTCGCGCAGCACGTCCTGGCCGTCGCGGTCGGGCAGCCCGAGATCCAGGATCACCAGTTCCGCCCCCTGGCTGGCCAGCAGCGCCAGGCCGCGCTCGCCGGTGTCGGCGAGCTGGGTGTGGTAGCCCTGGGCGCGCAGGCTGATGTCGATGAACTTGCGGATCTGCGGTTCGTCGTCGATGACGAGCACGCGGGCCGGCGCCACCGAGTGTGTGCCGTGGTCGGCGCTGCGGTCGCCATGATTCATGCGGATGTCTCCTCGCTGAGTGGTAGCTCACCCCAGGGCAGGACGAGGCGGATCGTGGTCCCGACGCCGTCGGGGCCGGGCAGCGCTTCCACGCTGCCCATGTGGGCGCCGATGATGCCTTGCACGATCGTCAGGCCAAGGCCTGTTCCGTGCCGGCCGCGGTCGCCGCGCTCCACACTGTAGAACATGTCGAAGATCCGGCGCCGCTCGTTTTCCGGAATGCCGGGTCCGCGGTCCGAGATGTCGACCTGGAGCAGGCCGTCAGCACGGCGTTCGGCCCTGACCAGGACCGGTTCGCCTGGCGGCGAGAACTTTGCCGCGTTCTCCAGCACGTTGAACAGCGCCTGCTCGACCAGCGCCGGATGCACGTGGATCGGTGGCATGCCGGCGGCGAGCCTGGCCACGAAGCGGGTTCCGGCGACATAGCGCTGCACGCGCCGCGTGGCCGAGCCGATCAGTTCGTCGACGCCGATCCAGTCGCGCGTCAGGCTCAGCCCCTGGTGACCCAGGCGTGTCATGTCCAGCAGGTTCTGGATGTAGCGGTCGAGGCGTTCGCCTTCGAGGCGGATGGTCTCGAGCAGGCTGCCGCGGTCGTCGGCGCTCATCGCGTCGCCGTAGCTGGCCAGGCTGCCGGCGGCGCCGATCATCGACGCCAGCGGCGAGCGCAGGTCGTGCGACACCGACGACAGCAGGGCCGAGCGCAGGCGCTCGGTTTCGCCGCTGACGCGGGCGGCTTCGAGATCCGCGACCAGCCGCGCACGCAGTGCCGCCTGGCCGATATCGTCGACCATGCGTTCGGCCAGCCGGCGTTGTTCGAAGCTCAAGCGTGGTGCTTCGGCGGGAAAGCGCAGGCCCACCACGCCCACCGCCTCCTCGCTCGACTGGACTGGAAGAAACCACCAGCTGGAACTGGCGAGCGTGTCGGTAAACCGGCCACTGGGCTGCCCATGGCGCTGGCACCAGTCGGCCGCGACCCGGTCCTTCTCACCGATCGCCCCGCTCGCCGGGGTCGGTCCTTCCTGGCCGCTGATCCGAATCCAGGCCTGCGCGCGTAGCGCAGACGCCAGCAGCCGGTTGCCGGCGGCGATCACCTGCCCGAGGTCGGCCGCCTTGGACAGCTCGCGGCCGAGGTTCTGCATCGTCGTCGCGTGGGTATTTGCCACGCGCAGCGCGATGACCTGGGTGCGCAGGCGCGAGGCCAGCCGGCCGGCGATCAGGGCGGCCGCCAGGAACAGCAGCACTGTCGCCACGCCCTGGTGCGCTTCGATGAAGAAGGTGTAGCGCGGCTCGATGAAGAAGAAGTTATATGACAGAAAACACAGGGTCGCGGTGACGACCGCCGCAGCCATCCGCGAGCGTGCGGCCACCAGCAGCACGGCCACGATGAACACCATCGACAGGTCGCTCAGGCCGAGGAAGCGCTCGCCCAGTGCCGCCGCCGCGACGCTGGCAGCGGTCGTGCCGAGTACCAGGACCGGTTCGCCCCGGCTCAACCAAGGCTTGCCGGACGGGCCATAGCCGCCACGCGCACGCAAGCGCGCCTGCGGCGTGCTGACGATGGTCAGCTCGTACCGCGCGCCGCGCCGCAGCAACTGCTGGCTCAGGGTACGGTTGAAGACGCGCGCCACCGGACGTTCGCGCGTCCTGCCGATCACGATCGCCGATGCGCCGCGCGCCGCCGCCGCATCCAGCAGGGCGCCGGCGATGTCCGAGCCGTGCAGCACCTCGGTGTCGCCGCCGAGCTTGCGGGCCAGTGCGAACGCGCGGTCGATTTCCATCTGGCGCCCTTGCGCTTGCCCACTGCCGGGCGGGCTGTCGCCCGCGCCGCTCATGCTGGCGGCGGTCCTTCCGGTCTCGACCGTGACCACCGACCAGGGCGCCCCCCGCCGTTCGGCGATCCGGCTGCCGGCCCGGACCAGGTATTCGGACTGTCCCCTGCCATCGATGGCGATCAGCACATGGCGCTGGATCGAAATGCCCGCCAGGCCCGCGGCGGCGCGGGTCTGGCGCAGATCGGCATCGACGTGGTCGGCGACGGTCTGCATTGCCAGCTCGCGCAGGGCGGTGAGGTTGGACGGCGAAAAGAAGGCCTGCAGCGCGTGGGCCGCCTGCTCCGGCAGGTAGACCTTGCCCTGGTTCAGGCGCTCGATCAGTTCGCGCGCCGGCAAGTCCACCAGCCGGATGTCGCGCAGGCGGTCGAACACACCGTCCGGCACGGTCTCGCTCACGCGCACGCCGGTGATCTGGTGCACCAGGTCGTTGAGGCTTTCCAGATGCTGGACGTTGACGGTGGTGGCGACGTCGATGCCGGCGTCGAGCAGTTCCTCGACGTCCTGCCAGCGCCGCTCGTGGCGGCTGCCCGGCGCGTTGCGATGGGCGAGTTCGTCGACCAGGACTACCTGCGGCCTGCGCGCCAGGATGGCGTCGAGATCCATCTCGTCGAGCCGCCGGCCCTGGTAGTCGATCTGCCGGCGCGGCACCAGCGGCAAGCCTTCGACCAGCGCCTGGGTGTCGCCGCGCCCATGGGTTTCCACGATGCCGATCACGATGTCGATGCCCTGCCGCTGCAGTTCCCGCGCGCGCGCCAGCATCGCGTAGGTCTTGCCCACGCCTGGCGCCGCCCCGAGAAACACGGTGAGGCGCCCCGCGCCCTGGCGCCGCAGCGTTTCCATCAATGCATCTGCCTGTTCAGTTCTCATATCCGCTTGGTGTTGTGCCCCGCCATCTTAGCCGCAGATCGCAGGGCCTGCCTGCCGCCGTCAGCGCGCGCCTGCCGACACGCGGTCGAGGGCCAGGTTCAGGGGCAGCACCTTGACGCGCGGCTGTCCGAGCAAGCCGAACTGCGGCGCCTCGGTGTACCGCGCGACCAGCCCTTGAACCTGCTCCGGCGCGAGGCCGCGGGCCGCCGCCACGCGCCCGACCTGGATCGCCGCCGCCTCCGGGCTGATGTGCGGATCGATGCCGCCGCCGGACTGCGTGACCAGGTCGCTCGGCACCTGCGCCGGATCGACGCCCTCGCGCGCCGCGACCGCGGCCCTGGCCTCGTCGACCCGCTTGCGCAGGTCCTGGTTGGTGCGCGCCGCATTGCTGCCGCTGACGCCCATCGGATCGTAGCCGGCGGCCGAGGGCCGCGACTGGAAATAGCCAGCCGCGGCGAAGGGCTGGGCCACCAGTTCCGAGCCGAGTACCTTGCCCTGATGCACGATCATGCTGCCGTCGGCGCGTTCGGGATACAGCAACTGACCCAGCCCGACGCCGGCCATCGAATACAGGAAGCCGAAGCCGGCCAGGGACACGGCGGCCAGGCCGAAGGCAGCGCGCCAGGCGCACGGCGCTGAAGTAGAAATATGTGCCACGAAAGACTCCTCAGAGTGTGAACAGGGCCGCCAGGACCATGTCGATCAGCTTGATCGCGAAGAAGGGCAGGACGATGCCGCCGGCGCCGTACACCAGCATGTTGTTGCGCAGCAGTTCGGTCGCACCGGCCGGCTTGAAGCGCACACCGCGCAGCGCCAGCGGGATCAGAAGCGGGATGATGACGGCGTTGAAAACCAGGGCCGACAGCACCGCGCTGGCGGGGCTGGCGAGCTGCATCACGTTCAGCGCCCCCATCTGCGGCAATGCGCTGGCGAACAGGGCCGGCAAGATCGCGAAATACTTCGAGACGTCATTGGCCAGCGAGAAGGTGGTCAGCGCACCGCGCGTGATCAGCTGCTGCTTGCCGATTTCCACCACCGCCAGCAGCTTGGTCGGGTCCGAGTCGAGGTCGACCATGTTGCCGGCCTCCTTGGCGGCCTGGGTGCCGGAATTCATCGCCAGGCCGACGTCGGCCTGGGCCAGCGCCGGCGCGTCGTTGGTGCCATCGCCGACCATCGCCACCAGGCGTCCCTGGGCCTGCTCGGCGCGAATCCGCGCCAGCTTGTCCTCAGGGCGCGCTTGCGCGACGTAGTCGTCGACGCCGGCTTCGGCCGCGATCGCGGCGGCGGTCAGCTTGTTATCCCCGGTGATCATCACGGTGCGCACGCCCATCTCGCGCAGGCGCGCGAAGCGCTCCTTGATGCCATGCTTGACCACGTCCGACAGCTGGACCACGCCCAGGACCTGGCGTCCCTCGGCCACCACCAGCGGGGTGGCGCCGGAACGCGCGACCCTGTCGACGCGCGCCGACAGTTCGGCCGGCACCTGGCCGCCGAGTTGTCGGACGTGCTCGACGATGGCATCCAGCGCGCCCTTGCGGATCACGCGGCCGTCGCGCAGGTCCACGCCGGACATGCGGGTCTGGGCGCTGAACGCGACGAATTGCGCGCCGCTCGGCTCCACCGGCTGGCTGCCGCGCTCCCGGGCCAGCTTGACGATGGATTTGCCCTCCGGCGTCGGGTCGGCCAGCGAGGCCAGCATGGCGGCGTCGTGCAACTGGGCCGCGGTGATGCCGGCCAGCGCCACGAAGTCGGTGGCCTGGCGGTCGCCGTGGGTGATGGTACCGGTCTTGTCGAGCAGCAGCACGTCGATGTCGCCCGCGACCTCGACCGCCTTGCCCGACTTGGCCAGCACATTGGCCTGCAGCGCGCGGCTCATGCCGGCGATGCCGATGGCCGGCAGCAGGCCGCCGATGGTGGTCGGAATCAGGCACACCAGCAGCGCGACCAGCAGCACGACATTGATTTGCACGCCGACGAAGGCGCCGATGAAGGGCAGCGTCGCCACGACGATGACGAAGCTCAGGGTCATGACGGCCAGCAGCAGGCCGAGCGCGACCTCGTTCGGCGTCTTCTGGCGGCTCGAGCCTTCGACCAGGGCGATCATGCGGTCGAGGAAGCTGTTGCCGGCCTCGGCCGTCACGCGGACCACGATGCGGTCCGACAGTACCTTGGTGCCGCCGATCACGCCCGAGCGGTCGGTGCCGGCTTCGCGCAGCACCGGCGCCGATTCGCCGGTCACCGCGGCCTCGTTGATGGTGGCCAGGCCCTCGACGATTTCGCCGTCGGCCGGGACCAGTTGGCCTGCCTCGACCACGACGGTGTCGCCCGGGCGCAGCGCGGCGGCCGGCACAAGCTGTTCCGCCCCACTGCCGTCGAGCCGGCGCGCGCTCAGGTCCTGGCGCGCCCGCCGCAAGGAGGCGGCCTGGCCGCGACCGCGCGCTTCGGCCACGGCTTCGGCGAAATTACCGAACAGGACCGTGAGGAACAGGACCACGGTGACGCTCCAGCCGAAACCGGGCGTGGCCACCCCGGCCAGCGTGGCCACGGCGGTGAGGACGGTGCCGCCCCAGACCACGGCCATGACCGGGTTCTTGATGATGTGCTGCGGCGCGAGCTTGACGAAGGCCTCGGCCAGCGCCCAGGCGGCGCCGCCCTTGCCCATTGCGGCGGTGGGGCGGGTCCGCGAAATGTGTGGTGCATCCATGTTGATTCCTTAAGGATTGATCAGCGCGAGGTGGTCGGCGACCGGGCCGAGCACCAGTACCGGCATGAACTGCAGCAGCGTGAGGATGACGATGATCGCGATCAGGGTCAGGCCGAAGGTCGGCGTTTCCACCTGCAGGCTGCCTGCGGTTTCCGGTGCCTGGCGCTTGGCCGCGAGCATGCCGGCGATCGCCAGCGGGATGATCAGGGCCGGGTAGCGGCCGGCGGCCAGCACGACGCTGCAGCTGAGGTTCCACCAGACGGTCGCATCGCCCAGTCCTTCGAAACCGGAGCCGTTGTTGGCAAATGCCGAGACATACTCGTAGAACACCTGGCTGATGCCGTGGAAGGCCGGATTCGAGTTGCCGGTCAGGGAAGGCACGGCCAGCGTGAGCGCCGTCAGGCCCAGCAGCACCAGCGGCTGCAGCAGCACCAGCACGCCCAGCAGCTTGACCTCGGGCGCCTCGATCTTGCGGCCGAACAGTTCCGGCGTGCGGCCGGTCATCAGCCCGGCGATGAACACCGCCAGCAGCAGGTAGGCGAGGTATTGCTGCAGACCGCAACCGATGCCGCCCCAGATCGCGTTGATCAGCATGTTGCTGATCGGGACCAGGCCGGTGAGCGGTGCCAGCGAGTCGTGCATGGCGTTGACCGAACCGTTCGAGGTCTGGGTCGTCAGTGCCGCCCACAGGGCCGACGGCGCCACGCCCAGGCGGGTTTCCTTGCCTTCCATCAGCGCGATATCGCCCGCACTGCCCGAATAGGCTTCCGACCATACCGAGCAGCCGGCCGAGACGAGCGACATCAGCAGCATCGTGCCGACCACCAGGCCGGCGAACTTGCGGCGCCCAGTAAAGGGACCAACCATGAACGCCACCGCGACCGGCACCAGCACCAGCGCCAGCGTTTCCAGCAGATTCGAAAACGGTGTCGGATTCTCCAGCGGCACCGCGCTGTTGGGGCCATACCAGCCGCCGCCGTTGGTGCCGAGCTGCTTGATCGCGACCATCGGCGCGACCGGGCCCAGGGGGATCTTCTGCTCTTTCATCCCGGCCGACGCATCGAGCGGCGCCAGCACCGGCCCGCCGTCCAGCGTGGCCGGAACTCCCTGGCTGGTCAACAGCACCGACCAGACCAGGCACAGCGGCAGCATGAAACGCACGGTGGGGCGCAGCACGTCGGCCCAGTAGTTGCCGATGTCGGGCTCGGCCCGGCGTGGCGCGCCGGCCGCCGGTTCGTTGCGGCCGCCGAACAGGCCGCGCAGGGTGGCGGCAAGGACCGCCAGGCCCATCATGGGCGTGACGACCTGCAGTCCGACGATGGCCACCGCGTGCGCCAGGTAGGACAACTGGGCCTGGCCCGAGTAGTGCTGCTGGTTGGTGTTGGTCAGGAAGGACACCATCGTGTGCAGCGCCAGGTCCCAACGCATATTGGGAGCACCGTTGGGGTTGAGCGGCAGCCAGGCCTGGGTCATCAGGATGCCCCAGACGATGACCGCCAGCACGGCATTGCTCAGCAGGAAGGCGCCGGCATAGCCGCGCCAGCCCATCCCCTGCTCCGGACGGGTGCCGATCAGTGCGTAGATCGGCCCTTCGATCCAGCGGAACAGGCCGTCGCCGGCCATGGGCGCGCCGCGCATGACGGCCGCCAGGTAGCGGCCGAGCGGCCAGCCCAGCAGCAGCGCGAGTGCAAAAACGAGAAAGAATTCAATCATGTGGAATGCTCCATGGATCCTTGGTCAGGCTGTCGGGCACGCTCAAAAGGAAGCTTGCAGTGCAAACTCGGCACGCGACCCGCCCATGCCGGGGAACAGGCGCCTGGCGGCGGAATCGGTCGCATGCAGGGTCAGGCGGGCTTCGAACGGCGCCTGGAAGGCCCAGATGGCGCTCAGGTTGGCGTGGCTGTAGCTGTCGGCGTAGGACTGGTCCAGCACATAGCGGGCCAGCGTCCCCTCGACCCGCACGCGCTCGTGCATGGGGACGCGCACACCCGCCAGAACATAGGTGCCGCGCGCGCCGCTGGCCATCGCATTGGTCGAATGGCCCAGCGCCAGCCAGGTGTTGTCGCGCCAGGTGAGGGTTGCGTTGAGTTCGTTCCAGTTCAGGTCGGCGTTCGTGGAGGGATACTGGTAGCGCAGCAGATACAGGTCGAGCGCCCAGTCCGGCGCAATCTTTCCGGCCCAGCCGAATGCCAGGTCGAACTCGCTGCTGGCCTGCAAGGCCGGAGCGAACTCGACGGACGAGCCCCACACGGAGGCATACCAGCCTGAGGCGTGCGCGTACCTGAAACCGGCCTGGACGGCGGGATCTTCCAGCGTTTGCGAGCTGCCGCGCCAGACGTAGTCGGAGGTGAGGCTGGCGCTGCCGGAAACCTGCGCGTGGGCAGAAGGGGCGGCGGCCGGCAGGATAATGGCCAGCGACAGGGCAGCAGCAAGCCTGCTCTTGTTCTTGATATACATGAGAATTGTCCGCGTAAATGGCTGAATTGCCACGGCTCAAGTATCGAACCGGAACGCGTAAACTCTCTATGCCGAGACGACGGCGGCAGCGTAAATTCTTCGTAAACTTTGCCGGCGCCCGGCCTGGTACCCGCAATTATTCCTGCGCCACCCACACCGGCGCCGACCACAGCACCTTGCCATCGTCCTGCGTGACTTTCGCATAATAGAAATGCCGGCCCGGCGCCGGCGTGAAGCTGGTCTCGGCCAGGTTCGACGCCTCCGTCACGGTGCCGTTCCGCCCCGGCACGCCCTCCATGATCGACACCGCCGCCACTTTCTTGCCGGCGCTGGAGGCGAAGTGCGTGCGCAGCGTGAGTGGGCCGCGGTTGGTAAAGCGCTCGCCCATCAGCTTGCCGTTGGCGGTGAAGACCAGCTGCGAGCCCTTGTCCATGGTGGCGAACACGCGGCGCGCCTGGAGCGCGGCGACGAAGCTGTCGCGGGTGAGCGCGGTACCGTTGGGCAGCAGCACGCCGGTGCGGTTGGTATACGACGCGCCCCAGTTGGCGCAGTGGTTGTCCTGGTTGGTGCTGAAGGCCAGGTGGTAGCCGGCTTCCAGCAGGCGGTTGCAGGCCTGCTCGAAGTTGCTGCGCCGGCGCTCGGTCTCGGTATCGTTGGTGGAGAAGGCGGTGCTGTTCATCACCTCGCACAGCACCATGGCCTCGTCGCCATCCGGGTGGTAAGCGAGCGGCACGCCGTTCACCTTGAACTGCCCGCTGTGCGCCGGATGGTTGAACTGCCCCACCCAGCCGCGCGCGCGCATCAGGGTGTAGAGCGCGGCGTAGTCGCTGCGCGGGGTGCGGGTATCGGCCAGCAGCTCGCCGAGGGCATTGGTCTCCCAGCCCAGCAGCGCGTCGCTGTTGAAGATGTTGATGTGGCCACCGTTGTTGATGACGCCCCACTCCATGCCGTACAGCGCCAGGAAGCCCGGCTTGGTGGCGTTGAAGGCCGCCGCGCTGGCCAGGCCGGCCTGGTACAGGTCCCGGGCGGTGGCCGGGTCGGCATCGGCGTCGGTGGCGTCCGAGCCGTCATACATGTGGTTGTGCTCCGAGACGGCCAGGATGTCCAGGCCGCGCCCGCGCGCATAGGCAAAGGCGGCTTCCGGACCGTACCTGCCCTTGCCCGGCTCCTGCGCGCCCTTGCAGTCGTCGAGGGCGCCGCCGCCGTCGCTGTGCTTGCTCTGGCTGTGCAGGTTACCGAGATACACCGTGTAGGGCAGCGAGGCCGTGGCCGGCGCCATGCCGGCAGTCGCCCCATTGGCGTCCAGCTCGCGCATGCCCGGCAGCGGCGCGAAGCGCGGCATGCGCGGCGCGGGCGGCGCCCCGACGGCGATCTGCCAGTCCTGCTCGACGGCGTGGTCGTCGTCCTGGCCGTCGCCGTCCGGCACGCCGCGCAGGATGGCGCGCATGCGCACCCGATACAGCCCGGCCGGCGCCGCCCTGCCCTTGAGGCGGCCGTCCCAGGCCACTTGCACGGCCACGTCCTGGCCCGCAATGGCCTTGCTGCCGCGCCAGCGCTGGACGACGCGCCCTTGCGGGTCGAGCAGCTCCAGCTTCCAGTAGACGGTGCCGGGCCGTTCCAGGCCGGGGTAGCTGAAGTTCAGGCTGAAGGTCCGGCGCGCATCCTGCTTGCCCTGGAAGGGCGCGTGCAAGGTGGCGTCGAATTCCTTGTGCTCGGCCGGGGCCGCGAACGCGCTGCTGCAGCACAGGGCTAGCAGCAGTACACCAAAATTAGGGGAGAGGATTGTGGTTTTCATAATGCAATTTTGACAATTGCATCCTGCTCCACTTTGATGCCCCGTACCCTCAACTTGCAAATTTATCTAGATAATTTGCGCAGATTCAAACTTCCCGCAAACATAGCTCCAGCTAAAGGTAGTTGTCGTTACTTTGACGATCACAGCCTACAAGCCACAACGTCTATGACAAGAGTCCGTACCGCGAGAGGCAATACAGGGGCTTTTTGATGGCCTGCAGATGGCCAAAAGTTGGCGTTCGAGCGATAATCTGAGACAGATTCTTCGCTTACAATTGAATATGAATAGGAATAGGTACAAAAATGCAATCAAACGTGAATAAGAAAAAATTTCGCGTAGCACAACCCGCAAAAGTTTTATTGACTTTTTTTTCATTCGTTCTTACGATTTTTCTTCTATTTGTCGTTTGGCAGCTTAACCATTGGATCATCTTTGGCATTAGTGCACCAACTTTAAATACTCAGAATTGGCTATTCTTAATTGGAGTGGTTGCGGGTATTGCAGGTTGGGTGTGCTCGTCGTTTGTGACCATGCGAAATTCAATCAAACAACACACTGTCAGCATTTATATTCAATCGCGACTATCAAGTCCATACGCCGAAATCAGCAAGCGAGTAAATCTCAAACATTTTTCGATCGGCTGTGTCCCGGGACCAATTCCTCGAGAAGTGTTCGCAAATCCCGAAAACGCTGAAATGATGCATGATATCAATATGGTATTAAACTATTTCGAGTTCATAGCAGTTGGTCTTCGTCACGGCGATCTTGATGAATCGATGTTAAAAAAAATCATGCGCAGCATGATTACCAACATGTGCTCAAAGGCAAGCCTTTATATCGAATTCGTTAGAAACAAAGAGAATGGCATCGGTGGCGAGCACAGCTTTGAACACCTGCTGTGGCTGAACGAACGATGGAAGACGTTGTAAAAATATTTCCTAGAAAATGTCGCTATCCACCTATAATTGCGGTTAGGGAGACATTAGCCGTGCACTGAGCCGTGATAAGAGCACACTGTTGCCTATGCATTCAATCAGCAGGCGCATCACTATTGCGATGTTCTCGTTGGTGATACGTTGCGACAACGAAGTCCACAAATGCAACCGCTGAGGCGACAGCCAGTCGTGCATGCCTCGACTGAAGGCCGCGATGCTTTCCATCGCGGCCATGCCCGGTCCCGTAGAGCCCGCGTAGCTGGGCAAGATTGTTCGTCAGCTGCGTCAGGTTGCGCAGTATAAGACGGATATTATCTGCGCCCTTTGTCTGATCGGTAATTCCCTCAGGAACTAATTCAAGTTCTTTTGTTAACTTTTTCGTGAGTTCTCCAAGGTCTTCCGATTTAGTAAACGGGACATTGCGCTTGGTAAGAATCGTCTTGCAACAAGTCTCTACCATTTCCTTCGCTGTACCGATGGCCAACGGCGGGTCACGCTCAACCGCGTTCTCCAAACGTTCAATCTCCATAGCCATCCAACCGGCATCTAATGCGTCGGCCACAGTCCTACCTCGCGATACAGAGCGATCCGAGGTTCGGACCATACGTCGGTACCAGTACCGCAGTCTTCCAGCAATTCTTTCCTCCTCAAAAAGTTCCCAGCCACACTGACGTAGCTGGTCGTTAAACTGTGATACCAGTCTTCTCGTTTGCTCCTGGTCGGGTCGAACAACAGGGTGAACAACTTCGCAAAGGAACCGAAGGAACACATCGGCTGGGCCGTCCATGAGCTGGAACCTCTCGTCGGTATATAGCCAGTCTTGCTCCCAATCATCATTGTTGATGCAGTGCTGCCAAATATCACCCGCCGCGTCCTTGAATCTGCTATCCCCCGACGGCAGTGTTTGTAAATCATATAGCCGGCTCAAAAAATCAACGTCATCGAGCAGGCCGCTCCAAGCAACGTTCTCGAGGCGCAGGCCGTCAAGGATATTTACGCGGGCTTGACGCGGCAGCGAAAATTCCTGGACGCGCCAATCCTGATTAGTAACTTTTGCAGGTATAAGCTTTGCCGCATAAGAGCGAAGAGTATCGTGCTCCAAGACAATTCTAAATTTCTCTGTAATCTGGTCCTCAAGTCCAGCGCGGCGCGCTCCAAGACGTGAAAATTCAGCGACAGGCAGGTCAAAGTACACATCCCAAAATTCTGTTCCGCCGTTCCAATTGTCATACCCAGTCTGTTCCGCACGCGCAGAATATTCACGCACAATCTTCGCGCCCTCGTGCATCGCGTCAGCCAGCAGTAACGCATGAGCGGTTGCTAACATCTGCTCTAAGTTTTTCTTGTCCACGTATCACCTTGTATCAACAACCTTCGGACGATTCTGAACACGAACACGGAAGTAGTTTCGTGTCATTGCCAAGCTTTGAATGAATTTTATTACGCAACGCTGGTGCGTGGTTGCTCATCAGGGTCAATGACGCGCGTCCGCGAATTTAATCCAGAGACACGCCATCAAAGGTGCTTACAGCGCCTTTCGGCGAGATAAAACATTCAATTTATCCCGATTTAAGAGCGAACGCCAGTCACCCTGCATCAGCGTCGAATTCTTGCTAAATTGATTCATGATTTCAAGAAGCGGCATCGACACAAAAGGAAAACCGACGCGACGCGACCTGATCTGAATACGCGAATATCGCCATTCGAAAAGACTGAGTCCGAACATGTGCCCACGCTTACGGCGCTCAGGATGATTTAAAACCTCAGTTCGCATGGAGGGCAAGTAAACCGAAAGCCGCTGCCCGATGTCTTTGGAATCTACGACTACGCGCTTGCCGACCTCCGTGGCAGAGGAAAGCGAGGATCGAGCAGTTTCGCCAAAACTGATATTGAGTGAAGGCAAGTGGTAACAGTCTGTAGAGGCGCGTGCAACCTGGGTGTTCAACTAGCAATACGTTGGCGTCTTTGCGATTTTGTTAATCCTTCAAATTGTACATGCAGAGCTACTAGCACGGTCAGAAATGCGCAGTTTCACTCGTTTCTGGGTCTGCTTCTCGTAAATCAAAGCAGCCATTTCGCAAGACGAAACGGCACATGCGCCTACATGGACTGTTCGCGATACTCTGCCTGCAACTCGTACGTTTCGCCCGCCAACACCTTCCGAAGCAAGTCTATCGCCGCTGATGAATACTTGTGCATACGGGTTTTCTTTCCTGCAATCATTGTAATGTGGTATGCATTATCAGATTCTTTCATGTCAAAACCAAATTTTTCCGTCACCTGATCAATAAGTTTGTTCACGTAATATGGCGACTTAACGCCGATTTCGTTCGCCACATCAGTAGGAGTATAGGGGAAAGATACATTTACTTTTGATGGATGGTCCAACGAAGCAACTCCCAACAGTGTGGCAATACTTCCGCCTTCCGACAGTTTTCGATCAAGCATTTGAAAGTCTACTTCCACTCGTCTTGTTGGCACATCTTTTCTAACAAGATCAACTGTTCGAGCCATGAGAGCACGCAACAGCTTCATATTTACCTTTTCAAGTGCACCACCATTGCCAAATGCCTCAAAAACCCACTTGAAAGAAGATGCTGAGATACTCTTAATTCTAATCTCACGACCATCACCGACTGAGAGTACCCTATCCCGTGGCGGATATGATTTCATAGATACGTCAGGAGCGTACTCCAATACAAAAATATTCGGGATTAGCTGAAAATCGGCTCGAATCATGCGATCGACATCATAGAGAACGCTACGAATATTCGAGTCAGTTGCACTATAACCTACAAATAAAAGTGGATGCTCTGCAAAATAGGTTAGCAACTTTGCGCTTAAATATTTCTTGTCAGTATCAAATGCCTCGTAGTCACGCTTGGTCAGCACTAATGAAGCCGGGTCAGATACGCATCCATGAATCTTGAATACTTCTCCTACTGACAGGTAAGGTTGACGGAGAATTGTTTGCCCAATTACTCGACTATATTCTGGAAAGATGGATTCGATCAGCTCATCGTAATTTGTAGTTACGATTGCGTGCGGATTCATAGCTTTTAGCGCAGCAATTTCTTCATCTAGCGACTTGCTGCCAAACGAGCCATTCGCATCCGGGCGAATTTTAGAAAGCAATTCGGCAACCTTGTGCTTAATAAAAATATCGCCCGGTATTTGTTCGCTGAAGTACCCAGGCGGGAACTGATCGCGCCCCGCACCCCACGCCCATTCTCTATAAGCGTCAGCAAATACTCCACCTATCTCAGTTAAATCAGCAAACTTTTGCTTGTAATACCCATAGTTCTTGTCTACCACCGGGTATGCCTCGGCAAGTTGCCGTAAGAGGTTATCCCACGTCGGACCACCAGCATACCGCTGCGAAAATCCAGATCCAACGAAAATGATGGGTTGGCAGCCAGCGTCATTGAGGACGCCCTCAACATCTTCTGTCACGTCCCTCATGTACTGGGCATAGTCAAGCATGTTTTGCTCCGTCTTTAACGTTATCGATGTTATTACTCTACATCAATCTACAAATTTTTTTCCACTTACGCACAAAGTTTTAGCATGGTTCAGGGCCGCTTTAGACACGTCTTCTAAATCAAGATCCTTCGAAATTGGCACAACCAAAACAAAGCAGTTTCTCTGCGGAAGCCTTTGGTTTGCCCTGCTGTCGGGTTAAGATTTTGGCAGCGCAAGTAGCCGCGTAGCACCATAAACGCTAGAAGGTGCTTCGGACTCCTTCGGCCACACTCCATGGCGCAGCTTCGTATTTGAAGTAAAAGTCCGCCGTACCACCGGCATGTTGGCGCGCTGCCTGCCCCGCCCGTGATGCCGCGCGCACTGCCTAACTCGTTGTTCCAGAAATAGTAGCCGACGCTACCCCAGAGACAGCGCCACTGCAGCACAAAGCCGGCAGTGCGCGGAAGGAAATGCCTTGCTTTTAATACAATTTTTATAATTTCACTCTTGCTCCTCCAAGCTCTTAAGGCGCATTAACTTCAAAAACTAAAGCAACTTACGCTTGTCTGGCTCCGGCACCGTCCAGAGACCGCGGCGGGCGGAGACAAGCACACCTTTACCGAGTTCCCCACCCGTGGTACCCCCCCTTAAGCATCCTGCTCCCACGCGCTCAATAGAAATTAACGCAGTGCAACGTACTCAAGTAGAATCGCGATGTTTACAAAATTTGTTTCCTGACAATTCCGTCAAGACCTTGCTTTCTCCATGGTACGAATGATCCCTCCCTTGCTTACTTCCGCGCGCGGCATGCCGCGGCTTCGTCCGCTTGTTTGCGCCCTCGCCCTGATGCTGACGGCGGTGGAAGGCCGTGCAGACGTGCTCGCCGCCGCCCCGCAGGATATAGGCGACCTGAGCCTGGAAGAGCTCGCGAACATCCAGGTCACCTCGGTGTCCAAGCGTCCGGAGTCGCTGTCCGGCGCCGCGTCCTCGATCTTCGTCATCAACGGCAGCGAGATCCGCCGCGCCGGCGCCACCACCCTGCCGGAAGCCTTGCGCCTGGCGCCCAACCTGCAGGTGGCGCGGGTCGATGCGCGCAACTACGCCGTGACGGCGCGCGGCTTCAATAGTCCTTTCGAAAACAAGCTGCTGGTCCTGATCGACGGCCGCACCGTTTATTCGCCGCTGTTCTCCGGCGTGTTCTGGGACGTGCAGGACGTCGTGCTGGAAGATATCGAGCGCATCGAGGTGATCAGCGGGCCGGGGGGCACGCTGTGGGGCGCGAATGCGGTCAACGGCATCATCAACATCATCACGAAATCGGCCGCCGCGACCCAGGGCACCCTGGTCAGCGCCGTCGCAGGCCGGGACCAGAAGAACGGCGCGGTCCGCTACGGCGGCACCCTGGCCAACGGCGGACATTACCGGGTGTATGGCAAGCACGCCGACAACGACGATACCCGTACCGCGGCCGGCGCCACCGTGCTCACCGGCTGGCGGCGCCAGCAGGCCGGCTTCCGTGCCGACTGGGGCGATGTCGGCAGCGAGCTCACGCTGCAGGGCGACGTCTACGACGGCAGCTTGCACCAGGCCGGCACCGCGGACATCCAGGTGCGCGGCGCCAACCTTCTCGGGCGCACGAGCCGTCGCTTCAGCGATGGATCGACGGCCACCGCGCAGCTGTACTGGGACCACACCGAACGTGACCAGCCGCTCGCCTTCGTCGAGCACCTCGATACGCTCGACCTGCAACTGCAGCACGCGGTCACCCTGGGCGACCGGCATCACCTGGTCTGGGGCGGCGGCTATCGCTGGGGACACGACCGCGTGCGCAACGGCGCCGCGTTCGGCTTCCTGCCCGGGACCAAGGACCTGCGCTGGGCCAACCTGTTCGCACAAGACGAGATCACGCTGCGCGAGGACCTGCGCCTGAGCGCGGGCCTGAAACTCGAACACAACAATTACACCGGCGTGGAAGTATTGCCGACGCTGCGCCTGGCATGGAATCCGCATGCCTCGACGATGGTCTGGGGTTCGCTGTCACGCTCGGTACGCGCCCCCTCCCGAATCGACCGCGACCTGTACAGCCCGACCACGCCCCGCATCGTGAACGGTATCCCGCAATACGCCATCGCCGGCGGCCCGGACTTCGAATCGGAAGTGGCGAACGTGTTCGAACTCGGCTACCGGGCGCAGCCCACGCCGACGCTATCGTATTCGGCCACGGCCTTCTACGGCCGCTACGACAGGCTGCGCACCCTCGAGCCGAACCGCAAGGGCGCGGGCTCGGTATTCCGCAACTTTGCCGAGGGACGCACGCGCGGCATCGAAACCTGGGCCAGCTGGCAGGCGGGCAAGACCTGGCGCATGTCCGCAGGCGGCGTCGTGCAGAGTGTCGACACGACAACGCAGCCATCCAGCCAGGATGCGACCGGGGCAACCGGCCTGGCCACGAGCGATCCGAGCCATTACTGGATGCTGCGCTCGTCCCACGATCTCGCGGCCGGCCAAGAACTCGACTTCACGCTGCGCCGGGTCGGCGGCCTGGCCAGGCCGAGCGTGCCGTCCTATACGGCGATCGACCTGCGCTATGGCTGGCGTATCCGTGAAGGCCTCGAGCTGTCGCTGATCGGGCAAAACCTGGGCGATCCGCGGCACGCGGAGTTCGGCGCGGCGCCGGGACGCAGCGAATACGAGCGCGCCGTCCTGCTGCGGCTGGTCTGGAACCTGTAAGCCTTGCGAGCAGCGCACATGCTTTCCGATATGCACACGACCAGCTCGCCTCACGGCCGCCGCCGATGCATCGGCGCCGCCCTGACCGCTCTTTTCCTTGCCGGCGCGGGCTTGCCCCTGGCCGTGCCGGCTGCGTCCGCCGCCGCCATCGTCGCCAGCGCCGAGCGGGTACAGGCCGCCTACCTGCACAGGTTCCTCAACTATGTGGAATGGCCTGCGGCCACGCTTGCGCAGGCGGATGCCCCGTATGTCATCGGCATTGCCGGCGATGATGCCGTCGCCGACGAACTGGCGCGCATTGCCGCCGGACGCAGCGTCAACAACCGCGGCGTGATCGTCAAGCGCGTATTCCCGGGCGACCCGCTGGGTGGTCTTCACGTGCTGTTCATCGGCGACGGCGAGCGTGCCCGCCTGGCGCAGTGGCTGCGCATGGCGAAGGGACGGCCCATCCTGACCGTGAGCTCCTTCGAGGGCGGACTGGACCAGGGCAGCATCATCAATTTCCAGACTGTCGACAACCGGGTCAGGTTTGAAGTATCCGTCGAGGCGGCCGAGCAGCACGGCCTGCGCCTCAACTCGCGTCTATTTAGTGTTGCCACCAATGTGGTGAAAGGGAGTCGTTGACCATGTTCGGGGCCGTCAAGCAATCAATTTCACGCAAGCTGGTGCTGGGGGTACTCGTCACCACGCTCACCGCCCTGCTCGTCGCATGCGCCAGCATGCTGGTACTCGACATCCGCAACTACCAGACCGGCTGGGCCGGCGACCTGCAGGCCCAGGCCGATATCGTCGCCGAAGTGACGAAGCCAGCGCTGGAGTTCAACGACGCGCAGGTGGCACGCGAAAACCTGCTGCAGCTGCGCGCCCGCCCGGCGATCGCCGCGGCCGCCATCTACCGTCCGGACGGCTCGGTCTTCGCGTCCTATGCCAAGTCGCCGGAGGATGCCCGGCGCTTGCCGCAGCGCCTGCCGCAGGCGGGCCAGGCGATCGACGGCGGCCGGATCGCAATTGCCACGCGCATGCTGCGTAATAGCGAGCTGGTCGGCATTGTGTATGTCGAGGCCGAATATCCCCTGATGGCCCAGGTCAGGCGCTATCTCTCGATACTTGCCGCCGTCCTGTTCGGCAGCCTGCTGGTCGCCCTGGTGATGTCGAGCTGGCTGCAATCGGCCATCATCAAGCCGGTGCTGGCCCTGACCGCGGCCGTGGATCAGGTCATCCGCCGGCGCGACTTTTCGATGCGCGTGGAAAAGACCACGCAAGACGAGGTCGGCGTGCTGGTCGACGCCTTCAACGGCATGCTCGGCGAAGTCGGCGAGCGCGCCAAGGCGCTGGAAGAATCGAACGCCAGGATGCAACATGAAGTCAGCGTGCGCATCGAGGCCGAAGAAGCCGTGCGGCAGTTGAACAGCTCCCTGGAGCGGCGCATCAAGGACCGCACGGCCGAGCTGGAAAAAACCCATGCCCAATTGCGCCAGTCGCAGAAACTGGAAGCGATCGGCCAGCTGACCGGCGGCGTCGCCCACGACTTCAATAACGTCCTGCAGGTCATTGCCGGCAACCTGCAACTGTTGCAAATGAGCCTGGCGGGTAATCCGGAAGCACAGCGGCGCCTCGAGGCCGCGGCCTTCGCGGCCGACCGCGGCGCCAAGCTGTCGTCGCAACTGCTGGCCTTCGCCCGCCGCCACCCGCTGCAACCGGTGGCCACCAATATCGGCCGCGTCCTGCGCGGCATGGATGAGCTGCTGCGGCGCGCCCTGGGCGAATCGGTGCAGATCGAAACCGTGGTCGCAGGCGGCTTGTGGACCACCCTGGCCGACCCGCACCAGCTCGAAAACGTGATTCTCAACCTGGCCATCAATGCCCGTGACGCCATGCAGGGCGACGGCAGGCTCACCCTCGAGCTCAACAATGCGATGCTCGACGACGAGTACGTCCTCCACGAGCCGGAAGTCGCGCCGGGACAGTATGTCATGCTGGCGATTTCCGACACCGGCTGCGGGATGCCGCCCGAGGTCATCGCGCGCGCCTTCGAGCCCTTCTTCACCACCAAGCGCGAGGGAGAAGGCACCGGCCTGGGCCTGTCGATGGCCTATGGCTTCGTCAAGCAGAGTAACGGCCACATCCGTATCTACAGCGAGGTCGGCAGCGGCACGACGATCAAGATCTACCTGCCACGCTCGATGCAGCCCGAGGTCGAGCTGCCGAACCTGCGCAAGGCCCCGGTCATCGGCGGCACGGAAACCATCCTGGTGGTCGAAGACGACCTTGCGGTCCAGGCGACCGTGGTCGACATGCTGCAGGGCCTGGGATACCGCGTGCTGAAGGCCAACGATGGCCAGAGTGCGCTCACCATCCTGCAGAGCGGCATTCCGGTCGACATGCTGTTCACCGACGTCGTGATGCCCGGCCCCGTGCGCAGCATCGAAGTGGCGCGCCAGGCCAAGCAGATGCTGCCGGCGATCGAAGTCCTGTTCACCTCGGGCTATACCCAGAACGCGATCGTCCACGGCGGACGCCTGGACCCAGGCGTCGAACTGATCAGCAAGCCTTACCGCCGTGACGAGCTGGCGCGCAAGATCCGCCAGCTATTTGCGGCGCACAAGGAAGACGCCGCCACCGCCCAGGCGCCGGCGCCGGCACCGGCCCCTGAAGCAGCGCAAGCGCCGCTGTCCATCGCGGCAGCGCCGATGTCGATCCTGGTGGTCGAGGACAACACCGACGCGCGCACTATGCTGTCCGAACTGCTGCTGATTCTCGGTCATGCCGTCGAAGGCGTCGGCAGCGCGGAGGAAGCGCTCGACCTGCTGGCGCACAAGCAGTTCGACATCCTGCTGACCGACCATTCGCTGCCGGGCATGTCCGGGCTGGAACTCGCCCGCAGGGTCCAGGCGCGTGCGGATGGCATGAAGATCATTTTCTCGTCCGGCTACGGCGCCGTGGGTGCGGGCGAGCTCGACATGAAGCCCGCCTTCCTGCCCAAGCCGTTTACCCTGGCCGCGCTGCAGGCGGTGCTGGACGATGTCGTGCACGAAGGCGCGGCCCGGGGCAGGCCGCAGGCCGATCACCAGAGCTGATCAGAAGTGGAAATCCGCCCGCACCATCGGCGTGCTGGCGCGCTGCCCTGCCCCGCCCGTGGTCCCACGTGCGTTGCCGAACTTGTTGTTCCAGAACTGGTAGCCGACGCCGACGCGGATCTTCTTCGGCGCATAGCCGAAGCGCGGGCCGATGTCGTACATGAAGGCCATGTCGAGGTTGGTCTCGGCGCTGGTCGGGGCGCCGGTTTCGTCCAGGCCCTTGGCGGCGATGAAGTTCAGGTAGCCTTCGAAGGACCAGCCTTCGGCCACCGGGATGCCCCAGCTGGCGCCGAACATCGGGTGGGTGTCGTAGGTGTAGCGTCCGCGCACGTTCGAGATCGGCGGGAAGGGGCCGCTCGGGGCGTTCGATTCGCGCAGCCACAGGATGCTGGTGTTCAGGAAGCCCGGCACGTCCCACATCAGCGTCGGGCCCGCCACCAGCATGCGCTTGCGCGAGTTGTAGGCGACGTCGTTCTTGTGGTTGATGTCGAAGCCGAGCGTCAGGCCCAGGCCCTTGACCTTGCCGAAGCGGATCTCCTGGCCGCGCAGCGCGCCGATGTCGAGCGTGTGGCGGTACACCAGGTAGCCTTCCAGCGCGCCGCTGTTGCTGCCGAGCGAGCGCGGGTCATTGCTGTCGGACTTGAGCACATCCAGGTTCAGGTAGTTGCTGCCGTACTTGTAGCCGCTGGCGTGGGTGAAGCCCACCACGTGCTTCTTGATGTGCTCCGGGTTGAACGGTTCGGCGAAGCGGGTGCCGTAGCGGTAGCTGACGGCGTTGTCGCTCCAGTCCAGCGCCATGGCCGGTGCGGCGCAGCACAGCAGGGCCGCGCAGGCCGCGCTCCTCCATGCCAGCGTGGATGTGATCTGTCCTTTGTTCATGTGCTAATCCCTGAATGGTTGTCGTGAGGGCCGGCGCGCGCATCGCCCGGTCCGCGTTCCACATACAGTTCCACTTTGTGTTCGCGCCCATCGTCGACGAGCGCGATCGTGTTCCCCTGCTGCGGCGCCCCGTCGAGCACGAGCAGCGCGCCGACGGTGGCCGGCCGCAATGTTACCCGGTAATCGGTCCTGCCGTAACGGTAACGGAAGCCGATGCTGTCCCAGCCGAGCGGCAACAGCGGCGCCAGCGCCAGGCGGTCGACCGCGCGCCGGATGCCGAGCAGCCCCTCGGTCAGCAAGGCATGGGTCCAGCCCGCCGCCGCTGCCGCCTGCGCGCCAGGCAGCTCGTCCGTCGTGCGGCAAGGCGCGCCGCCACGGCGCAGCGGATTCAGGGTGGCGGCCAGTTCCCAGGCGCGCGTGGCCGCCCCGGCGCCGGCCAGGGCAAGCGCCAGCCAGGCCGCCGTGCGCCCATCCTGTACGCCGGCGCCGTCGAGCGCGCCCAGCACCGCGTCGACCCGCTCCGGGCTGGCGGCGGCCATGGCCGCCCAGGCCTGGGTGGCGGGGTCCGGGTGGCCGCTGCCATGCATGCTTCCAGACAGGCCTCCATACGCGCTGCCATCCCAGCCGTATTCCTCGGCCTGCGCCTTGAGCGCCAGCGCGGCGCCGCGGCAGGTGGTGGCGAAGCCGAAATCGGCGCGGCGGTCGGCCACGTCGGCAAAGCGCTGCAGCACCGTGGCCAGCAGGAAGGCCAGGCCCACGTGTTCGGGGCGAGCCTCCTCGTCCTCTTCCTCGTGCAGGCGGGCATCGTGCAACGGCAGGCCGTGCATCCCGAAGCGCAGGCAGCCGCGCAGGCCGTGCACGCAATACTGGTACAGGTCGTCGCGCGCCAGCCGGGTGCCGCTCGACGGGTCGCCGCCGGCCGGCTCGCGCAGGATGCCGTAGTCGCCGCTGGCGCCGACATAGGCGCACAGCGCGTACGGCAGCCACAGGAAGTCTTCGACCGCGGCGCCGGCGGCGCCGATGTCTGCCCGGGCCGCCCGCAGCAGGGCGGCGCGCAGCAGGTCCGGACTGCCGTGCAGCGCGGCCAGTGCGCCCTGCAGCTGCTCTGCCGGGCTGCCGCCCATGCTGCCGGCCACCGCCGCGTAGGGCAGCCAGCCGTTGGCGAACAGGTCGAACGCGGGCTCGGGGGTGGACACGCGCACGCCGCCGAGCAAGGCGTCCCAGCCGGCGTGCACCTGGCGCAGCGCGCGCGCCGCCGCTTTCGCGCCGCCATGCTGCTGTACCGCGCGGCTCGCGGCCAGCGCGTCCGGGCCGGCCACGCCGAGCAGGAACACCAGTTCGGTCTCCATGCCCGGCTGCAGCTCCACCACGGTTTGCAGGGCCGCGCAGGGGTCCAGCGCGGCGCCGAGCGTGCCCGCCAGGCCCTGGCGCTCCAGCGCGGCCGGCCGCGCCAGGCTACGGTGACGGCCGACGAACTCGCGCCGGTCGGCGGTGTAGGCAGGCTGGGGCGCATCCAGGTGGAAGAAACCGAGCTGGTCGCCGAAGCCGGCGCCGAAGGCGTTGCGGGCCAGCAGTGCGCCGCTGGCGACGTCGATGGCGGTCACGATGTGCGGGCCCGACCTCGCTTCCATGTCATCCATCCACCACTGCACGTAGCCGGTCACCGCCAGGCGGCGCGGCGCGCTGGAGAGATTGCGCAGCTTGAGCACCGCATACTTGAGCGGGTCGCCGGGCGCCACGAAGCAGCGCAGTTCGGAGCCGATGCCGTGCGCCGCGTGCTCGAACAGCGTGTAGCCGAAGCCGTGACGGGTGCGGTAGGGCTCGCCGGAAGGCATCGGCCAGGGGGTCGGCGACCAGGCCGCGCCGCTGTCCTCGTCGCGCAGGTAAAAGGCTTCGCCCTGCGGCGCCGTCAGGCGCAGGCCGCGCCGGCCGCGCCAGGTGCTGCCCGGACCGTCGTGCGGCAGCAAGGCGCCGAATCCGCCGTTGGCCAGTGGATTGTCGGGTAGATGCGCGCAGGGTGCCGGCGTGCCCCCGCTGCTTCGGACCACCGCTTCGCGGCCGTCCTGCGAGAACCCGGCGTCGCCGTCCTCGAACTGCAGCGCTTCGTCTTCGGCCGGCGCGGCCTCCACCGTCCAGGCGGGCGCCTGCTCCGGCGGCGAGAACGGCGGGGGCAGCGCGGCTTGCATCGGCGCCGCGCGGCGCAGCTGGTCGGCCAGGCTGCCACGTTCTTCCAGCAGCAAGACATGCGCCGCCGCGAGCAGCAGGATGCGGTCTTCCTGCGGCAGCTCGGCCAGCAGGTGCAGGTGGATGCCGCCGGGGGTGTCCAGCGCTTCCGGCGCCAGCAGCAGCGCCTGGTCGCGGATCTCGCGGTTCTCGCACAGCAGCACCAGTTCGGCGTCGAAGCCGCGTGCGCGCCAGTAGGCATGCGCCTGCAGGACGTCGTGCGCCAGGCTGCTGTCCGGACCGGGCTGCAGCACCAGCAGCGGGCGGCTGCAGTCCACGCCGTAGGCGGCCAGGGAGGCGCGGCCGCGCACGTTGCGCTCGATGATGCCCGGGTCCGCGCGCAAGCCCGGCCTGGGGTCGAGCAGGCAAGCGGCCAGGCGGTTGTAGCGCTGGGCCTGGGCATCGCCCAGGCCGGCCGCGCGCAGGAAAGCCTGGCCATGCGTCCATGCCGCCTCGACCGCCTGCTGCACCACCTGCGGATCGGCGTGCCGTGCCGCCAGCTGGCGCGCGCCGGCCGGCGTGGTGGCGGCGCCCATGGCCAGGTCGAGCGTGATTTCCTGGCGTGGCGCCAGCGTGATGACGCGGCGGACCGCCAGCGCCGCCACCGCGGGCGTTTCTTCCAGCGGCGCCAGCGGGCCGGCCGGATCGGCGCAGGTGCTGCTGAACAGCGGCGCACTCGCCGCGCCGCTACCCAGCAGCGCCATCTGGAAAAAGACCACCGGCGCGCCCGGTCCCAGCTGGCACAGGATCGACTGCGAGGCCTCGTCAGTGCGCACCGAGATGCCGGGCAGGTTCGGCACGTTCGGCGCTGCGGCCTGCGCCAGCACCACATGGCCGGTTACTTCCAGGGTGCGCGGCTGGTCGAGGGTGTTGCGCAGACGAATGCGCCGCAGCTCGGCGTCGTCCTCGGGCGCCACCACCACTTCGGTCGCGATCGCCATGCCGCGCTCCTCGCGCCGGAAGCTGGCGCGCCCCTCGGCGAAGACCGCCTCGTAGCGGGCCGGCTCGCCAACCACCGGCGCCAGCGTGGCCGACCACAGCTCGCCGGAAGCGACATCGCGCAGCACGCAGGCCAGGCCGCCGTGCGCACCGAGTGGATCCGGCTGCCAGCGGGTCAGCGGTACGCCGTTCCAGCGGCTGTAGCCGGCGCCGTCGCTGTCCACCATCACGTGGTAGCCACCGTTCGACAGCAGCTGCAGTTCCAGGGCGCCGGCGGCCGCGCCGGCGTAGTCGATGACCCGCCCGTGCGCGGGACCGGCGCGCCCGGCCGCGCCCTCGCAGGCGTGCGAGGTCGAGGCGCCGCTGCTTGGTGGCGCTTCCTGCAGCAGCGGCAGCGCCGCGCGCAGTTCGGCGTCGCGGACGAAGCGGCGCTGCATCGGCGCATCGTGCAGCAGCTGCAGCAGCGCCAGCAGGCCCATGCCCTGGTGGCGGGTGGCGACCAGGCGCACCACCTGCCGGTCTTCGCCATGCGGCAGCCGCGCCGGCGTGTGGTCGACCGCATCGACAAAGCCGTAGTCGCCGGCCAGCCCTTCCTGCGCCATGCGCTCCAGGTTGGCCAGCGCGGGGCCTGGCGCCACCGGCAGCGCCAGCAGCGCCGCGTAGGGAGCCGCCACCAGCTCGTCCTCGTTTCCGCGCCCGAGGCTCGCCGCGGGAATGCCGAAACGGCCGAACTGGAAGCGCAGCTGGGCGTCGACCGCGTTGCAGGCCGACTCCGAAAAACCCCAGGGAATGGCATGGCGCTCGCCATGGGCCACCTGGGCGCGCACGGCGGCGCGGCCGGCATGGTCGAGCAGGGTGTCGCGCCAGGACGGCATCAGGAGTTGCGGCGCCAGGTAGTCCGACAGCGCGCCGCTGCGCGACAGCAGCAACTGCTCGCCGCCGGCGATGCGCATCGGCCGCCCGAGCGCCCACCAGTGGCGCTGTGCGAGCTGGCCCTGGGCCACGGCCAGGTAGGCGGCCATGCGCGCTTCCGACGCCAGCAGGTCGCAGCTGCCGGCGTCGAGGCGCCGCTCGCGCACCTGATACCCTGCCGCCAGCAGGCCGGTGCCGCGGTCGAGCAGCGCGCCGAAGTCCATGGCGCCCAGGCTGCGCGCCTGCCCCGCCAGCCGGCCGGCTTCGGCCAGCAGCCCTTGCGCGAGCAGGCGCCCGTCACGCACCAGGCGCGCCAGGTCGTGGTGCGCGCCCTCGGGCGCGTCGAGCGCGGCCAGTTCGCGCAGCGTCGGGATACGCGTCAGGCTGGCGTCGAGCACGTATTCCTGCTCGGCCCGCATCCAGGGCGCCAGCGCCAGCAGGCCATCCTGCAGCGCATGGCATTGCGCGGCCAGGCATGCCGCCCAGTCGCGCAGGGCGGGATCAAGCTGCTCCGGCAGGCCGGATACCAAGCCATCGGCCGCCTCGGCGGCATGGCGCAAGCATTCGCACAATCCCGGCAGCGTGTCGGCCGCGCGGCAGTGCTGGGGGTCGAGCGTGGCCCACACGGCCGCCACCAGCGCACGCACGGCATGCGGCTGGTGCCGGGCCAGTTCGTCCACTACCTGCAGCGCCGCGCGGATGCCGTCCAGGTCTTGCGGCCCGGCGACCGCGGTGTCGGGCAGCTCGTCGAGGCCGGCCGCCAGCAAACGCATGCCGAGCGCCATCCAGCCGCTGTCCGCGGTGGCGACAGCGGCCGGCTCGATCGGCGCCAGCGTGGCGTTGTCGTAGGCGCACAGGAAATGACCGTTCCAGCGTTCCAGCAGCGCCATCGACGCCAGCGCGGCGTCCAGGCGCCGCAGCAGCTCTCCAGGGCCGATAAACCCGAAGTCGCGCGCCGCCAGCGTGGAGAGCAGGTAGATCGCCATGCCGCCCGGCGTGCTGCGCGCGTCCGCCAGCGGATGCGGATGCTCCTGCACGCTTTCGGGCGGCAGCCAGTTGTTGGCCGGACCGGCATGGTCTTCGAAGAAGCGCCAGCTGCGGCGCGCCAGCCGCGCCAGGGTGGCCTGGCGTCCCGCCGGCAGCCGCGGCGCCAGGCCACGCTGGCGTAGCGGCAGGCTGGTCCACCAGGCCAGCAGCGGCGACAGGAACCAGACCAGCAGCACCGGCGCGGCCGTGAACAGCGAATAAGGATTGGCAAAGGTCAGCAGCAGCGCCGTGGACACAGCGATGGTCGGCGCAAACCACATCGTCAGCCAGTTGTTCGCCACCACCCGCGCAGGCCGGGCCAGGCCCTTCGGGCGCCACTCGAGCCGGCGCCGGCGCGAGACCCGGCTGCGCCAGAGCGCGCGCACCAGCGCATCGAGCTGGCACCAGGCCGCGTGCGGCAGGAAGCTGGTGGCCAGCGCGGCGCGCACCAGCGGCGCGCGCGCGCCACGCGCCCAGCTGTCCAGATGCTGGCGCCAGGGCGCGTCGTGCGGACGGTCGGCCAGCGCCACCAGGCTGCCCACGAGGGCCGGCAGGAACAACACCGACAGCACCGCGGCAGTCCAGAAGGCGGGCGCCGTCAGCGCCGTCCAGCACAGCACCAGCAGCGTCACCAGCGCCGGCGCCGCCAGGCTGTCGCGCAGGGCGTCGAACAGTTGCCAGCGCGCGGCGGCCGGCATGGGATTGGTTTCATGGGGCTGGACCCGGCGCCGCACCCAGCCCGCCACCTGCCAGGCCGCGCGCACCGCGCGATGGCGGCGCAGCGCATGTTCGCCGTAACTGCCGGGGATCGCTTCCTCGAGCCTGACCTCGTCGTCACCGGCCGCATGCAGGCAGCCCTCCTCGACCGTGCCCGGCGCCGGCGCCGCGTCCTCCGGCAGGCGGCCGCGCAGCACCCGTTCGTAGGCGTCGACGTCGTAGATGGCCGCCCAGCCGAACATGCCCTTGGCATCGCCGCCGCGCCGGCCCATGCGCGCGGCCCAGGTGCCCCGGCCTTCGCCCCACAGGCGCTGGTAGCGGCCGGCATGCAGGCCCGGCAGCGCGCTCCGGACGTCCGGGCGCAGCATGGCATGGCCTTCGGCGATGTGGGTGCCGCCGGCATCCAGGGCCGGCTGGTTGAGAGGATGCGCCATCGCGCCGGCCAGCAGGCGCGCCGCGTCGCGCGGCAGGTCGGTGGCCGCGTCCAGGGCGATCACGTAGCGCATTTCGGCCAGCCCGGCCGCATTGCCCGCGATGGCGGCGAAGCGCTCGCGCCCGGTCCCTGCCAGCAGGGCGTTGAGGTCGGCCAACTGGCCGCGCCGCCGCCCGTGCCCGATCCAGGCATGCTCGCCCTCGCTCCACGCGCGCGCGCGCTGCAACAAGACGAAGGGCTCGACGCGCTTGCGCTGCGTGACGGGCTGGCCGTCCTCGTCGAGCGTGTCGACGTCGTGCTCGCGCGCATGGCGGCGGTTGAGCGCCTCGATGGCGGCAACGGCATGCGCCACCAGCGCGGCGTCGCCCGGCATCTCTTCGGCCGGCGCATCGTGCAGGTCGGCGAGCAGGCAGAAACGCAGCTGCGGATCGCGATTGGCCAGGTAGCGCACCTCCAGGTCGCGGCACAGTGCATCGACCTGGCCGGCATGCGCCAGGCACGCCGATACCGCCACCAGGGTTTGTGCCTCGCGCGCAATGCCGTCGCCGAAATCCATGCGTGGCGTGGGGGCCGGTGGCGCCAGCCAGGCCGTCATCATGTCGACCAGGGCGCGCGCCAGGCTGCTCCCGCCGAGCAGCGCCAGCAGGCCGACGCCGAGCTGCAAGACCAGGCCGGCGCCCTGCTGGCGGGCGACCAGCACCAGCGCCGCCGCGAACAGCAGGGTGAGCAGCGCCAGCGCGGCGATGTCCGCCGCCAGCGGCGCATGCCGCAGGCGGCGCTTGAGCCGTGTCGCGAACGCGGGCCTGGGCTGCAGCCGCGCTTCGAGCGCCTGCAGGCCCGGGCCGGCCAGGTAGTAGCCGATATGGCGGCGGCGCGCGTCGAGTCCGCCTTCGGCGGGGGCGCGGTGGACCGCGGCCAGCGCCAGCGCCTCTTGCGCCACGTCCGCCTCGAGCCGCCCGCTGCCCAGCGCCAGCGTCTCGACCGCACGGCGGTACAGGTCGCGCGTGGGGCCGTCCATGCGCGGGTAGCTGCCATCCGGATCGGCGCGCAGGATGGCGTCGACGGCGCTGGCCTCCTCGGCCAGCGCGCGCCAGTCGATGCCGCCGAGCAGGCGCAGGCTGGCCAGCATGTTCGCCGCCAGCGTGCCGTCGGCCGCCATGGTGTCGCGCTCGCGCTGGACCTGGCGGCCGATACCGGAGCCTTCGTCCAGCAGGCGCGCATCGATCCAGGCCAGGGCCTGCGCCACGGCGCCGCCCTGGCCTTGCAGGCGGCGCGCCAGTTCGGCCACGAAGCTGCTGCCCAGGGGTTCCACCTCGCGCGCCATGTCCGCCACCAGCAAGACCAGGTCGCCCGAGCGATGGGCGGCGGTGTCGATCATGCGCTTGGCCCAGCCGGCGGCCAGGATGCGTTCTTCGCAGGCGCGGGCGCCGCGCACGGCGATGTGGCGCAAGGCGTCGAGCAGCGCGATGCGCAGCGCCGCCGGGAACAGGCGCAGCTCGGCCAGCTGCAAATGGGCAGCGTCCTGGGACGCGGCAAGCACACGCGCCAGGCCGGCGCGATCGATGCGTCCTTCGTCCTGGGCGACGGCCTCGCACGCCAGCGCCAGGATGCGCGCCTGGCCATTCGGTGCCGCCGGCGGCAGTACGCCGCGATCGTGCAACAGTTGGCCGCGCACCTGGCGCAGCTGGGCGTCGAGCAAAGGCGTGTTGTCCAGGATGGCGTCGGCGGCGGGCGGAAGCTCGCTGCCGCGCCGGCGCGCGCTGTCGAGCGCATCGCATGCGGCGTCGAGGGCGCCGTCCAGTTCGGACAGCAGTGTCCGCAGGCCAGGCGCACCGTCAGCAGCGGCAGCGGCAGTAGCAGCGGCAGCGCCAGGTTCAGCCTTCGGGTTCTTCTCTTGATTCAACAGGGACCTCGACACAGGGGCACGCGCTGTCGACCGCCGGCGCGCGTTGCGCCTGAAGCTGGTCGATGGAAAGGGAAACGCAGGGCGCGCACGGCCACCGCCATGCTAGAAGAAGCCGGCGGCAGCTACTGTGCGGTGACGTACACAGGCGCCAGATGCGTACCTGTGTTGCAAGAACGGATCAGCCGGCCAGCGCCAGCCCGCCGGCGACGTGCCACGCCTGGGCGTGACCCAGGCGGCGCAGCAGGCGTGCGGCGCGTGCGCTGCGGTTGCCGCTGCGGCACAGGAACACCAGCGGTCGCGGCTCGTGCAGCCATTGCGCGGCCCGGCCGGCCAGTTGCGACAGCGGCACGTGCTGCGCCGCGCGTCCGCGCAGCTGGGCGGTGGCGGCGGCATGCTCGGGCAGTTCGCGCACATCGACCAGCAAGGCGTCCGGGTGCGTCGCCAGGTAGGCGGCGGCCGATGTCGCATCGAGGTCGATGCCCTCTTCCGGCCGCGGGTCGACGCCCGGGCGCGAGACCGCCGGTTCGCCGACACGGTGGCAGCATAGGGCGGCACTGAGAGCGGCACTGAGAGCGGCACCAAGGACGGCATCGTCCGGCGCGGCGCCGAACACGAAACGCACGGCCTCCGGGGCCAGCACGCCCTGTTCGGGACGGCCCAGCAGATA